>NZ_VILA01000002.1:129912-302320 GCF_009712025.1 Dolichospermum sp. UHCC 0406
TTGTCTGGATTTTTATCAGTAAAATTTTTTTAACTTACCTTTGGGGGTTAAAGTCCCCTGCTTCTACAAGCAGCGGGTTTTGCGTCGGGGTAAAATCCCCGTTGCAAAACGTAATTCTAAATTCTAAATTCTAAATTCTGCATTCTTTTAACCAGCCATAAGTGGTATTAAAACTTCTCCGCAATAAATTTCCAGAAAAATTCTTAGAAAAATATCTAGATATTTCAGAAATAGGCAGTTATAATGGTTTGATAGATACAAAATGCAAATCATCTGCCGTTCCTCCTGCTTACTCTATACCCCTGTATCCCAACACCCTGAGTATCTAAAGTCTTCGAGTCATACCAGGGGAGGGGGTTAGTTAGTCTGACGAGAGAAACTGCCAATTTACACCCCCAACATTTATCACCTAAAAATTCCCGAGTCAAACAGTAATTTTAGGTTTAGATTAAAAATATTTGTATCCAACTGGGTGTATAATTCGTAGTTTGATTTGAATATCACACCTGTAAACAAGCCATTTATCCGTCTGTAGAATATGACCAACGACATCGATCTGATCAAGCGTCTTGGACCTAGTGCGATGGATCAGATCATGCTTTATCTTGCCTTCAGTGCCATGCGGACAAGTGGCCACAGGCATGGAGCATTTCTAGATGCAGCCGCAACAGCAGCCAAGTGTGCAATTTACATGACCTATCTAGAGCAGGGGCAAAACCTGAGAATGACTGGGCATTTGCACCACCTTGAGCCGAAACGAGTGAAAATCATTGTTGAAGAAGTAAGACTGGCTTTAACTGAAGGCAAACTTCTCAAAATGCTGGGTTCCCAAGAACCGCGCTATCTGATTCAACTTCCCTATGTCTGGATGGAAAAATATCCTTGGATACCGGGAAGATCCCGCGTCCCCGGTACGAATTTGACCGGTGAAGAGAAAAAACAAATTGAGCAAAAGCTGCCAGACAATCTTCCTGATGCCAAGTTAGTTACCTCATTTGAATTTATGGAGTTAATTGACTTTCTCCATAAGCGATCGCAGGAAGAATTACCTGCTAATCATCAGATGCCATTGAGTGAAGCATTAGCGGAACACATCAAGCGTCGGCTATTGTATTCAGGAACGGTAACACGCATTGATTGTCCCTGGGGAATGCCCTTTTATGCTCTCACTCGTCCGTTCTATGCTCCAGCCGATGATCAAGAGCGCACGTACACAATGGTAGAGGATACGGCTCGGTATTTCCGGATGATGAAATATTGGGCAGAGCGTAAACCAAACACGATGCGGGCTGTGGAAGAACTGGATATTCCGCCGGATTGGATTGAGCCAGCAATGGAGGAACTAGACGAAATCATTCGTTCTTGGGGAGATAAATATCACCAAGAAGGCGGAATACCGATGATCTTACAAATGGTTGTTGGTAATAAAGATGAATAGAAAACAAAATTTTTATGTTGGGTAGGGTGGCATACTTACCAGCCCTACCGTTATGAATCTATTTACTCATGGGAGTTGAGGGGCTAAAGCGAAAGTCTATTGCTGGGAGTTAGAACCCAATGGCTTTGTAGACACCGCGCCGAAACCGCTAGATCCTTCACTGGCATCAATACAAGTATTTAATGCTTGAGTAGGACTTAAATCAATTTCTCGACGTAAACCAACTACACAATCAGCAAAGGTTACTGGTAACAAACTGCGACCACAGGATGTTAAAGTAGCTGAATTTTCTGAACCCTGATAACTTTTACTAATGCTAACTACACAGGTTGCTAGATCCTGTGGAATACGAGCCTGACGACAGGAAGAAAGGGCATCCACAGGTGTGATTTGTGTAAGCTTATGAATTTTTGCTACACATGAGGATAACTCTCGTGGTTGGAGTGTAGCGGCACAACTTTGAGATGCCGGTTTAGCTGTGATACCCACGCTCAAAAGTTGAGCAGCACAAACCCGATAGTCATTTTCGTAGGAATCGGTAACAGCCATAGTAGGTAAACTACTGGCTAGTAATCCACCTATAGTTATCAATGATGCTGTAAATCCTCTGAAGAAATAATTGGTTTGTTTGTTCCCAAAGTTACTCATTTTTTTTCGCTTTTTAAGATAACCGTTTTCGATTCCACCAAGGTTATGCTACCGTAGAACTTAGTCCCAATCTTCTACCATCCAGGAATGTCGGTGCTTTTCCCCAGAAATCCACCGAAAATTGGTGAATTCAACGGATTGATTTCTTGTGAATATTAGCGGTAAATAAAAGGCAATTTAGCTATAAAATGTCTATGCTTTTGGGAACTATGCCATAATGGTAGGTCTGAATAAAATTTTAGAAGGATTAAATTAAGGAAACTCATGTCCCGATATAGAGGACCCCGCCTCAGAATTGTCCGTCGTTTAGGCGAATTACCAGGCTTAACTCGGAAGAGTGCTAGACGTGCTTATCCCCCCGGACAACATGGTCAAAACCGTAAGAAGCGCTCTGAGTATGCTATCCGTTTAGAGGAAAAGCAAAAGCTCCGCATGAACTACGGTTTAACTGAAAAACAAATGCTCCGTTATGTTCGTAAAGCCAGACGAGTTGCTGGTTCTACTGGACAGGTGTTGCTGCAATTGTTAGAAATGCGCCTGGATAATACGGTTTTCCGCATGGGTATGGCTCCCACAATTCCAGCCGCCCGTCAATTGGTAAATCACGGTCATGTCACTGTTAATGGCAAACCAGTAGATATTGCCAGCTATCAGTGCCGTCCTGGTGAAGAAGTCGCTGTGAGAAACAGAGAAGCTTCTAAGAAGTTGGTGGAAGCTAACTTGCAATATCCCGGTTTAGCTAACCTTCCTAGTCATCTAGAGTTTGATAAAACTAAGTTGTCTGGTAAGGTCAATAGTGTGATTGAACGGGAATGGGTAGCTCTACAAGTTAATGAACTACTTGTGGTGGAATACTACTCACGTCAAGCGTAGTAGTCAGTAGTCAGTAGTCAGTGGTCAGTAGTTAGTGGTTATTAAACAACGAACAACTGACTAATGACTAACCGCCAATCTGCGACATGGTACGGGTGTACGTGCCGACAGTACCAGGGTCGCGTTGCTTAAAGTTTATTTCTGATTTGATATTTAATATTTGTCTGACTTGTGCTTGTAAATCGGTGGTGCTAATACCAGCACGTAAGGCGGTTTTTAAATCAATTTGACCTGTTTCGTTTAATAAGCAGGGACGTAGCCAACCATCGGCGCTCAGACGCATCCGGTTACAGCGATCGCAAAAACATTCTGACATTTGGCTAATAAATCCTATTGTGCCTTTAGCCCCAGGAATTTGAAATACATCAGCCGGTCCATTACCACGAACTTGGGATTCTGTCAAGCCCCAACGCCCACGGATGGATTGACGTAAATCGGCGGAAGATACCCAACCGCGATCGCTAAATAAGTCTCCGTTGCCAATGGGCATAAATTCAATAAATCGGACGTGCCATTGTTTATCAATGGTTAAAGCTGCTAAATCTAAAATTTCATGGTCATTAACGCCGGGAATGACGACTACATTTAATTTTAATGGGTCAAATCCCACATTATACGCGATTTGAATACCTTGCCATACTTGTTGCCAGCGTCCACGTCCATGATTACCGATAATTTCTGCAAATATATGTGGATCTAGAGAATCTAAGCTAATATTAATTCTTCGTAAACCTGCATTATAGAGATTTTGGGCAATAGGAGCGAGTAAAAACCCGTTTGTAGTCATTGATAAATCTTCGGTTTGGGGAAGATGAGCAATTTTGGCGACTAAATCAACTATATGGGGACGGAGTAAAGGTTCTCCACCGGTTAAGCGAAAGCGGGTAAATCCGACGGGGATAAATACTTCTTGAATGAGGGTAAGCAGTTCTTCATCAGTTAATAATTGCTGTTTGACAATATAGTCCAGTTCTGCGCCTTCTGGCATACAGTATTGACAACGAAAGTTGCAGCGATCAATTAAACTGATGCGGAGGTAGTCCACTTTGTTTATAGTTGCGCTGGTTGTCATATTAGGGAAGAGGTGACAGATTAAACCATTTTATTATAGAGCCTATGATTGCCGGAAGAGATACAAAACTCAAAATTTAAAAGGCAAATTGCACAAGCATTTTAGGAATTTGTTAGGATATCTTGAGAAATCTGAGGATTGTAAGCTTTACAGCACTTTGCGGTGTTATGAGGTACAAGAACCCCAAGCCCAACCCCCTCCAATATCAAAAGTTTATCCTTTTCATCCCCCCGCAGCGGGGGGATTGAGGGGATACCCTAACTTTAACTTCAAAAAGATATAACTACGGTTTTTCCTTTGCGGGGTATCTCTATTCCATTTAGGTAAGTTTTTTTGGACTTATCTATGGTATTAATCTTCTGATTACTGCGTTTATCATCTACACCTTGAGTTTGTTTTTTGGCATTATTGATAATCTCAGCAATATCATTCATGTACGCATCTCGATCATCCTGTGATGATTGACAATAACCACCACATAAAGTTTCTGCTTGTGCGGGAATTATCTCTTCCAAAAATAATTTGATATCAATCTGATTAATATCCCCATCTATGATTTTATTCATGGTTTTAATAAATGATAACTATGTCTATAGGAATCCTATTTGATTTTTGAAATATACCTAGGGTGGAAAACACCAATCTAGACAGGTTTTAGTGGGCAATGCCCACCCTACACTTAATATTGTATGGCTACGCCACGCAAGCTATCAGAAATGCTTTGGGATGCCTATTGATTCCAGGTTGGCAAAAATTCTGATAATTTTCATCTATCTATTGGCTAATGTTTTATTGACGAATAGATAAACTGCTGGATGATTCCGTTCGCATTTTTCTAGTTTCTTCCAAAATTTTATCTATATCCTCTTGGGATAAACGTTGAATGTAGTTAATTTTAACTTCTTCTAAAAAGTCATTTAACAAACTTTGAATTTCTACCAGAACTTGTTTTTTCTGAATTTCTGAAGTGAATGAAGTTGTAAATTTTTCTATTAGCTGAGTGGAAAGTTTTGCCGCGACAGGATCTTTGATGGTACTAGCTAAAGCAGCATAGATATTATTAGTGATTTGGGTAGCTAGTTGTTCACTAATTTGTGTTTGGGCTTTACCTAATCCTGGTATGATGCGGATATTACTATAGCCTGGTAATTGCTGACAAGCGATTTCAATACTATGGCACAAAATGGCATTTACTTCTGGTTGGATTTTTGGTAATACTTGATTAACAAGAGTTTTAATTAACAATCCAGTAATTGCTTCGACTTCATTGATATTATTAATATCTATGTAAGAACGCACATTTTCTGATTCTAATAACCAACGAGTAATTTCACCTCGTTGAATTGAACCTTGAAATTGATTAATTACTTGAACTACAACAATTTCTGTAATTTCTTCGGCAAAATTGGCAAGAATACCTTGATGAATTTGCCGTCTAATTACATAAAAATCAACTAATTTGGCTTGATCTAGTCTTATGGTTACTGGGATGACTCGTAACCATTGCCAAATTGGTATTAGTAATAATAGATCATACCACCGCCAGAGAATTGCTTCTAACCAACTTAAATGACTATATCTACGTTTGATGAAGAAAGTACGTCCTAATAATTCTATAGCAAATAAAACGACAAATGGTAAATCAATTATCCAAAAATCATTCAAAAATTCCCCATTTTCACCGATTTTACGATAATAGTTTTTGGCAATTCCCGGACGAATTTTCTGGTTGAAAAAGTCTATTTCCTGATTCCAACCATGTTTAGATAAATACTCTTGACTCCAAAAAGTATTAAATGCACCTTTTGCAGATTCTTTACTGACGCGTTCCCGCATTCGGTTTTTGATTTTTTCTAGAGTTCCACTTTTCCCCGCACCGGCAAAAGGATTAGTTTCAATCATTTCTTTGCTGAGAAAACGAAGGTCTGCTAATTTGGCTTTGACTTGCGGTGAGATTAAGCCTGTTTGAGTTACCTGTACTTCCAATCTAGCTACTGCTTCTAAATATTTTTTTGTATCACGATGAGGTTCAATACCTTTAATTGAATCGTATAAGCGAGTTAGTTCAGGAAGTCTGCGGAAGTAAAAATCTCGCCAAGGTACGTAACTTAAATCAAAGAAAACTAATACTAAGTTAGCAGTGGCGGTAATTGCCATTACTCTTTCAAACCATAGGTTTTTTCGCTGGTAATTTTTTAATTTACTCATGGTTTCTTATATGTGGTAAATTGTGGGTTTATGAAATACAGTAGCATCAGTTTGAAACCCAGTTTTAGGTAGGTTGAGGAGTGACTAAATATTGCTAAAATTAAAGTATGTTGGTATAAACAAGTAGCAACACAGATTTTTCAGAATTGAGACTATTAGCAGATGTCGAATAGTAATTTTTCTTATACCCATTAATAATCAATCAAAGTCAAATTAATCAGAATTAATCATTAATTATGAAGCCAGAGGTTAAAAGAATGCAGAATTTAGAATTTAGAATTTAGAATTACGTTTTGCAACGGGGATTTTACCCCGACGCAAAACCCGCTGCTTGTAGAAGCAGGGGACTTTAACCCCCAAAGGTAGGTTAAAAAAACTTCAAAATTACCTGTTAGTCTCTTAATATCAAGGATTTAATCCCAAGGAGTTTTTATGATGTGGTGTAGTTTCGACAAATCTAGAGTAACTATAGCTTTAACCTGTATGGTAGTAGCTAGTGTTGTAGCTTCAGACATAGCTTTTGCAGCCCGTCAGCGCAACTATACGCCGGACGAATTCCGATCTGTGTTACGGGGGTTGGGTTATAACGTTAAAGTTACCAAAGATCCTCTGACTGATGAGGAAACTAAAAAGGCTATCAATCAATTTCAAACAGGCTACAAGTTAAAGGTGGACGGGAAAGTAGGCCCCAAAACCCAAGATCAAGCCGCGAAGATCGTCGAAATTCTGCAAGCTAATTTGAATACTGTACTTAAACCAAAAACTCTACTTCCCCGTGATCAATTCTACAGTCCCCAGTTAGAAGAGTTGGTAAAGGAGTATCAGAAAAAACATCAACTCTCAGAAACTGGGATTGCTGATTTACGACTTCGCCAAAAACTAAATGAAGAAGTTAAGAACATCATTGATAAACCAACACCAACAGCTACACCAACGGCTAAACCAACGGCTAAACCAACGGCTAAACCAACGGCTAAACCAACGGCTAAACCAACGGCTAAACCAACAGCCACACCAACAGTTAAACCAACGGCTAAACCAACAGTTAAACCAACAGTTAAACCAACGGCTACACCTACAGTTAAACCAACGGCCACACCAACGACTAAACCAACAGCCACACCAACGACTAAACCCGAAAAGTAAAGTCAAGAATTAGCAAGTAAATATGACAGGCTATTCGGCCTGTCGAATGTTTATTTCATCTAAAATAAAATTCACCTTTTCAGCTTTAAAGCTTCCGTTGCTGATATTCCTTCGCCTTGAGTACCGAAATACCATAAAGCTGCACTAGCTTCAGCACGAGTTACAGGTTTCTTGGGTTGAAATAAGGTTGTATAACCAAAAACTCGGCGAATATTTGATTGTTCAGCATTTTGGAAGTCTGCTAAAACTGCTTTTAATGCTTTCGGTTCAATGTTACCTGCATCTTGAAAACCCCAAGTTTGTTTAACGGCTTCCAAATTGGCTGCGGGTAAGGCTTGGCGAGTATCTAAAGGAACTTTCCAGAGGATTAATTGTTCTCGTGTCAAGGGTGCATCAGGACGGAATAAAACCGCTGTGGCATCTCCAGATAAAGCACTGGGAATTAAACCAGCTTCTGCTAATCCCTGAATGACTGGAAAATCAGGATCTTTGGTTAAGATGTCTCTAAAAGCTGGTTGGGTGCTGGGGGATGCTAACCGGATTTGTTTGGCTGGATTATTCGCATACATGGCATTATTAGCTGCAACTAACCAGCGGGCATATTCCCGACGGGTGATAATTTTATCAGGAAGAAATTCGGTTGTTTTCGGTTCGATAGATAATACACCCAATGTAGCTAAATCTTGAATATGAGAGCGCCATTCGGGTGGTGCTTTCTGAATATCACTGAATTCCTGAGTTGTTAAGGTTTCCGGTTGGGTGGTTGGCTGTAGGGTTGGCTGAGTTACTACGTTGCTATTATTGCTATTAGGTAATACTGGACCGATAAATTCAGAATTATCTGATGGTATAACTGGGTTAGTTGATGTGTCCTTAGAATTAGATGAATATTCAATTACTAATTTAGTAGCAGTTTGCGGTTGATTGGGTTCAGCTTTGGTAACTGTTTGTGGTTTAATTGTAACATTGATGAGTAGATCATTGCGTTTGGCGGAAAAAGTCCCATCTACATCATCTTGAGGCTGTTGGACAATTTGCCAGTTTTTAGCCTGAAATTGCTGGCGGTAAAAGCTGGTGATTATATTACTAGGATCTGCACTTTGCCACCGAATTGATATTTTATTTTCGGAATTAGCTGGTGTAACTTCCTCTAGTTTGGCGTTGGGATAAATGGGTATATCTGCGGGAAAATCAGCCGGTAATTTAATTGTTGATGTGTTGGGGTTTGGTGTTATTTGCTGACTCTGAGGTTTGCCAAAGGGAACAGGATTATTTTGCAACTGAGGGTCAGCCGCTAATGATTGTTCTAGGTTTTTAGCAGATTGACTGTTAGCACAGGCTGTTAAGGATAGTAGAACAGCAAAACTCAGGAATACAGCGGGGTAGTTACGGGAAAACACAAAGAAATCACAAATTGATTTTCACCTTCTACACTAGCATTTTTGGGGCTTGGTAGTCAGCCAGGGAGTAAATTCCCTGTCTTAAAGTTAAAGTCGGTTAAAACCGACTGTTTTTGGTTTATTTTTTCTCTCACTGGAAGAAGGGATGCGTTTTTAGCGTGAACTACCTACACTTCCCTTGCGGGTAAGTATAGGCTTCCTACCCAGTTAACAGCTTTTTGCTCTTCGAGAACAACAAGACTGATGTTAAGGCGATAGGCTGACCCCTCGTTCCAAAGGCAAAATCAAGGTTAATCAACAAAAATGATCATGTATCTAGCTTGGTTATCGCTATTCTCTCGCCTTGCCGAGATATTCAATTCATAACACAAATTTTGGGAATTGTCTCCATGTTTTCCTTCCTTGCTGTCGCGTTGGTCGGAAAACCGTCGTCAATTCACGCGCCATTCATCCCCCGCTGCCCTATCGGGTCAGACGTGGGGCTTCTGTCGGTTAAGCTAAACCTTTACACATCTATGTGTTTCATGTATCCTAGTTATCAACCCAAGTTGCTAGTTATCTAGTTAAAGCTGGTAATTGGTGATAAAATATCAGTCTTAATCCTGTTCATCCTTAAATCCTGTAAATCCTGATAGCGAAGCGTGGCGTTAGCCATTTTTGACAATTTCCCTAACTAGCAACTTACGTTATTAGACATCTCTATAAATTAAATGTGCATATCCTAGAAGTTTTTTAGAGACTTTTTATGGAACATCTCTACTATTATCCATTGATTATAAAACCATGACTTCCCAAAATTATCAATATCAATTTGGTGGTAGTCTTCCTCCAAATGCACCCACCTACGTCACACGCAAAGCAGATGAGGATTTATATCAAGCCGTGAAAGCGGGAGAGTTTTGTTTTGTCTTGAACTCTCGACAAATGGGTAAATCAAGTTTGCGAGTTCGCACTATGCAAAGATTACAATTTGAAGAAATTGCTTGTGTGGCTATTGATTTAACTGCTATTGGCACATCAGGGCTAAATTCTGAACAATGGTATAATGGCATTATTAATAATATTTCTGAAAGTTTAAAATTAGAAGATAAATTTGATTTAGATGCTTTATGGGAAGAAAATAAACGACTTTCTAATGTACAGGTTTTTGGTAAATTTATTGATAAAGTATTAAAATTAGTTTCTACACAAATAGTAATTTTTATTGATGAAATTGATAGTATTCTCAGTTTAGATTTTCCTGTTGATGATTTCTTTGCTTTAATTCGTGCCTTTTTTAATCAAAGAGTTGACAATTCTGAATATAACCGTATTAACTTTGTATTGTTGGGAGTTGCTACACCATCAGAATTAATTCAAGATAAAAAACGGACTCCTTTTAATATTGGTAAAGGGATTGAATTAACAGGTTTTGAATTTGCAGAAGCTTTACCTTTAATAACCGGATTTTCTCACCAAACTAAAAATCCTGAAACTGTACTCAAAGCGGTTTTAGATTGGACGGGAGGACAGCCATTTTTAACTCAGAAAGTTTGTAATTTTATTTGTGAATCTAAAGATGAAATTCCGACGGGAGAAGAAGCTAGTTTTGTGGAAAATTTAGTTAAAAATAGAGTAATTAAAAATTGGGAAGCTCAAGATGAACCCGAACATTTTAGAACCATTCGAGATAGAATATTAAAAAGAGATGAAAATAAGGCAGCGTATTTATTAGATTTATATCAACAAATTTGGCATTCACAAGGAATTGATACTGATAATAGTATTGAACAAAGTGATTTACAGTTAGCGGGAATTGTTGTTAAAAAGAATGGTAAATTAAAAGTTTATAATCAGATTTATCAGACGATTTTTGATGGTTTATGGATTGAAAAAACTTTAGCTAGTTTACGTCCTTATGCAGAGAATTTTCGACAGTGGTTGTTATCAGGTAAACAGGATAAATCTCGATTATTGCGAGGGGAAGCTTTAGCAGAAGCAGAAGTTTGGGTAAAGGATAAAAGTTTAGGTTTTGAAGATAAGGAATTTTTAGCAGCTAGTCGTACCCAGGAACAAGAAGAAAAAGCGATAAAAATTGAAGCTGAAGCTAAACAAGAAGCAGATAGACAGTTAGAGATAGTCAGGAAAGAAATTGCTAAAATCAGAGAGTTAGCAGCAGTTGCTTCTCAACTTCAACAAGATAATAAAGTAAATGAAGCTAATCAATTTTTAAATGTTGCTGGGTTAGTGTTACAAGAAAAAATTAAAAATCAAAACATGAAAAGTGCTGTGTTAAATGGTTGTATAGTTTTAGGGTATCAATACTTATTAGATAATTCACAAGATAAATTCTCAAGTCAAGAACAAAAATACAAAAAACTCAAAGAAGATTTTGATAAAAGTTTTGAAAAATTACCAAAAGAAAATAAACTTAATCACAATGAATCCAGCTATTTGGCTACTTTAATTTATATTTATTATATTAAAGGTAATCTAGAAGAAGATCAAAATAAATCCTCAGATTACTATAAAATAGCATTAGAAAAATATGAGATTTTAAAATACCATATAAGATTCGATATTGATTTGTTTAAATTAGACCTAAATATCCTCTACAATGTAAATGTTGATATAGTTGCTAATCTTTGTTTTAAACTAAAAGAATTAAATAACTCAAATACAGGTTATTATGAATTATTAAAGAAACATCTATTAAACGAACTAGATTACTTAATGCAGGAGAAAAGATGGCAAGAAGCAGATCAGAAAAATTGGCAATTTATTCTTGTTTTAGCTAAAAGAGAAAAAGAAGGTTATTTAGAATTAAACGATATTAAAAATTTTAACTGTAATGATTTAAAACAATTAGATTACCTCTGGGTAAAGAACTCTCAAGGGCATTTTGGTTATAGTGTTCAAAGAAGAATATATCTGGAAACACGCAATTCTTTAGATTATGATTGCGAGGAGGAAGAATTGAAATGGGATGAATTTATAATTGGCGAAACATGGCATAATTTTGCCGATAAATTAGGTTGGACAGACAAGACGCATTATAGAAAATATGAAGAATTAGGGTGGTTAGAAATGAAAGATTTAGATACATTTAGGCTATATGGTACGATACCGTGGTGGCATAGTGGTGGGGAATCTATGAATAGCTCAAATATCTTGAATGACTTTTATGTGACTTTTTTATTTTTTGTTGATTACTTGTAGCAGATAAGGCTTTCAGAGACTTTCAGATCATTGTTAAGATTTGTATAGCAGGTATTTACCGTCCAAGTCAGGTCTCAGTCAAAAGTGAAAAGATGATGGAGTTAGGTACGATTCCTATATATCATGCTCTGAAAATTGATTTTTTATGTCTCTAGATTGATGAAAAATTCTGACAATTTCTAAACTTGCAGAATCTTGAGTATAGAATATAATATATGGCTTAACAGGAAAACTACGAATTCCTGTTTGTAGTTCGTCTCTTTTCGTTCCCATATTAGGAAATTGAGCTAACATCGGAAATTTATCAAAAATTTGTGCGATTTTTTGGTCTGCTAATATTTCATTTTGTTGACCGAGATAAATCCAAATATCTTCTAAATCTTTTTCTGCTAGTTTTGAAATCCGAAAGTGATTCATTCAGATATTTCTCCTTGTAAACGTTCCCGACCTCGTTCTTTAATTGAAGTTATGAGAGTAGATAAATTATTTTCATCGTATTCTGTGTATTCACCGTTTTGGAGTTGTTGAATACCTGCGGCTATATCCTGTTTTAAGGATTCAATATTTTGTGTTTTCTGGTGTTCAGTTAGTCGAGAGTGTTGAATTTTTTCTACTAAGATTTGATATTCTTCTTGAGAAAGTGCAAGGATAATTTGAGAAAGAGAGTCAAGCAGTCGTGTATTAATTGTAGGAATGGGTTGGTTCATAAGGCAATAATGTTAAGAATTAGGTAGCTAGTAGAATTATAACACAATCTCGTGGTAATATGATAACTGTATCCTGGTATTGAGTCGCGCTTTGGTCGTGGCATTAGATGACAGCTACCTTTTACTGGAATCAATCATTATGCTATCAGTCGAAGAATTAATTCAAGAAGCCTTATCTTTACCCAATGCTACCAGAGTATTTTTAGTGGAAAAACTCATGGAAAGTCTAGAATCTGATATTGATGAGAACACCCAAAATCTATGGAATATAGAAGCTAAAAAACGCCGTGACGAAATTCATAATCATACCGTTGAGTTAATTCCTGGAGAATTAGCTTTAACTCAAGTCAGACAAATTTTAGAAAAATGAAATATAACTTTCATCCTGCGGCTTTAACAGAATACTCAGAAGCCGTCAAATTTTATGCAGAAAATAACATTGAACTAGCACAAAATTTTATCAATGCTGCATAAGCGAATCTAACCGAAGATATCGTTTCTAGAGAATGTAGAGAGCTTGTTCAATTTCTCATGAATGATTTAGAATAGCTAATAGAAATGTAAATTTGGCGATTAACAGTAATGACTATCAAAGAATTGCTCTTACAAGAAATTGACAACACCCCCAATGAAATCCTAGAGGATTTATTTAGTTTTTTGCAATCACTGAAAACAGATTCAAAACATCCCTCAAGCATATATCAAGAACTCTTAGAGCGAATTGATTACCTTGAAGCAATAGTAGGTATTCGTAAAGGACTAGATGAGTTTGAGCAAGGTCAAGGAATTCCTGTCGAGGAGGCATTAGCAAGTCTAGAAGACAAATTTAATATTCCGCCTCGTTCATGAATTATCAAGTTATTATTCAACCTACAGCCTTTCAAGAAATAGAAACTTCCTATCGTTGGATGTGCGATAATCTGAGTCCTGAAATGGCAAATAATTGGTACTATGAATTTCAAGATACTATCGCATCATTACAAAACTTTCCTAATCGCTGTAGCAAAGCACCAGAATCCAAAGTTATTGGTTGTGAGGTTCGGCAAATATGGATCGGAAAAAAAAGAAAATATCGAGTTTTGTTTGTAGTCATGGAAGATGTTGTCGCAATTCTTCATGTTCGCCACAGTCGCCAATCTTATCGAGGTGAGGAATCTGAGTGATTGTTGTCAACGATCACTTTTGGGGAATATGTGAGTAAACTTACGAAGTATCTCTTAGAGGATGTTTTAAAAGTTTTTAATGTGGAAACAGACCTCTCTCCAAACCTCTCCCCTACCAGGGGAGAGGCTTTAAAAACCCCATTCCCTTGTAGGGAAGGGGGGAAGGGGGGTTAGGTTTTTGGAAATTATGGGTTTCATATAATACTTTTCAAACAACCTCTTAGCAAGGATGGTAGATAAAATCTTGGGTTTTGTTTGTTTTATACCAAAAGTAAGATATAATTCATTACTGATAAACTAATTGTCTTTATTAGTATGGTTTTCAGCTTTCTTGGTAAATTATTCGGTAAAACCCCACAACCGAAACCCACAGAAATCACAGGTTTAATCAAAATCTCAGGATGTGAAAACCTCCAACGCAAGGGAGATATAATTTTTGTTCACGGTTTAGGTGGTCACGCAAGGTCAACTTGGCATCCTCAAGAATTAGCAAATGATGATAACTTCTGGTTAATGTGGCTGGCACAAGAAAGACCAGATTTAGGAATTTGGTCTTTTGGTTATAATGCTGCACCCTTTGAATGGAAAGGTGCAACAATGCCACTTTTTGATCGTGCTAGTAATTTATTAGAATATTTAGCAGTTAATGATATTGGCAAATATCCAATTATATTTGTTACTCACAGTATGGGTGGTTTATTAGTCAAAGAAATGCTAAGAAATGCTCAAACTTTTAATAGACAATCAGTTATTAAACAAACTAAAGGTATTGTTTTTTTATCCACTCCTCATACTGGTTCTCATTTAGCTAATTTAATTAATAATATTGGTACTCTGGCACGAACTACTGTTAGTGTTGATGAACTAAAATCCCATCTTCCTCAATTGCGTCAACTGAATGAATGGTATCGGCAAAATGTTGATGCAATGGCAATTACTACAAAAGTTTATTATGAAACAAAACCGACTAAAATAGTTTTAGTTGTAGATCCAGATAGTGCTAACCCAGGTATTAAAGATGTGCAACCTACCGCAACAGATGATGATCATATTTCTATCACTAAGCCAAAATCACCGGATAATTTAGTTTATAAAGGTGTGAGTCGGTTTATTAAAGAACAGTTGTTAACTATTCCTAAACCACCAGAAAATAATCCAATAAATATTTCTTCTTTTTATATCCAACGTCCAGAAATTGAAAATAACTGTTATCAAAATATTGTACAACCAGGGGCATTAATCCGCATTAAATCTCCGCGCAAAATGGGTAAGACATATTTGATGAGTCGCATTTTTGATTATGTTAAACAAAAAAGATATCGGACAGTTTCTATTAATTTATGGAGTCAGGAAAATCTGACTGACCTCAAAACTTTTTTACAGCGGTTTTGTGCAATTCTGAGTTTAGAGTTAGGAATAGAAGACCAAATAGAGAAATCTTGGAGTAGTCGTCTTGGTAATCAAGATAACTGCACTAATTATTTAAAAAAATATATTTTACCAGCTATTGATAGTCCCTTAGTATTAGGTTTAGATAATATTGATGAAATTTTCCCTTATCCTGAAATTACTCAACAATTTTCTGCTTTATTAAGAGCTTGGCACGAAAAGGCAAAAACAGAAGAAATTTGGCAAAATTTACGGTTAGTAATTGCCCATTCTCAAGAAGTTGATACTTCTATAAATCTTAATCAATCTCCTTTTAATGTGGGTTTATCTGTGGAAATCGGGGAATTTAACACTACACAAATAAAGGAATTAGTTAAACAATACAGTTTAAGTTTTTCAGATACAGAAATAAACCAATTAAAAGAAATGATTGATGGTCATCCTTATTTATTAACAACTGCACTTGGTGAAATTGCTAAGGGTAATTTCACTTTATCAAAATTTCTGGAAATTGCCCCCACTAATCAAAGTCCTTATGGCAAGTTTTTAAATTTCTATCTTTCAGAATTAGAAAAAGATGACTTATTAAAAACAGCAATGCAGCAAGTAATTAATAGTGATATTCCTATTCAAATAGATTCTACGCAAGCTTTAAAATTACGCAGTTTGGGGTTAATCGAATTTAAAGGAAATGAAGTACAATGTCTTTGTGATTTATATCGGCTTTATTTTCAAGAACGTCTATAGCGGTTATCGGTTGGATGCAATACAACTGTAGGGTGCGTCAGATATCAATAATTTGTTTATTTGCAGGATTTATGCGGTCTGACGCACCCTACCAATGTGCCAGTTACGTAAATGATAATATAGTCTAAATTTATACTTTTTGTGGTTAATAAAATATTGCTTTGCAACGCCAAAAGCGGCGACTATAGGTTTTGAGGAATTGATAGAAAGTTTTCGCCAATGGTTTGAAGTGGTAAGCTGGGAATAAGGCAACTCTGCGGCTGTTTGTAAGAATTGATGGACGGCTTAGAGATGATTTAATGCTTTCACACTAGAGCATCTTCCCCGCGTGAGCGAGACGCTCACACTACAGTCCATCATTTTTATCTTGACAAACTACTAGGGCTATTTTTTGGGTTCTGTAAATAATTGCTAAAGGAGGTGACGATAGGTTCAACAATTCCTGACTAGAAGCCTAGTAGCTGTAAAAGTAAGAGCAAATGGCAGCAAAATTCCGAAAAAATCCGTTTCCACCCAAAAACCTAGATCGAATTGGAGTAGGAAGAATCTAAAATAGATATTAAATTAGAAAAACAACGGCCATTAAGCAACGTTAGTCCATTTTACTCTATGTAAAGCGTCCCCAGGTTGTTACCAGTGCTGAAACAAGATGTCATGCAAGTTTCCCAGGATCAGCCTATTTATGCTGAAGCTCCTCTCCAGTTATTGCTATTTGTTGATGGACGGCCTCAGTCTCGTCAACAAGTGCAGCAAATTCGGGTTTATTTAAAAGAATTAGAGGCTGGGTATAGTTTTGAACTACAAATTATTGATGTTGGACAACAACCCTATTTAGCGGAACATTTTAAGTTAGTAGCAACCCCTGCTCTAGTTAAGATTCATCCCGAACCTCAACAAACTATTGCTGGTACTAATATTATTCCCCAATTAAAAATTTGGTGGCCGCGTTGGCAACACGCTGTTGGCACTTTTTTGAAATTACAGGCAGATAAACAGGAATGTTTGGATGAAAAGAGTCAGGTGATTTCGCCTAAATCTACCATTCATTCTGTTGCTACTTCGGCCGAGGCAATTCAACTAGGGGATGAAATTTTTCGTCTGAAGCAGGAAAAGGAGAGACTGCAAGAACAGCTACTGTTTAAAGACCGAGTAATTGCGATTTTAGCACATGATCTCCGTAATCCTCTCACGGCTGCGGCGATCGCTATTGAAACTCTTCAATCTAATTACAATCCAGATACAGGGGGATTTCAACGGCTGAAATCTGGTTTGGCTATACATTTATTAAAACAGGCTCGGACGCAAACCAAGATCATTGATCGGATGATTGCTGATTTGTTACAAGCTGGGCGGGGTGACGATACAGAATTGCCAATCGTACCACAAAAGTTACAATTAGGGGAAATTTGTTTACAGGTATTAGAGGAATTGAGCGATCGCTATATTGCTAAATCTCAAACGGTAGAAACAGATATTCCCCAAGATTTACCCTATGTATATGCTGATCCTGAACGCATTCGGCAAGTCCTGGTTAATCTTTTAGATAACGCCATCAAATATACACCTGCTGGTGGCATAATTACTGTAGCGGGACTCCATCGCACTAGCCAAAAAGTGCAATTTACGATTGGTGATACAGGCCCTGGTATTCCCGAAGAAAACCGCGATCGCATTTTTGAGAATCTTTTCCGTCTCCAACGTGATCAAAGTACAGATGGATATGGAATTGGTCTTTGTTTATGTCAACGTATTATCCGCGCCCATTACGGTCAAATTTGGGTAGATTCATCTCCCCACGGTGGTGCATGGTTTCATTTTACAATGCCAGTATATCCATCTTAGTCAGTTGTCAGTTGTCAGTTGTTCGTTGTTCGTTGTCAGTAGGGGCGAAGCATTTGGAGAACTATTTTTGGCAATGACCGATAATTTATCTTCCAAATGCTTCGCCCGTACAGTTGTTCGTTGTTCGTTGTCAGTTGTCAGTTGTCAGTTGTCAGTTGTCAGTTGTCAGTTGTCAGTTGTCAGTTGTCAGTTGTCAGTTGTCAGTGGTAAAACTATCACCAATTACCAATTACCAATTACCAATTACCAATTACCAATTACCAATTACCAATTACCAATTACCAATTACCAAATTACTAATTACTAAAAATGCCAAATCAATTAATGTATCAGCAGGACGATTTTGTTGTTTTGGAAACAAATCAACCAGAACAATTTCTGACAGTGGCGGAATTATTAATCAAGCTGGAAAAAACTTTATCACAAATTGCATTCGCGGATTTACCATTGGATGTGCAAAAATTTGAGTCTGTTAGCGAACAAGCACAATACTTGCTGGATACAAGTTGTAATTTAGATGTGGGGCCTGGAGAATATTTACAGTGGTATGCGGTGCGGTTGGAAAAATAAAATTATTTGCTACCAAATTAGGTTTGTTCGGCTTCAAAGGTGATGCGCTCAGATTGATATGCAGGTGGCTCAACATGAATTAAAATCCTGACGGGATGAAAACGTTGTTCTAGTTGTTTTTCAACTTCCTCTGTGATATTGTGAGCCGTTTCTACATCTGGTGCATCAACAATTAAGTGCATTTCTATAAACACTTGACGACCAATGACACCACGGGAAGCGATATCATGACAGTTAAGGACACCGGGGACAGAAACTGCAATTGTATGAATAGTTTCCGGGGCTATGGCCATTTGATCCACAAGCCAGGGCAAATTCTCGGTTAGAACTGACCAACCACTCCAAAATACCAGTAAAGCTACTGGGAAAGCTAGTGCTACATCTAACCACTGATAACCCAGCCACACACCAATTAAACCACCAATAACGGAGATTGTCACCCAAACATCACTCATGGTATGGGTAGCATCAGCGATTAAAATGGAACTACCTACTCTTTTTCCCACATTCCGTTCATAAAAGGCGACAAAAATATTTATTCCTAACACAATCAGTAATAACCACAATTCTGGAGGTGATACTTTTACAGGTTCGCCACCTTTGAGGATTCTTTCTAATGCACCTTGGACAATTTCAAAACAAGCTATTCCTAAAAATGCAGCTATCCCCAAAGCGCCTAGTGCTTCAAATTTATTATGCCCATAAGGATGCTCTCGATCTGGCAATGGTGAAGAAAACTTAATAGCAACTAAGCCTAAGACATTATTGGCACTATCAGTCACACTATGTAAAGCATCAGCCAGCAAACTTAAAGAACCTGTCCAATGACCCACAAGGACTTTTAAGCCCATGACAAATACGTTAAGCAGTAGGGTAATAATTAAAACTTTTCTTACTTCCGTGCGGTTATCGTAAATCATATATTAATCTTTTGTTAATCTTGTGTGATTTGTGGAAAAAAAGACTAGAGAATTTGTTTTCTTTAACTATTACTGTACAACAATAGGTATTTATTTCTAGGAATAAATATACAGGAAATATGTCAAAAACTGCTTATTAAGAATTTATCTCTTTATTGAACAAAAAGGAACAAAAGATCCCCCACTTCTTTGAGAAGTCGGGGATCTGGATATGGTAATGTGAATAATTACGAATAATTATTAATAAGTAGGTTATGTCTTCTGCACCTCTTACACCAAATCTGGTAGAAGGTTCTATTTCTGTTAGTTTTTCACCCCAAGCAGCGCGAGAATTAATGTCTAAACTATGATTTTTGTGATTTTGATGATTTTTATGATGAATCCCTCATTTTCATCAAAATAATCCTACAAATCATAGTTCAGACGTTTTTCTCGTTCCCATACTCTGTATGGGAATGAATTCTATAAGGCTCTGCCTTCAAACCATTTCTTCTAATTTTACCTCATAATCGCCCTGCATTTCCGGTTTATTTAGATCGTAATCTCATTAACGCTAGTTACCACTCGGTAATCTACTCCTAATGCTTGATGAAAATGCTTTTCACCACAGATAATTTTACGTTTTTCATCAGGTCGCAATTCATCTAAATTTCTTGTACCTTTTGTTTCACGAATCAGGTAAAGAAGTGGTTTCCCTACTGCTTCTCCATGTTCGTCTCTATCTTCCATAATAACTGCCCAATCTGGATTATATTCCCCTACTGGTGTAGGTACAGTAAACCAATTAGGAAGTTTGAAAAATAGTTTTACATCATCTCGTTGTTCTAAATCTGCAACAAATTTACCTTCAATACTATTTTGTATATTTTCGGCTTGACTATCAACAATCACATGATCATAAACCGAACGATTTGCCGGAATTAGATATTCTTGCCAAGTTTCAATCTCATCTTGAAACTGAGTCATTTCATACCAATTATCTATTTTTTCGTATTGAATCCCATTTACTAAATGATCTGCTAGTTTATTTTTAATAATTTGTACTGCTACTGTAGCAAATTCATGAGGATTAGAAAGTACACTTTTTTGATTATTCAATCGTTTTAATATTGTTAATAAGGTATGACGAGTTAATGATACAGATGGAGTTGTGTTCTCCAACAAGTCTACCATGATAGTAATTATATTAGGTAAAGGTCGTTTTCCAGTTAACGTCATAGCTGTTTTACTGGTGGTAAGTTGTATGGTTTCTAATATATCTTCATTGCCTACCTCTACCCGTGCTTTAGTAATAGTAATCCGAGGAGGATTAATAGTTTTTGTATCTAATTCCTTAACTACTTCCTCAATCAGTTTTTCTGTATGAATTTGCACAGCATAACGAGTTTTATGTTTAATTTTCTCCCACAATTCTTGAAACTCTGGTTTTAATAAGTATTCTTTACGTAATTTAGCTACACCTTTTTCTCTAGCGTTAGGTGGTTTTGGTGGTACACCTTCTTTACCATACTCATCTTCAATTTCTTGTTGTAATGTTGCTACATATTTTTCATAACTTTCGTTAGCTATAACGGTTAAAATATTGATTCTCTCATCAAATATTCTTTCTCCTGTTTGATTTACAGCTAATCTCACACCCCGACCAATTTCTTGGCGTTTTTTAGTTTCTGATGTTGTTTGATTGAGGGTACAAATTTGAAAAACATTAGGATTATCCCAACCTTCTCTTAATGCAGAATGAGAAAATATAAAGGCTACAGGTTCATCTAAAGAAAGTAATCTCTCTTTATCCTTCATGATTAAGTTATAAGCTTCTTCGTCTTTTTTTGCAGTACCAGTGGTACTATCTTCAAAAACAGTTTCTCCTCCTTTTTTGCGCTTTTGGGCAAAATAAGCAGATTGGACTTGTTCAGGTGTCAATGATTCCCATTCTGGATATTTTACCTTTAACTCTTCAAAGGCTTGCTTAAATAACTGACAGATAATACCATCTTGCCCAGTGTCAGTTTTATAATTAGCAACTTTATCTATAAAGAATAGTGAAATAACTTTGATACCTTGGGATTTGAGTCTTTTTTGTTTACGAAAATGTTCTTCAATAGTATAACGAATTTGTGCCTCAAAAATAGCTTCTTTATCAGTTCCCTTAGATTCACCTCTACTAATTTCTAAGTTATTGGTAAAAAGCACTGTTTGAGAACCAGGATTAATTTCTTCTATTTCAAAATCTGCATATTCACTGCGGTTAGTTTTTTCAAATAGAGAATCTCCAGGCTTTACTGTAATTACCTTTTCTTTAACTGTACCATTTTTTTGTAATTGATGAACAGCAATTTTAGCAGTAATAGTTTTCTTTTGACTGGTAATACTTTCTAATCGCAAAAATACTTGATTAAAGTCATTTTCCTTGATGACAGAACCTATTTCAATTTTTTTAACTAAACCTTGATTATAAGCAGCACATGGGGTTAACCGATAAATTAAATTATAGGGGTTTTTGTGAGTTGCACTATAGCGGAGAATAAACAAAGGATGAAGAGATCCTAAAGCTGCAATACTTTTTTCACTCTCCATATTTTGCGGTTCATCTAAGATTAAAATAGGACGGGTTGATTGTACTAAATGCAGTGGTGTTTCACCCATTAACCTATCTGTACTCTGACGAATAACATTAGCAGCTTTATTAAAAGCATCTATTGTCATCACCATAATTTCTAATCCATCAGAAAGTGCAAATTGACGCACTTGGGAAAGATTGACAGAATCATAAATATAATAACGATAAGGTGGATTACTATAAAGTTCTCGAAAATGTCTTTCAGTAACTTTTAATGTTTTTAAAACTCCTTCCCGGACAGCAACAGAAGGAACAACTATAATAAATTTACGCAATCCGTAACGCTGAAATAATTGTAAAGCAGTGCGTAAATAAACATAAGTTTTACCTGTTCCTGTTTCCATTTCCACGGAAAAGTTAGGAACGTAAATTGTTTTTTTACCTCTTATTGTTTCTATCGTTTCTTCAATATATTGAAGTGATTCATCAGGTAAAATATCATTTTTTTGTTGGACAGCTTGCAGATTTTCTAATAAATTTTCTGCATCTAAATCCAGACGATTCATAACAGCAGCAGAACCCCACTCTAAAATTAAACTCATGTCTAATTCTATGCGGGGTTGACCTTCTAATAAATTAGTAACGGCTTCAATAGCATCAGTTTGATATTCTTGGTTGGCATCAAATCTAAATTCCATCTGCTACCTCTTTTAAATAGTTTTTAGTCTACATTGTAGGACTAAATTAGCTGCTGTAGTGTCATCTATGGCCATGTCAAGGCAAATTAATAAATCGTTTTTAGTTAATTTTAACGTTCTCGCTGTTTCAAAGTGAAACTGATTATCAAGACTAATATAAAAATGCTGTCTTTTATCTTCGTCAGTTATTTTGTAGATAGTAGCAGATTCAATTTCTGTAACTTCCTCAATGCGAGATGTCAAGCTATAACCTTGTTTGAGCATGACTTCATATCTTACATTTTCTGGTTTCCAGCCATCAACTAAAGGATCATTAAATAGTTCTAATTGTTCTATATATGCTTCCGGTTCTGTATCTGATGGTAATTCTTCCGATTGACGATAATTCGATTTAGATAATTTTAAAACCTTAAAACCTAAATCTTCTGGAGTTTCCCGATTTTGCAATGGGAGTTTACCATTGTCGGAATTTTTTATTTTCTGAATACTGCGACGAATACGCTCTTTACTAAGATCAACAATTGTAGGAAACTGTGGATTATCTGTTTTTTGTGGTAACTGAACTAGAATAAACCGACGATCACCAGTATCTTCATGATTCAATTCTAATACTGCCTGGGCTGTGGTAGCAGAACCTGCAAAAAAATCAAGAATAATATCAGTTGAATCTGTATTTGTAGATAATTCAACTATACGTTTGATTAACCGCGTTGGTTTTGGCGTATCAAAAGATTGAGATGCTTCTGGAAAGAGAGATTTAATCTGTTTTTTGGCTTCATCATTATGTCCAACATCTTTATGTTGCCACCAAGTATCTGATATTATTCCACCTACTTCAGATAAAAACCTTTTGTATGCAGGTACTTTATTTTCCTGATTTAATCCCCACCAGACTCGATTATCTTGAACATTTTGTTGATGTCTAGCTTTGCTATAACGCCAAACAGAGGTTCGACTAGGCCAAATTTCTTCTGCTGTTTTGGGATGAATTATTGGATAGTAAAGATTGGGTCTTTGTTCAGCCGATTTATTACATAAATAGTCTGAAGCTTTCCATAAACCTCGCGGATCATTATCTGGATTTTTGTATAGTTTATTTTGTTCTTCTGTTCTCTCCATTCTGCCAATAAGTGCTATTGCTTTACCACTATCTAAAAACTGTCTCTGCTTACTATAAACTAATATAAAATCATGGGTAGCTGAAAAATCAACAGTATCATTAGCTGGAGCATATTTTTTTTGCCAACACACGCAAGCAACAAAATTCTCTTCTCCAAAAACTTCATTCATCAGCAACCGCAAATTATGAACTTCGTGATCATCAATACTCACGAAAATTACCCCATCTTCTCTTAACAATTGCCGTGCTAAAAAAAGACGGGGATACATCATAGACAACCAAGCAGAATGATAACGTCCACTGGTTTCAGGATTGCTCGTTTGTAAATTACCTTCACTATCTTTTTGGCCTGTTAATTCTAAATAGTTATCAAGAGGATCTGTATAATTATCTGGATAAATAAAATCATTTCCCGTATTGTAGGGAGGGTCAATATAAATCATCTTTACTTGTCCAGAATAGGACTTGCGAAGTAACTTTAAAACCTCTAAATTATCACCTTCAATAAACAAATTTTGAGTATTATCAAAATCTACTGATTCATTTCTATCTGGTTTTAATGTTGCCTTACTGGGTGTTTGTAACATCTGAATAGCTTCACGCTTACCAGCCCAAGTAAAAGAGTAACGTTCTGGCCGATCATCTGTATTTTTTCCTAAAGTTGCCTTTACTAAAGTTGCCTTTAACTTATCAAAATCTATCTCACCTTCTGTAAACACTTCTGGAAAAATGGCTTTAAGCTGCTCAAGTTGTTCAGCCTTGATATCACCAGAAGTTATTTCTACTTTATCTATATCTCTTTTGTTCATTGACTGTGTGTATTTTTATGTTGCAAATTTTACTAAGAAACTAGATTCTTTAATACATTTTAACAGAAAGTCAACAATCACCAATCACCAAACTTAGTTAAAATAATCAACTAACCTCAACACAGAAATAAGCCGAAAACTCATGGCAGATCAAATGCAGTGGACAAATGCCCTATCAACCCGTCCTTCCTTAGAAGCGGCTATTAACGATGTCGTAGAACAAGCAGTGGCATCTTTAACAGCACCAGCAGATTTAGGGCTGGTATTCATTTCTTCTGCCTTTATGAGTGAGTATTCCCGGCTGTTGCCTTTATTGGCGGAAAAGCTTTCTGTACCTGTATTAATTGGTTGTAGTGCTGGGGGTGTAATTGGCAGAAAACAGGCAGGAGAAACCGAAGAAATAGAAGCAGAACCAGCCCTGAGTCTGACTTTAGCCCATCTTCCCGGTGTCGAAATCCGACCTTTTCATATTGTCGCCGAAGAATTGCCAGATTCCGATAGTTCCCCCACCGCTTGGATTGATTTGCTAGGTGTGCCACCTTCCGTAGTCCCTCAATTTATTCTCTTGTCTAGTCCCTTTGCTTCAGGAACGAATGATTTATTGCAGGGTTTAGATTTTGCCTATCCGGGTTCGGTGGTGGTAGGAGGACAGGCCAGCAGCGGCTTTATGAATGGTCGTGTGGGCTTATTTTGTAATGATAAATTGTATCGGGAAGGTACGGTAGGCATCGCTTTAAGTGGCAATATCGTCTTAGATACCATTGTTGCCCAAGGATGTCGTCCCATTGGTGAACCGTTGCAAGTCACCAAAGCGAAACGGAATATTATTGTTGAGTTAGATGAAAAAGTCCCATTGGTGGTATTGCGAAATTTAATTAGTAGTTTAAGTGAAGAAGATCGAACTTTAGCACAACATTCTTTATTTGTAGGTTTAGCAATGGATGAATTTCGTCTAAATTTACATTCAGGGGATTTTTTAATTCGCAATATTTTAGGAGTAGATCCTAATGCTGGGGCGATCGCAATTGGCGATCGCATTCGTGCCGGACAAAGGTTACAATTTCATCTGAGAGATGCCGAAGCATCAGCCCAAGATTTAGAAATTTTACTGCAAGAATATCAAAGTCAAAATGCCAGCGAACCATCTCCCGTAGGCGCTTTAATGTTCACCTGTTTAGGACGAGGAACAGGACTTTATGGCAAACCTAATTTTGATTCTCAACTATTTAGCCGATACCTCCATGATTTACCAATGGGTGGCTTTTTCTGCGGTGGTGAAATCGGTCCAGTCAGCGGCAGAACTTTCTTGCATGGCTATACTTCTGTATTTGCTATTTGTCGTTCTTTAATCAGTGATAACAGCTAATGGTTAAATATAGCCGAGAAATAAGAAAATTACATCCTGTAAATCCTTAAATCCTGTAAATCCTGATTCAGACAATTTACCCAATTAAAAGCGTACTATGATTATCAATTAAAGCTGTATTACCATCATTAACCGCACTATATTCTTCGATATAACGACGGACATGAATAGGAAAATGTGGATATTCTAACATAGCATCACCATCGGCAATAGTTGCCCAAAAATCCCGTAAACCGGGAGCTAGGATTTGTGCCTGTGCTAGTGGTAAACTTAAAGGTGGTAAAGTCAATAATTTGAGGACAAAAGGATAAGAGCGATCGCCCATCCATTGCCGTGATAATGTTTGTAAATTGGGAAAATCTGGCACTGATTCCACACGATGAGAAACAACTTGTAAGGATTCGTTACCCAATTCATCGCGGTTAAATTCTAATACTCGATAAGGATGAGGATAGCTGACTAAAGAACCCGTGGTAATATCATATATTCCTTCTGCATAAGCAATATCTTGAACGTGCAAATGTCCTGTAAATACTAACTTAACTCCATAGCGTTGTAATAATGTCCGCAGTTCTGCTGCATTTTCCAGCATATAACGATTTGCCATCGGATGATTTGATTGATTAGGTAAATGTTCAACCACATTGTGATGGATCATTACTAAAACCAATTCATCTTTAATGCTTGCTAATTCCCGTTCTAACCACTGGAATTGTTGACTATCTAACCGTCCTATTTGCTCACCTTGATCATTAAATGAGTTAGAATTAAGACCGATTAACCTCACTCCTGGGAATATCTGCCGATTGTAATAATGTTGTTGAGGATTTTCATAACCAAATTGTTGGTAATAATAGGGAAAATCTGCAAAGCCAATTGATTGTTCATTAGCCATTAAAACAGGGAGATCATGATTACCAGGAATCACATAAGATGGAAAAGGTAATTGAGATAGCCTGTTTTGTAACCAATTGTGATTTGCTGGTTCACCATGTTGGGTTAAGTCTCCAGGGATCAACAAAAAATCTAAATCTAATTGGGTTAAATGTGCTAATACACTATCAAAAGCTGGAATACTCACTTCCACCAAATGAAAGCGACTAGGATGATCCCAGATGGTTTCAGGAAGCGCAATGTGTAAGTCGCTAACTATAGCAAAACGAAAATTGAGTTTCATTGATTTTAAGAAAATGTTAAAAATAAAGTTGCAAAAATTCTTATTCTTAAAGTATAACCCTCACTGTGTATACCTGTGTAGGAATATTTAGACTTAATAATATTTATATACATTTGTTTAGAATTGTTGTTTTTTTTAAGGAGAGTAAATTTTGTCACCTGTTCGAGTTCGTCAGCACGTTAACCCCCTTGCGAGTAAGTTCCAAACCCCAGCCGCTTCTCCAGAATGGGAAAAGATTTATATCCAACAAAACCTACCTCTACATTTAGATATCGGTTGTGCTAGAGGTAGATTTGTCCTCAAAATGGCACAGGTAGAACCAAATTGGAATTTTTTAGGTTTAGAAATTCGAGAACCGCTAGTAGTAGAAGCAAATAGAATCCGCGACGAAATGGAATTAACAAATTTGCATTATCTGTTTGCAAATGTGAATAATTCCCTAGTTTCCTTATTATCAACATTACCTGTAGGAAGGTTGCAAAAAGTTACAATTCAATTTCCTGATCCTTGGTTTAAAAATCGCCATGCAAAACGTCGGGTAGTGCAACCAGAATTAGTCACAGAATTAGCAAAATATTTAACAGTTGGTGGTATTGTTTTCCTGCAATCTGATATAGAATTTGTAGCAGTAGAAATGTGCGATCGCTTTGATGAACATCCTGCATTTGAAAAGCTAGGAACAACAACATGGTTAACCGAAAACCCCCTTCCTGTCCCCACAGAACGGGAAATAGCCACTCAAAACAAAGGTGAACCAGTTTATCGGGCTTTATTTAGAAAACTATAATCCGATATCCTGGGGGTAACGATGCCGAATTTTGTCAGCGGGAATGGGGCGCATCTCTAACAGACATTCGCTGTAGCTGGGTCAGGTGCCGTCTTGTGTCAATGACTGATTGCAAAGATTCATGGACTTTTCTACTCCCTGTTTGAAACTAAATTCAACACACTCAACGACAAAGTTTAAAACTTGAGACATGACTTTATTCTCAGTGGCAGAAAATCGCCCTAAAACATGAGAAACAGTATGAGAATTATCCCCATCTATTGCGTTCTTTGGTTTACCTATACCAATTCTTAATCTAGGAAAATTTTGGGTATTCAGATGAGAAATAATACTTTTCATGCCATTATGTCCACCCGCAGATCCAGACAACCGCAGACGAGTTTTGCCCAAGGGTAAATCTAGATCATCATAAATGATTAAGATTGATTCAGGCGGTATTTTGTACCAATTGGTTACGGCTTGAATAGCTTGTCCTGAAAGATTCATATAGGTTAAGGGTTTGAGTAACCGAATTTTCCCCTTACCTGCTGCATTCCCTTCGCCAAATTCTCCTTGAAACTTGCGATTTTCAGCTAGAGAAATTTGCCAAGCCCGAGCTAGGGTATCTATGGCTGCAAAGCCAATATTATGACGAGTTTGGTCATATTTAGGCTCTGGGTTTCCCAGTCCGACAATTAGCTGGGGAATCACCACAGCCGTTGGTTTTACTTCTTCATCTTTCATCCTTGTACGTTTTCTGACTGGGTTTTTCCAGCTTCAATATGTTTATGCTCTAATTCAGCGGTCGTTTGCACAGTTTCTTTCAATTGTTCAGATTCTTTTTTGAACTCGCTTTGAAATTCATTAGAGGCTTCTTGAAAACTGCGAATAGTTTTCCCCAAACTGCGACCAATTTCTGGTAACTTCTTCGGTCCAAAGATTAATAATGCAACTACCATAATGACACCCATTTCTGGTAAGCCGATACCAAATATATTCATTCTTCTCTCCTGTATACAGAAAAACCGCCACAACTACCTTATAGCTTTGGGATTTAGACTAATTTTATCGCTATTTTTAGGTATTTTTTTGAATAATGAAAAAACTGGGACAAGCTAGGTAAAGTTTTATACTGCTCGGTTAAGGGTAAAAAGTCGTTATATCGTAGGTTGGGTTGACGTATGTTACCCAACAAAATTCTCGATCATGTTGGGTTTTGCTGTCGCTCAACCCAACCTACATTTCCTTAACCGAATAGTATTAGGATAGATGCTAATTATCAGCTTGATGACTGGATAGCCATTAGCCGCCTAAACTGCGCCAATCAACAAGCACGTCCTGAATTAACAGAGACTTGTTATAAACTTGCAGGATAATTAGCAGAAATACCAAAAATAAACCCATAAACACACCCATTAAAGGTGTTGTTCCCCAACCTGGAGACACTTTACCATACTCAGCATTTAAGGGTCTGAGAATATCTCCTAACTTAGTCCGTTGTGCCATAGTTCACCTAAGAATTAGTTACCAAAGCTTTTTTAAATTTTTTCAGACATTCCCAAACCTTTACAGGCTGGGGATTCTTGGTTGAAACTTACCTATTTTCGATTGACCTAATCACAGGTTTAACAGTTCGCATTTACTCATGTCTTTGTCACGAATAATTACCCAAGCTTTTATCCAGTGGTGGATAAGTTCCCGGTTGTCTCACGGTACATGGATGAATCCAAAAGCTGTTCTTAAATTATCGCAGTTTGTGATCTTTGTTTAGCGATATTGCTGGAGGTTTTTGCCACATTTACAAAAATACATGATTTTCGGTGTGTTGATGCGGTTATGGAGGAATTAACGAACCGCAGAGGCGCAGAGTACACAGAGGGAAGAGTTAGAGAGAGAGGGCTATGCGTTTGATACCGTCTTTGAGGAGGGGAACGTTAAAGTTGATGAGGAGTCCTAAAGTGCGCTTGGTTATTTTGAGGTAGGAGAGAAGTTGAGCTTCGTGAATGGGGGCTAGGGTTTGCACAGCTTTTAATTCTACAACTAAACAGTCTGCAACTAAAAAATCTAATCTACCTCTACCTACATCATGTCCTTTATATGTCAAGCTTATTGACTTTTCAACCTCATGATGTATACCCCGAATCATAAATTCAACAACCAGTGCTTCCTTATACACTTCCTCCAAAAACCCAGGACCTAAAACCCGGTGTACCTCAATAGCAGCCCCAATAACCTCCCCTGTAAGCCAACTCATCTCCTCTCCTAACTCTCTTCCCTCTGCGTCCTCTGCGCCTCTGCGGTTCGTTTTCATCACATAATCCTTGCAAAAACAACTAATTACCAAATTAACCCAATTATCACCTCTACCAAACCTCTTACCTCCGTGTCCTCTGTGCCTGGAGTGGTTCGTATTCATTATAACTAGGACTTACACTCTAATAAGAAATGTGTACTGTGTTCTGAAGAAAAAGCCGGAAAATTAGCCTTTTTCATGAAATCCAAAAATCTTAGCCAAGACTCTTGTAATTTTAGAAAATAGGGGTTAAGATATTTCCATGAACCTTAAAGAAGATTTTTGGAAAAAAGCAATGTCAAAAATTATCTACGATGTCATTCAACGCTTTGAGGTTGAAAACGGCGTTCCTCGCTTGGTTTCAACTAATATTGAAATGATTGCAGGTGGGGAAGACTTAATGTCTTTAGCTACCAGTATTTTGGAGAAACTTGGTTTCAACGACAAGTTTAAAGTAAGTCGGGCATCTCAATATATAGGGTACAGACTCAAGAATCCCGCAAAAGGAGCTAAACGTTATCAACTGGTTTTAGCTCAACGTAAAGAGGGACTTTGTATTTCTATTCCTCAAGATATTTTAGATGGACATATCTTAGAAATAAAGTATTGGGTTGATATATCAGAAGCTGATGCTGGTGTTGGATATTCAATAGCAGGAGTAATTTGGGTAAATCCCTCTAAAAAAGATATTTTTCTTGAATCTTTGCCCCCTGAATATTGGGATTTATTAGCAGCCAAAGAGAAAACAGTAGGAGAAATTTATCTCAATAAATGTACTGGAGATGATTGGTCTACTTGGTATTCTGTTATTGCTAATAGTGAGATTATTCCAAGAAATGAATTTCGGATTGAAGTATTAAGTAATAATCAAAGTTATCTCATTTTGCAAGAGGATAAGCTTTTTCCTTATACGTGGCAGACGTGTATTAGTTCAAAAGAAGTCCTAGAAGAATTTATTAGTTACTTTGCAAAAATATTAATGGAGAAAAACTAATGTCTGTAAAACCCAAAAGACTGATTAATCCTTACGAAGAAAGAATGCTAGAGTTTCTGCAAACCTGCATTGATGAGAATTATAAAATTCATACACAGGTAAGCTTATGCCAATTTTGTGAATTAGGTAGCAGCCTTGATATTAAACTCAGAAACTTCTTCTTTAGCTCCAGTGTAGACGCTCTGATCACAAACAAAGACTATAAACCTTGTTTAGTTGTAGAATTTCAATCTACATATCATGATTCTCATGAGGCAAGAGAGCGTGATAATAAAAAATTACATTTACTAACCTTAGCAGGAGTTCCCCTAATTTATTCAAGAATTAAAGACTTTGGATTATTACATCTTTACTCTCAACAGGAAGAAGTAATATTTAATTTATTCACAGGCGAAAAACGCGAAAATGCCAAAGCCTTAATTAGAAACTATTGCGAACCATCTAATTTTTCTAACCTTCTAGCTATAGCGTAGTAATTGCTAACTTACCCGCCTAGCACTGAAGTGCAAGGCTAATAATAAAAGTCGTCTCAAGACGACTGAAAAAAGAAAAGATATGAGTCCGTTTTAACGGACTTTCGCTATTAGCCTGGGGTTTTAACCCTAGGCGGTTTGTGTAACCAACTACAAATCCTCCTTTCCCCATATCTTCACAATTTATCATCCCCCTCCCTCCAATCATCACCAAAATGCTACAATCTACACCATGCTAGGGGTGCTTGGGAAACCAAGCTGAGATCAAACCCTTAACACCTGAGTCTGGATAATACCAGCGGAGGGAAGCTGTTTATTTGAGGATTGTAATATGCGGACAGAATGGGTAGCCAAGCGACGTGGACAAGCTAACGTATCGCAAATGCACTACGCCCGTCAGGGTGTGATTACTGAAGAAATGGATTATGTAGCGAAGCGGGAAAAGCTGCCTGCTGAACTTATCCGCGCCGAAGTGGCACGGGGACGGATGATTATCCCTGCGAATATTAATCATACTAACTTAGAACCGATGGCCATTGGTATCGCTTCTAGTTGTAAAGTTAACGCCAATATCGGTGCTTCTCCCAACTCTTCTAACTTGCAGGAAGAAGTTGATAAACTCAACCTGGCGGTAAAATACGGTGCTGATACCGTGATGGATTTGTCCACAGGTGGCGGTAATTTAGATGAAATTCGTACCGCAATTATCAATGCTTCACCTGTTCCCATTGGTACAGTACCAGTTTACCAAGCTTTAGAAAGCGTTCACGGCACTATTGAAAATCTCACCGCTGACGATTTTCTCCATGTCATCGAAAAACACGCCCAGCAAGGGGTAGACTATCAAACTATCCACGCAGGAATTTTGATTGAACATTTACCTTTAGTTAGAAACCGGATTACAGGGATTGTTTCTCGTGGTGGCGGAATTTTGGCGCGGTGGATGTTGCATCACCACAAACAAAACCCCCTGTATACCCATTTCAACGACATCATTGAGATTTTCAAAAGATATGATGTTTCTTTCAGTTTAGGCGACTCCCTGCGCCCAGGATGTACCCATGATGCGTCCGATGAAGCCCAGTTGGCGGAACTGAAAACTCTGGGAAATCTCACCCGCAAAGCTTGGGAACATGATGTACAGGTAATGGTGGAAGGTCCCGGCCACGTACCTATGGATCAAATTGAGTTCAATGTCCGTAAACAAATGGAAGAGTGTTCGGAAGCTCCTTTCTATGTTCTCGGTCCTTTGGTGACTGATATTGCTCCTGGTTATGATCATATTACCTCAGCTATTGGGGCAGCTATGGCGGGCTGGTACGGTACAGCGATGTTGTGTTATGTGACACCTAAAGAACATTTAGGTTTACCTGATGCTGAAGATGTGCGTAATGGCTTAATTGCGTATAAAATTGCGGCTCATGCGGCGGATATTGCTAGACATCGCCCTGGTGCTAGAGATAGAGATGATGAACTTTCTAAAGCTCGCTATAATTTCGACTGGAATCGTCAATTTGAGTTATCTTTAGACCCCGAAAGAGCGAAGGAATATCACGACGAAACTTTACCAGCAGATATCTATAAAACTGCTGAGTTTTGTTCTATGTGTGGGCCTAAGTTCTGTCCTATGCAGACTAAGGTTGATGCTGATGCTTTGACTGAATTGGAGAAGTTTTTGGCTAAAGAACCTGTAGCGCAAGGTTAATTAGTGAACAACAAGATCCCCGACTTCTTCAAGAAGTCGGGGATCTAAAACCTAGTACATCAATCCAAATCTTTATATTGAAATTAAACTCCTAAAAATCTATGAGTGAACAAATTAAATGGACTGCTGAAGCTGAAGTTAAGCTCAAAGAAATTCCTTTCTTTGTCCGTCCGTTTGCTCGCAAAAAGATTGAAACCTATGCCCAAGAGAATAGTATATCTCTAATTACTCTTGAAATTTATGAACAGGTTAAGCAACAATTTAATAAAAAATTTGGCTAACATATAATGACTCGACAATCCCATGATCAATTCGCTAAAGAATATCTAGAGGAATTATTAACACCTCTAGGAACAATTAAAAAAAGTGAAAAGGTTAAACGTGAAATTCAAGAAATTGATGTTTGGTTTGAACCATTTTCTGATCAAACTCAGGAAAATCTCCCTTTAGGTTTATTAGGGAAGATGGCTAAAACTCAATGTTTATTTGAGCCTTTTCGCAATCCACCATCAGAAATAGAAATTCGCAGTTGTTTACTTAAATTATATGCCGTTCATGGTGATGTAGTTAGGAAGGCAAAACGCGAAAATAGAAATATTGCTGAATCAGATTTACCGATTTTATGGATTTTAACACCAACTTTTTCATCTCGGATGATTACCGGTTTAGGTGCAACTGAAATTGTAGAAGATTGGGTTAAAGGTGTTTATTTTCTGCCGAATATTCTGAAAACAGCAATAGTTGTGATTCATCAATTACCAGAAAATGAGGATACTTTATGGTTGAGAGTTTTGGGGAAAGGAGGAACACAAAAAAGAGCAGTTGAGGAGTTAACTGAGTTACCAGAAAATCACCCTTTTCGAGAGAATTTGTTAGAAATTTTAGCGGACTGGCGCAAGAATTTAGAATTGAGAGATAATTTAAGTAGGGAAGAAGAGGAAGTAATTATGAACTTATCACCGGCTTATTTACAACAAATAGAAGACTGGAAGCAAGAAGGAAAACAGGAAGGACAACTTTTGTTGATAACTTCTCTTCTGGAAGGGCGTTTTGGTAGTTTGGATGCTGAGTTATCTGGTGTGGTGGCAAAGATTGCTAAATTTCCTATTTCTGAACGCACTCAGTTACTTCTTTCTTTGGGTAATTTATCCCGTGAGGAATTGTTGCAAAGATTACAGGATCAATAAATTTAAGGTATGGCTGTATATCTGCGGAATGTGTGATATAATGAGCCAAATTCACCGAAAACCTAGATAAAAAACCGAAGCCTATGTATATTTTCAACTGTATTTTTACGGGAAAGAAGGTATTTTCAGATGACTACTCAGCCAAAATTGAAGATGATGGTTTTGTTTGGGTTGTTGATGGGAAATATGAAGAACTCAGTGATCAAAAATTTGATGATAGCCTCTTCGGAGGTAACAAGAGTGCTGAAGGTGAAGACGTGACTGAGTACGTGACTGAGTATAAGCCTGTTGTGAATACTCTCCTAAAAGCTTTTCGTTAGTCCTGATAGTGTATATCGAGTCACTTCATGATAAATGCGATAGCGAAGCTGACCGAAGGTATCGCTTGTGGTGTGATTTTGGAGAGAGCGATAGCGAAGCGCACCGAAGGTATCGCTTATAGTGTAATTTTGGAGATAGTCATATCAAGCCCATGTTATGATATTTCTATATATAGGAAAAAAGCTATGACTGCTTTAGTACAAGAACTTCTGAATACATTCGACCGCTTGACAGACTCAGAACGGTTAGATTTGGTATTAGAGATTTTAAAGCGGACAGTTGATTTAGATTTTTCGCCCTTATCTGATGAAGATTTAGTCATGAATGCTGAGGGACTTTTTCTTGATTTAGATGAGGAAGAAGCGACATATAAGTAGTCCTAAACGTAGTGAAGTTTGGCTAGTAGATTTAGGTTATGTGGCAAAAGTTAGACCATGTTTAGTAATCAGTATTCCTGTACTAGATCAAGATCGTGCATTAGTGACTCTTGTTCCACACACAACAAGTTCACGCAGTTCAAGATTTGAGGTACAAGTCAAAACAAATTTTCTTCGGGAAGGAGTATTTGATGTACAAAATATCATCACAATTCCTCATGCAAAGCTTTTACGCAAATTGGGAAACATAACACCAGAACAAATGCTGAAATTAGAACAGGTTCTACTATTTTGGCTGGGATTTGACGAAGAAAATGTTCAAGATGATGATGAGTAGTCTGTGCAGCAAATTGATAATTTAGTGCTTGTGTGATTTTTGGGAGTGCGATAGCGAAGCGCACCGAAGGAATCGCTGTAAAATAAAGAGATAAAATAAAATCATCCCCATTCTTCCTATGAAAACGAGGCACAAATGACTTATTTAGAACTACATCAAAAGATTGAACAACAGATATCCCAACTACCACCAGAACAGCTTTCCTTAGTTAGTGATTTTCTCGACTCTATTCAGGAAAAAAGCACCGTAAATCAACGCCCATTACGTCGTATTTCCCCCATCAAGCGAGGTAAAAAAGCAGGTGATTTACTACATTATGCTGGAACTTGGCATTGCCTCTGCTATCATTGAAAGCAGAGCCTTCTAAAATTCATTCCCATACAGAGTATGGGAACGAGAAAGAAGTCGGGGATCTAAAAACTATCAATCATCACCAACAGCGTACTGAATCAATAGAGATAGACGCTGACGCAGAGTTTCCAGTCCTAACCGCTGACTAGCAGAAATAAACACTGCTAAAGGAAACTCCTCTCTAGCCAAAGCCAGTGTTTCACTACTAACTTGATCAATTTTATTAAAAGCCACTAACGCCGGACCCGGTGTAATCGGCATTTGCGCGAGTATATCCCGAACTGCGCGAATGTGATTCAACCAAGCAGGATGAGATAAATCTACTAAATGCAGTAAAGCATCCGCTTCTGTTACCTCCTCCAACGTTGCCCGAAAAGCATCCATTAAAGATGCAGGTAACTCATGGATAAACCCTACAGTATCCGTCATCAAAGTTTCCTGGGGTGCGCCCGTTTCTGCATGAGGAATTATTAATCGCCGTGTGGTCGGGTCAAGGGTAGCAAACAGTTGGTCAGCCGTGTATACTTCCGAATTGGTGAGGGCGTTGAGTAAAGTGGATTTACCAGCGTTGGTATAACCCACCAAAGCCACTGAGGGAACTTCTCGATGTTGTCGTCGTTGACGTAACCGACAACGATGAGCTTGTAATTGATTAACTTCGTGTTGCAGTCGAGAAATCCGCTTTTGAATAGCCCGGCGTTCTGTTTCTAGCTTGGTTTCACCGGGACCCCTTGTGCCAATACCACCGCCCAATCTGGACATACCCTCACCCTTGCCCGTGAGTCGTGGCAGCATATACCCTAACTGTGCCAGTTCCACCTGTAATTTACCTGCACCAGATTGAGCGCGTTGGGCAAAAATATCTAAAATTACTTCGGTGCGGTCAACTACCCTAACACCAATTTGTGCTTCTAAATTGCGAACTTGGGAACGGGAAAGATCCCGATCAAATACTACCAAATTAGCACCTAGAGTTTGCACAGCGATCGCCACTTCTTGGACTTTACCTTCACCAATCACTGTTTGGGGATGAATACGCGATCGCTTTTGTTGTAAGGTTTGTAAAACAACACCTCCAGCCGTATCCACTAATCGGGTCAATTCCACTATGATGTCTTGGAATTGTTGCGGCGTGATATTTTCTGTTAATACCCCCACAATTACCACCCGATCATGATCAGCGTCTACCTCTTGCGCTACATACTCCCGACTAAATTCCTCTTCTAAACTTGCCACTAAGTCCAGAAAATCCTGGTCAGCCAAAGCATCTAAACTTAGAGGTGGTGAGATGTGGGAATATGTACCAGCATCTCCGATACTGATACCAGCGGATTGAGTCACAACCAATTGTCTGTTATTAGCTACCAGATGCGCCAGATAAGCTTCTTTTACGTATCCAGTTGAACCACCGCCACGCTTGGTAAATCCTCCTCCAGTAATATTAAAAACTACTAAAGCATCCAATCTTTGTAAAGCCATGGCTGTTAAGGCTGACTCACTCGGTTGTTCTGACTTGAGATTGGTAGATAAACAACGAATACCGCTCAGACGCTCTGCACCATAGCGAGGTAGTTCTAAGGGCGGAATTTGCGTTTGACGCGGAGTACCTACACCAACCCGAATTACTTGTCCACGACGATTGATATAAGTACAAATAGGTTGATTAATTTCCGTACTAATGGCTGCCAGCCGTTGAGCAAAATCAGTAGTCGTAATGCGATCGCCTGATATCCGCTGGTGGTACAGCCGCTGGAGTTGTTTTAGCTGGCTGGACTTCAAACCTTGAACATTACCAAAGATAGTCTCTATAGGCGTTTATGACCAGTTACCTGGTTCCCCCTGAATCCTGACACTGTCTATTTTACAACAGCAATTGGTCAGTTGTCAGTTGTCAGTTGTTAGTAGGGGCGAAGCATTTGGAAGATAAATTATCGGTCATTGCCAAAAATAGTTCTCCAAATGCTTCGCCCGTACAGTTGTCAGTTGTTAGTTGTCATTAGGTAATTTTCTTCTTTCTTCTTTCTTCTTTCTTCTTTCTTCTTTCTTCTTTCTTCTTTCTTCTTCCTGACTCCTGACTCCTGACTCCTGAACTCCTGACTCCTGATAGCGAAGCGTGGCGTTAGCCATACTCCTGACTCCTCCAATAAATAGCTGGACTCTTTGGCAACTATAGATTTATAATTAACGATTGTGAGTTTTTTCAAAAAACATAAAAAGTAATGAACGCCCAAGAGATTATCCGCTCAATTGAAGCGGAGCAAATGAAATCTGACTTACCCGATATCTATGTCGGTGACACAGTTAAGGTAGGAATCAAAATTCAGGAAGGCACTAAATTCCGTGTGCAACCTTACGAAGGTGTAGTTATAGCTAGACGCAATGGCGGCATCAACGAAACTATCACAGTTCGTAAAGTTTTCCAAGGTGTGGGTGTAGAACGAGTATTTTTGCTTCATTCTCCCCTGGTTGAAAGCATTAAAGTATTGCGTCGTGGTAAGGTTAGACGTGCTAAATTATATTATCTACGCGCCCTCGTCGGTAAGGCAACCCGCATTAAACAAAGATTCGACCGCCCTCTATAATTCCCAATGGTGAATTAATAGACAAAACCCAGTCTGCAAGCGGCATCTGCCGCTAACTTGCCAAAAGAAAAAAAATAAGTTACAATCAGAAGCGAAATTGCGTTAGAATAAAAAAAGTTCAGCGCAATGACTGTAACAAGAAAAGCTTGTGCGCTCTTAGTTCAGTTGGTAGAACGCAGGTCTCCAAAACCTGATGTCGGGGGTTCAAGTCCTCCAGGGCGCGCTAAAAAAGAAAAATACTGCCCGAAGCAATAACGCCACTGCCAAAACAGCAGAAAACGTCAATTATTTCGGGTATAATTTTTTTGAAATATAGCTTGACTGTTGCCAGTTAATTTAGGCCGAAGCTATAAACCTTGAAAAAAATCACAAGGTTAGGCTATTTAAGAAACGGGGGGATAACGACTGTGGCCAAAAAAAATGAAGCAGAAATGCCAGAAACCGAAAATGGGTTTAACTTAAACAATTTTTTCCAAGGAACAAAGGAAGAACTTGAGAAAGTAATTTGGCCCAGTCGGAAACAGTTGGTGAGTGAATCAGCCGCTGTACTATTAATGGTTACACTCTCCGCCTCTTTGATATATTTGGTAGATGGATTGTTCGCTTGGGCAGCAAAACAGGTGTTCTGATGACTTCTGCAACAGACGAACCACGCAACTCCGAGTTGCAGTCAGATGACACACTCTTAACAGGGATCAAAGAAGTCCGCTGGTATGCAGTGCAAGTAGCCTCTGGCTGTGAGAAACGGGTAAAGACAAATTTAGAGCAACGTATCCAAACTTTTGATGTCGCTGATAGAATCGTCCAGGTGGAAATTCCCCACACCCCAACGGTGAAAATCCGTAAGGACGGTAAACGTCTACCTTCAGAAGAAAAGGTTTTCCCTGGTTATGTGCTAGTCCGAATGGCGATGAGTGATGATACATGGCAGGTGGTAAGAAACACCTCCCACGTGATTAACTTTGTGGGCGCAGAGCAGAAGCGTGGTAGCGGTAGAGGCCGTGGTCACGTTAAGCCAGTTCCCCTGAATCCTTCGGAAGTTGAACGCATATTCAAACAAGCCTTGGAACAAGAGCCAGTAGTCATAATTGATATGGCTACAGGTGATAAGATAGTTGTGCTTTCTGGTCCATTTAAGGATTTTGAAGGCGAGGTGATTGAAGTTTCCCCAGAACGGAGTAAACTAAAAGCTCTGCTTTCTATCTTTGGACGAGATACACCAGTAGAATTGGAATTTAATCAGGTTAAAAAACAGAGCTAAATACAAATGGCGAAGAAAGTAGTAGCGGTCATTAAATTGGCCCTGAATGCTGGGAAAGCCAACCCAGCACCGCCAGTTGGTCCTGCATTGGGTCAACATGGTGTTAACATCATGATGTTCTGCAAGGAGTACAACGCCAAAACAGCAGACCAAGCTGGAATGGTGATACCTGTAGAAATTTCTGTTTATGAAGATAGAAGTTTTACATTTGTACTCAAAACTCCACCAGCATCAGTTTTGATTCGCAAGGCAGCGAAGATTGAAAGAGGCTCAAGTGAACCCAACAAAACTAAAGTTGGTAGCATTAGCAGAACGCAATTACGTGAAATTGCTCAAACCAAGCTTCCTGATCTCAACGCCAATGATATTGATGCAGCCATGAATATCGTGGAAGGAACTGCTAAAAACATGGGCGTAACAATCACAGATTAGGTGACAGAGAACAGGCTTCGCCGTGAGCGTCAGCGAAACGGTGACAGGTGACAGTAGATAAAAAAATAACAACTGACAACTGACAACTGACTAATAACAAAATCATATCGGGGGAGAAGCACGACTTCGAGATTACCCCAGGAGAAAAAAATGGCAAAAAAAGTATCACGCCGCTTACAGGCGTTGCTAGAAAAAGTAGAAGATCGGGATTATACACCCTTAGAAGCATTAGCTCTGTTAAAAGAAACAGCAACCGCTAAATTTGCTGAGGCTGCTGAAGCTCATATTCGTTTAGGAATTGATCCTAAATATACAGACCAACAGTTGCGGACAACGGTAGCACTACCTAAAGGCACAGGACAGATAATTCGGGTAGCAGTTATCGCCAGAGGGGAAAAAGTCACAGAAGCAACTAATGCTGGTGCTGATATAGCTGGTTCTGAAGAACTCATTGAAGATATTCAGAAAGGCATGATGGACTTTGACAAGCTGATTGCTACACCAGATGTGATGCCACAGGTAGCAAAGCTGGGTAAATTACTAGGTCCACGGGGTTTGATGCCCTCACCTAAAGGTGGAACAGTGACATTTGATGTTGCTAGTGCGATCGCTGAATTCAAAGCTGGTAAATTAGAATATCGGGCTGATCGAACTGGGATTGTCCATGTTATGTTTGGTAAGACTGCTTTTTCACCTGAAGATTTATTAATCAATCTCAAGGCATTACAAGAGTCAATTGACCGTAACCGTCCTTCGGGCGCTAAGGGTCGTTATTGGCGGTCAGTGTATATATCCTCGACAATGGGTCCGTCAATTGCTATTGACATTAGTGCTTTACGAGAGTTAAAAATAACTGACGCTGCATAATTTGGTAATGGGTAATTGGTAGTAGATGAAGATAATCAGAAATTACCAATGACCAAAATTAAATAAGCAAAGCCGGAGACAGCAGGTGCTAATAGCTTAATACCCTGCCGAGGTTGTAATTTTAACCGCCTGAAGTTTAATCAAGAAAAGTTTGATAACTGCGGCCTTAAAAATACTACTTTGAAACCCTGGCTAAGATAGCTGGGGTTAAGTTTTTTCCGTGTGTCAGCAAAAAGGTGACAACTAACAACTGACAACTGTACGGGCGAAGCATTTGGAGAACTATTTTTGGCAATGACCGATAATTTATCTTGCAAATGCTTCGCCCCTACTGACAACTGACAACCGTACGGGCGAAGCATTTGGATAACTATTTTTGGCAATGACCGATAATTTATCTTCCAAATGCTTCGCCCCTACTGACAACCGACAACTAACAACTGACCACTGACAACTGACATTGGAGGTGAGATAAGTATGGGAAGAACGTTAGAAAACAAGAAAGAAATAGTTGCTGATCTTAAAGTTTCTTTGAGTGAATCAACTTTAGCACTGGTAATTGATTATCAGGGGCTGACAGTTGCTGAAATCACAGATTTGCGTCGGCAACTCCGTCCTAGTGGTGCTATCTGTAAGGTGACAAAAAACACCTTTATGGGCATTGCTATTAAGGATCAGGAACAATGGCAGCCAATGTCAGAATTACTTAACGGTTCTTCGGCATTTCTGCTAGTTAAAGAAGATTTATCTGCGATTAAAGCTTACCAAGCATTCCAAAAAGCCACCAAGAAAACAGAAATTCGCGGTGGTGTCATGGAAGGTCGTGTCCTGAGTGAAGCTGATGTCAAGGCTCTAGGAGACTTGCCATCTAAGGAACAACTCATGGCTCAAATTGCTGGTGCTATCAACGGTGTGGCTACCAAGCTGGCTGTTGGTATCAACGAAGTTCCCAGTTCTTTGGCTCGCGCTTTGCAAGCTGTCGCTGAAAAAGAAAATGGCGATAGTGCTGAAAGTGCTGCTGAGTTAGCGGTAGTTAGTGAAGATTAATCACTGACAACTCACAACTAAAAAACTAACAAATCAAAAATTCTTTAGGAGTTATATCCATGTCTGCTGCAACCGAACAAATTTTAGACCAATTGAAATCTTTGACCTTATTAGAAGCTTCTGAATTAGTTAAGCAAATTGAAGAAGCTTTTGGTGTTAGTGCTGCTCCTACTGGTGGTGGCATGATGATGATGGCTGCTCCTGGTGCTGTTGCTGAAGTAGTAGAAGAGAAGACCGAATTTGATGCAATTTTGGATTCTGTACCTGCCGATAAGAAGATTGCTGTCTTGAAGATTGTCCGTGAAATCACAGGTCTAGGTCTGAAAGAAGCTAAGGACTTGGTAGAAGCCGCTCCTAAAGCAGTTAAAGAAGCTGTAACTAAGGAAGCCGCTGAAGATATCAAGAAGCGGATTGAAGAGGCTGGTGGTAAGGTAACAGTTAAGTAATTGTTATTTGGTGATTGGTAATTGGTGATTGGTGATTGGGAAGAATTTTTACCCAGTCCCCAGTCCCCATTATCATCGCTTGAAAACCGGAAGTAAATATTGTGTCAGTGTAAAAGCATCAACTCCTAATTCTGTTCTTGCTTGTGCTGCTAAAATTCCTGCTTGGGAATGCCACCAAGCCGCAGTTGCGACTATATCTTCTATAAAAATTTCTTTATTCATAATTTGCGCTAATAGTCCACCCAATAACCCAGTTAATACATCACCGCTGCCTCCACGGGCTAGGGCTGGGGTACTTTCGGGATTTATCCAAACACTACTACCTTGAGAATTAGATATAGCTGTTCTTGCCCCTTTTAGCAGGACTACAGCCCCACTTTCTTGTGCTGCTGTTTGTACGGCTTTGATTCTATTTGTGTAATCAATATGGGGAAATAAACGCTTAAATTCTCCCGTGTGGGGTGTAATTACAGTGGCTGATTTTCGTGATTTCAATGTGGGAATAGTTCCTAATTGTGCCAGAATATTTAAAGCATCAGCATCGAGAATTAGAGGACATTCACATTTAATTATTTCGGGAATAATAGAAATATTATCTTTAGTTAAACCCGGTCCGCAAGCAATTGTGGTAAATGAATTTAAATCTATAAGGTGCGTTACGCTGTCGCTAACACACCCTACTAATGGTAAATTAGCAATTGTTCCGGTTTTCGTTTCAGGACAACCAATAATTAACGCTTCTGGTAAATGGGAAACTAACAACATTTTTAGAGATTCGGGGACAGCGATTGATAACATTCCTATACCAGAAGCTCGCGCACCTAAACCTGTTAAAATTGCTCCACCGACATAACGTTGAGAACCACAAATTAATAATAAATGTCCTTGTTTGTATTTATGGGTAATGAGAGGACGAGGTAAAGGTAAGGTTGATAATGCTGTTGTTTTAGTAATGCGTTTGATTTGGGGAATATTACCGATAACAGCATGAATATCTGCTAAGGGAATATCAAAGTCAATTAATTCGGCTTTACCAATATAAGGTAATGCTTGTTCTTGTAATAAACCTTGTTTCCATAAACCTAAGCAAAATGTATAATTTGCCTGAATAGCTGTTCCTAAAACTTCTCCTGTATCTGTATGTAAACCCGAAGGGATATCAATACTAATAATGGGTTTATTTTTGCTATTAAAATAATTAATTGCAGTAGCAATAGAATCAGTAATTTTTCTTTCTAACCCAAACCCAAATAAACCATCAATTAAAAAATCATAACTTGGTAATTCAGCAATTTCTTGATAACAGGGAATTCCTAAATTTTGTGCATATTGAAAATGTTGGGAAGTTAATTCTTTTAATTTAGGAAAAGGTTGATAAATCCAAACTTGATAACCGCGAAAATGCAATTCACGAGCTACTACTAAACCATCTCCTCCATTATGACCGGGACCAACTAAAATTCCTACACATTGCCCTGGGGAAATAATAGCCTGTAAGCGGTGGGAAATTAATCCCGCTACCTTTTCCATTAAAGCTGCTACAGGCATTCCCGCAGTAAATATCCTGGCTTCAATATCCCGCATTTGGGCTGCGGTAACAACAAATTGTTCTTTAGTCATTAGTCAGTTGTCAGTTGTTAGTTGTTAGTAGGGGCGAAGCATTTGGAAGATAAATTATCGGTCATTGCCAAAAATAGTTCTCCAAATGCTTCGCCCGTACAGTTGTCAGTTGTTAGTTGAAAGACAAATATTTTCACCAATTACCCATTACCAATTACCAATTACCAATTACCAATTACCCATTACCAATTACCTTATTTTCCGTAATAAACTCTAGCATTGCCGTAACCTGAATTTTTCAAATAGCTGTTCCATTGTTCTGCTTCTAAGCGATCGCTAAATGGTCCTACAGCTATATGCGTTCCTAGTGGTTGAGTTCTCCTAAATACATTAATATTGATGCTAACTTTTTGGTGAATTTCTGTACCTAAAGAATGTAAACTATTAGCATTACCAGGAATAACTACATAATAGGAATTTCTTTTTTCCTGTTGATAGTTATTTGCATAGTTCTGATCATTATATCCGGGAGCATTATAAGACATTACTGGTTGAACCGAATAATTAGGTGTTAATTCTATATTTTCCGAATTAACGATTTTCGCGCCAGAAATCCCATTAAATTCCAATTCTCTTACCCGTTTTTGAGCATTAGATTGTCCATTGAAAACGCCAGACTGGATCACCTTACGTCCCTTGTAATTGCGAATATAGGCATTAGGTTCAATTTGCCGAACTCGCTGCAAAATTTCGTAATTATTGCTATCAACATAAACAAAATATCGGTCAAAGTTTTGGTTATATTGACTATATTGTGTCCCTTGAGATTGATAGAATTTTCCTGGTTGTAACTGCGGTAATGGCTGCTGGTTAATGGGTATTTCCTGGAGATATGACAATGTTGCTTGTGCGAATATTGGCATATTATTAGATGTTTGAGCCTGAACTGGACTATATTCACATACGAACACCCAACTTCCACTTATCAGCAAGGAAAATATGGGTAAAGAGGTAAAACAATTTACTCTTAAAGTAGGCATATTTGTTACCAGTTTTTGCAAAGATATTTGGTTTAATTCCAATGGGATAAAATAATTTAAGGGAGCATTGAAATGACGAAATTACTAATAAATTTCCTGATTTTTAGTAGCCAATTGTGCCGTCGGGCATTACCGCTTCAAACAAATTTGCACCTGTGAGATTTGTCGTACTAATTTCTGCTCTAAGTAGATTTACTTTGGTTAAGTTAGCATCGGTAAAGTCTGTCATAGCAAGACAAGCATCTACTAATTCTGCTTCAGTTAGATCAGCCTCACACAGATTAGCTCGACTCAAATTAACTTTGCTCAGTATAGCAAAACTGAGGTTGGCTCGGTTCAGCTTGGCTTTAATCAGTGTAGCCTGGAACATCATTGCATTATGTAAGTTAGCACCTATTAATTCAGCTTCAGTCAAATTTGATTTTGACAGTTTAGCATTTATGAGGTTTGCACCATTCAAATTAGCACCCTCTAAATTAGTCTCAGTTAAAGTAGCATTTTCTAAAATTGCTCCACTCAGATTAGCACCACTCAAATCCACACCACGCAGCATAGTCTCACTTAAATTAGCTCCACTCAGATTGGCCTTAGCTAAGTCTGCACCAGTTAAATTAGCACCCCGTAAGTCAACTTTATGCAGGTTAGCACCCCGGAGACAAGCAGAATAGGTTCTTTTTTCTTCTCGCAGGTTAGCACCCCGGAGGCAAGCACCTGTGAGGTTAGCACCTGTGAGGTTAGCACCACGCAAGTCGGAACTCATTAAGTTAGCATCTAACAGATGTGCTAAAGTTAAGTTGGCATTACGCAGATCAGCACCTTGCAAAGTTGCACCATGCAAATCAGCGTCATGCAAGTTGGCATTTTGCAACTTTGCTTGGGTTAGGTTTGCACCGCGGAGATTTGTAAAACTCAGATTCGCATTATTGAGAAGAGCCTGATTTAGATAGCTAAAAGTTAGGATAGCATTAGACAAATTTGCCTGATCTAAACCTATGCCAATTAAATCTGCATCAAATAAATTTACTCCATTTAATTTGGCGTTGCTAAAATTTGTTTCTCCATTTGCATATCGTCTCAGAAGTTCTTTCGCATCCATAATTTTTTCTCTCAATTGTTGTTAGAAATTTTTCTTTCCAAAATCAAAAATAGTCTGAATTATTTATTATTAAGTATATCTCAAGTAGGCGGTACTGTAATTTGACAGGTATTATTATCATCGTCATCATAGAAATCATTAACTTGAGTTGGAGCAGGTTGATAATTAGGATTAGCAGGTGGTTTAGTTTTTGCAGATGGATAACTGTTAGGGAGTTTATCTGAATTGGTTTTGGCTGGTATATCACCATATAAACCACGCATAACTCTGATGATTACACCAGATGCTTGATTATTTTTATCTGGTGTACCTAAAGAGATCACAGTATTGTTTATTTTAGATTCAAGTTCTCCAATAGTTGCACAAGAATTAAATAATTTCCGCAATAAACTATCAAGTTCTTCGGATTTTAGTCTCAACCAGTCTTGTTCATTAAAGGTAAATTTATTATAAAGTGCAGAAAATAAAATTATTTTAATCCTCAATGGGTTACTAAATCTCATAAGATTTTGTCGTAAATCAAATTGATTATATTGAGATTTTTTTGAACTGCTTGGAGTTTTTGCTGGAGGAGTTGATGATTTTTTTTCAGAACTATAAAATTTAGGAATATTTTGACTAGGTTGATTTAATATTAATCCTGTTTCTTGTTCTTGATGAGGTTGCTTAAATATTAATTCTGTCTCTTGATCAGGGGTTAGATATAATTTTTGTATTTCTTTGATGATGATACTGGCAATCATGGAGTATTGTTTTGGTTTGCTAAGATTTCCGACGGCAATAGATAAACTCGAAGTTAAGCAATCTATCGTGGGATTTAAACTAGATAATTCTTGGATTAATTCTGGTAATTTAAATCTATTTAGCGTATCTTGATTATTTTCCCACTCATTTTTACAAGCGAAGAATATTAATTTTTTAATTTGTTGTGAGTTTTCATGCTGTTCTAAATATTTTGCTACTTCATTAAGACTAGATAGAGCCATTATTCAGTATATCTCCTGTACAGGTATCCAATAGTAGTAATCAATACCTTGTCCATTTCTTGTAGGTTGGGTTAAGCGACAGCGCAACCCAACGCATTTGTTGGGTTTCATGCTTCAACCCAACCTACAAATCAAGGATTTTTCTAATTTGGACAAGGTATTAAGTAATAGTAATAGATTATAGCTGAACTAGTAGTCTGTCAAGATAAAAATGATGGACTGTAGTGTGAGCGTCTCGCTCACGCGGGCAAGACTTGTACTGAGCTTGTCGAAGTATGCCCGCACGGACTGCGTTCAAATCGCAATTTACCAGCATCAGTTCATCTACGAACAGTTTTTACTGACACACCAAGCTATTTAGCAGTATCACCTATTGAAATAGTCACTTCTTGGTTTTCCATATAATTAACTCCGTTGCTTGACTAAGTTAATTATATGGACGTTCCGTAACATAAGGCTAGTTATGGGTAGAAATCGCCGAACAGTTTAAAACCCTCGCTTTTTACTTCTATTTGAGCGGATGCTTTGCAACTAATTACTACATTTAATAATGCTATAGCAATTGCATGATTATTAATTAAGCCCTACCACTACCGATAAAATATAAAAGTGCCATCCGCACTGCTACACCGCTAGTTACCTGAGATTGAATTAAGCTGAATTCAGGATCATCCATTAAATCAGAACTAATTTCCACACCCCGATTTACTGGACCTGGATGCAATACTTTAACTTGAGGTTTACATAGTTTTAACTTAGCACGAGTAATGCCAAATAGTTGATGATATTCTCTTAAACTAGGGAATAAATGGGCGGTCATGCGTTCTTTTTGTAAGCGCAAAGTCATGACAAAATCAGCATTTTCCAAAGCTGGTTCTAATTGCCAATGGGTAAATAATCGGTTAGAGTTTTCTGTACATCCTAAGTATTCTGCAAAGAATTTAGGTAACAATGTGGGAGGTGCGGACAGATGTACTTCTGCACCACTAGCGATTAAACTCCAAATATTAGAACGGGCTACACGAGAGTGTAAAATATCGCCAACAATAGCAATTTTTTTACCTTGTAATGATTCAATTTTGGGTTGTGCAGGGTCAATTAAACTACAAATTGTAAATAGATCTAATAATCCTTGAGATGGATGTTCATGTTGTCCATCACCGGCATTGAGGACGCTAACTTTTACACCTAAACGATCCATTTCTTGCGCGATCGCTTGCGGAACTCCTGCATCCTTATGGCGGACTACCATAATATCAGTTCCCATTGCCAAATAGGTTTTTGCTGTGTCAAGAATTGTTTCACCTTTGGTCATAGAAGATGTAGCTGCGGCAAAGTTGAGGGTATCCGCACTAAGTCTTTTTGCCGCAATTTCAAAACTACTGCGCGTGCGGGTAGAAGGTTCAAAAAATAAATTTGCTACTACCTGTCCCTGTAAAGTGGGGACTTTCTTTGTCCGTCGGGATAGTACCTCTTGAAAAGAAGCCGCAGTTTGTAACACGGCGTTATATTCAGCCGTTGTGAAGTCAGCAAGTGTGAGAATATGATGACGATTCCAAGTAGTAGGCATATAAGTAGAGGAGTCAGGAGTCAGGAGTCAGGAGTCAGGAGTCAGGAGTCAGGAGTCAGGAGTCAGGAGTCAGGAGTCAGGAGTCAAGAGTCAGGAGTCAGGAGTCAGAAAGAAGGAAGAAGGAAGAAGGAAGAAGGAAGAAGGAAGAAGGAAGAAGGAAGAAGGAAGTAAGAAAAGTCTCAAAGTTGGGAAAGTGATGCACCTAATTCACCTTTCTAAACTGAAAACCCTTAATTTATTGAAGTTTTCGGTTTATCCAGCAGTTTCAAGATTGTAAATGAAACACCTTTAAAGCAACAGATATTATACTGAGGAAAGTTAAAAAACCGATGGTATCTAGCATTGTTGTCACTAATGGACCACTCATTAAAGCTGGATCTAGTTTTAAATGCTTCAAACCCATTGGTAACAAAGTTCCTAAAGTAACAGCCACCATTGTATTAGTGGCCATAACTACCCCGGCTATTAAAGCTACCCATCTTTCTTGGGGTTTAGCCCAAATCAGGGAAAGGGCCACCATTGTCAGCCCTAAAGCTACGGCTGTTCCTAAAGCGGCTAAAAGTTCTTTGCGGAGAATTTTTCCCGTATCTGCGGGTGTGACTTCCCCTACACCTAAACCGCGAATGGTGACAGTCAGAGCTTGGATACCTACAGTGCCACCTGTGTTAGAAAATATGGGCATAATCACGGCGAGGACAGGTACAGCGGCGATAACTTCTTGAAAAGGAGCGATCGCACTGGCAGCACCAATATACAATCCCATAATCCCCAATAACCAAGGCAACCGTTTCCGAATCGTGACTTGTGCGGGAGATAAGGCCTCTTCATCACCACTGACCCCTGCTAATTTTTGAATATCTTCTGTAGCTTCTTCTTCTAAAATATCAACGACATCATCAATCGTAATAATACCGACTAATCTATCTTCTCTATCAACCACAGGCATAGCGATTAAGTCGTACCGCTGCATAATCCGGGCGACTTCTTCCTGGGAGGTTTCTGTTCTGACTTTGACAACGTGGGCGCTGGCAATATCTTTAATTAAAACATCGGGAAAGGTAAATAATAGCTGACGCAAAGAAACAACACTAACTAATTTGCGATTATCATCAGTGACATAGGCATAGTAAATTGTTTCCTTATCTTGATCTTGCAAGCGGATTTTACTGAGGGCTTCACCAACAGTTAAACCTCGTCGCAAGCGAACATATTCCGTTGTCATTACCCGCCCCGCAGTCCCTTCTGGATAGCCAAGAATCGTAGCTGTGGCTTGTCTTTGTTCGGGACTGAGTTGTTGTAATAAGCGTTTGACTACTCCTGCTGGTAGTTCATCAAATAAATATGCCCGTTCATCAGGACTCATTTCTTCAACAAGGTCTACTACCTGGGCATCGTGGAGGGAGTTAATCAGGTCTTCCTGTACTTCTGTGGGTAAATATTCAAAGACATCTATGGCTTGATCTTTGTTGAGTAACCGAAAAGCGATCGCCCTTTGTTTTTCGGGCAATTGGGTGATATACTCGCCCACATCTACCGGCTGTAAACAATTCAAATCACATTTAAGCTGATTTAAGTCAGCAATATCCAAGGAATTACGAATTTCCTGTGTAAGCATAATAGAAATCTCCTAATGTCTCCCCCGCGCTGGGAGACTGCCTCACCAGCTTAGAGGAGGGTAATACTGCCATCTGTTGGACTTTTGTCCATAACCTCTTGTAAAATTAAATATCAACGTGGGAACTAAAAATAGCACCGCTAAATGAGTTTAGCCCAAAACTCAGCTTTACGATAGATGCTAAGTGACATTTTAAGCATAAGTTGTCACTTGTACAAGTAGTAACAGCAAATTATGGATAAAAACTCCCAAAAAATAAATTATCCAATAATTGGGGAGTGGATTAGGGTTTGATTTAGGGAGTAGCAAATAAGTAAGGTTTTAGCAATGCTAAACCCCTACATCTATAATACAGATTGGGATATTTTTTTGATTGCTAGTTCCTTATTTCTTCAAAAACTTTTGTTGCATCTTCATTACAAAAGTATTCACTTCGGGAATATTCATTCTAGAAGCAATTATCGCAAATACACCAATTCCCACGAAAGCAGATATGGATAATTCTATGAGTAAACTAATTAAATCCTGTTTACCTAGTATTTGTTGAGAAGTCATTAAAGTTCCAAAACTGGCTAAACCCGATATAATACTCCCAACTGTTAAACCCAAAATTGGTACACACCATTCTTGCCAAGGTAAGCCATTAAGTTTGCGATTGAGCAAAAATAATAACATCAACATGGAACTACAATTAACTCCAACTGTAGCTAAAACTAATCCAGGCGCACCAAAACGTTCAACTAATATTAAATCTAATACAGCATTGAGAACAATATTAAATATACTAATTTTAAAAGGTGTTTGTCCATCACCTAAAGCATAAAATACCCTCACCAAAACATCACGCCCTAAATAGACAAACATTCCGATTCCATAGGCAATTAATAGAGAAGATACTAACTGAGTTGCTTCTTGTTTAAATGCTCCCCGTTGATAAACTATCTGGACAATTGGCACAGATAAGGATACCATTAATGCCCCTAAAGGTAGCATGGTAACGGCAGTTAATAAAAGTCCTTGCCGAATACGCAATTTTAGTTCTGGCCAATTGTCTGGGTGGGAAAGTTTGGCAAATGTTGGTAATAAAGGCAGTAAAATAATATTAGAAATAATTCCTAATGGAGTTTGGACTAAAAGATTAGCATAGTTAAAACCTGCGGCTGCACCAACAATAGGACTAGCAAAATAAAGGTCAGTAGCGACATTAATTGGCATCATTCCTGATGATATTGTCGCTGGAGTCATGATTTTAATTACTTCTTGCACACCGGGAGATTTAAAATCAAATCTCAGGCGTAATTTCCCTAATCCTAAGCGCCATTGCACTATTGACTGGACTAACCATTGCAGAATTCCTCCTGCCAAAGTTCCCCAAGCTAATACCATGCCACCGATTAAAGCATATTCAGGATTAATAATTTCTTTACCATATTGTCCTGCTAAAATAGCAATACCAATAATAACAGTAATACTAGATAATAAAGGACTAATAGATAGTAACCAATATTGATTAGCTGCATTTAAAGTCCCAAATCCAATGCCAATTAAGCCAGCAAATAAGGCTAAAGGGGCCATAATTTGGATTTGACGGATAGCGATCGCTCTTGTAGTTGCTTCTAAGCCATGACCAACTAAATCAACAATATACTCAGCACAAAAAATCTGGGCAAATGTCACCAGTATCAACAACCCACCCACTAGAGTTGTGATTGTTTCTACAATAGGTGCAGCTTCCTCCTTTTTGTGTTTAGCTAAAACACTGACAATGGCACTATGTAAAGGTCCATTTACACCACCAAGTAGGATTAAAAGAAAACCGGGAATAATGTAGGCATAACTATAAGCTGTAGCTGCCGCACCTACACCAAAAGCAGCCGCAATTATTTGCTGCCTAATTAAACCAAACACTTTACTAATTAAAGTTGCTGCGGCAACAATACCAGCAATACCAGCAAAGGAACGAGAGGGTTTTTGATCTTGTTGTGTCACGAATATTTAATGGTCAGTTGTCAGTTGTCAGTTGTCAGTAGGGGCGAAGCATTTGGAAGATAAATTATCGGTCATTGCCAAAAATAGTTCTGCAAATGCTTCGCCCGTACAGTTGTTAGTAGGGGCGAAGCATTTGGAAGATAAATTATCGGTCATTGCCAAAAATAGTTCTGCAAATGCTTCGCCCGTACAGTTGTCAGTTGTCAATTTTCTATTTACAACCCAAACTATCGCGGGTAGAAATACCAGTTACCGGATTCACACCATCAGCCCTTTGACAGAGTAAGGATACTTGATAACGGTCAATTAATGCGTCAGTGAAATCAGCACCAGTGATATCAGCATCATAAAAACGGCTGCGGGTTAAAGTTGCTTCTGCGAAAATGGCATTTCTTAGATTAGCACTATCGAAGGTAACACGATCAACTAAAGCGCCCGTTAAATTTGCACTTTCTAAATTGGCTTTTAATAAAACGCCTTTAGTAAAAATGGCGTTAGTTAAATTTGCATCTTGAAAATTTGTTCCCCGCATTTCGGCTGCGACAAAAGTTCCGCCAACTAAATTAGTATGAGAAAAGTCCCGATTTTCTAAATTAGCATTATTGTAATTAATGGTATTAACTTGAGCAAAAACTGGTTCGGGATTCATAATTACCGAAAATCCCACCAAAATAAAAATGAATATCAAACTTAAAAATCTCAACAAAATCTTGTTCATAAATTTGTTAATTGTTGGTTGTCAGTCGTCAGTTGTTCGTTGTCAGTCGTTTTTTCTAGACTACTGACCACTGACCACTGACCACTGACTAATAACTATTTCCAATCTTTACCAATGCGAATTGTGAGGTCAGATTCCAAATCACCATTTCCGGAAACTTCAATTTGTCCTAAACCTAAAACTTGTCGCAAGTCAATTCCTGGTTGTCGGTTGCCTTTTTGGACAATAATCTGAGTTTGACGTTGGCTATCTGGCCAGTCTGGAACTGGGTAAACATTAGTAAAACCTTTCTGTTTAAGATAGGTAATGACCTTTTCCGTTAGCTGGGGTTGATTAGTCGTATTTTGAACGGCAATTCTTTGGATAGAAACGGGTCTGGTATCTGATTTAATCCCAGTTACATTTACCCCAACAAAATCATTTAATAAGCTTTGTTGGCCAGTCATATTTAACCAATAGCTATTGGGGTCTTGACTGAGTTTACTAAAAGTACCAGGTAACATTGCCATTTGGAAATGATCCCGTTCTACATTGACGGAAAAATTTGCCAATGCCATCATTTCTTCCATTTTGAGGTTGGTATCAAAATACTTCCGCATTAAGCGAGTTAATTGGGGCAACCTGGGTAAAACAGTGGGACTGTTGAGACGTTGCATTAAAGCAGTTATCAGTGCTTGTTGTCGTTGGACTCTTGGTAAATCCCCCATACCTTCTTCACGAAAGCGGGCAAACTGTTCTGCTTGTTCACCATTGAGACTTTGCCAACCGCTGATTAAATTTACGGCAAAGCCACCAGCCTGATCTTGATAATTCATAGTTTGGGGGACAAATACATCTACTCCACCCAACTGTTCAACTAATTCCCGAAATCCGCTAGTAGAAATGCGGATATACCGATCTATGGGAGCATTATTTAAACTCCGACTAACTACTCTTGCGGCTAAAACTGGACCACCTTTGGCGTTAGCTTCAGATACCTTAGTTAATCCCTGTTCGGGAATCGCTATCATTGTCCCTCTGGGAATTGACAGCAAGCGAATGGATTTATCACTGGGATTTAGCCGCACCAACATCATGGTATCGCTTTTACCAGCAAAACTTTCCGGTGAACCATCTACAGTCCCTGGAACCGGTTCAATACCCATAATTAAAATGTTCATGGGTTTTGATAGTTTGTACTGAGAAAGCTTAGTCCATAAATCTCCCGGTACTTTGATTTGGTCTTGTTTATTCGCACCGAATTCATCATCTTTCGCTTGGTCGAGATTACTCCATAGAGGAGTCCATAGTGCCAAACTTGATGCTAGTAATCCAGATAAAATTACCCCTAAAACAATGGTTAATACCCACAGTAACCAGCGGGGGACGGATAAACCTAAGCGGTCATAGAGTTCGTTGGGAATAGCTCCCACGGATTCAACGACGTGACGAGAAGAGTTAATTGATTGTTTTGGTTTCACCTCCGGTTCTGAGGTTGGTACTTGTTGAGGTGTTACCTGATTTTCTGACCATTGAACTGGTGGCTGTAACACCTCCGGTTCTGAGGTTGGTACTTGTTGAGGTGCTACCTGATTTTCTGACCATTGAACTTGTTTAATCACAATTTTCTCCCCACTCAACCACTCCTTAAAGTTATGTTAATACAAGCTACAAATATTGCGAGATGAAACTGACTACGCAAATTTGAGATTTTGTGAAAAGCTAATCTGAGATTTTGTTGGGTGTTGCTGTCCTCATAGTTTTAATAGGTAATAATTGAAACATAATTGACCACCAAAATTCATCAGTGAAGATGATCCAAACGTCAATAAATGTAGACTTAAAGCAGATTTTAGCTAAATAAGGCTTCAGTGAATGTTAGCCAATAGCTGACTAATGCTATCCGGGACAAAATTTAGGGGACAAGCCATAGACCAAAAGACTTTCAAAGCAGTTCCCTGTTGCCTGCGATGCACTGAGCTTGTCGAAGTGTTCCCTGTTGTCTGTTCTCTGCTGTATATTGTTCTGAATTATCTGTATATGCCAACATGAATAATTTATTTTTTCCTGTGATTCTGGCTGGTGGTAAAGGTGAGCGTTTTTGGCCTTTGAGCCGACTAGACCGACCTAAACAATTTTTAAGCCTTGATGGTAGCTCTAGAAGCTTACTACAAGCAACTGCTGATCGATTGTTAACTCTGGCTGGGGGTTGGGAAAACTTGTGGGTAATTACGTCTAGTCCCATTGCTCAAGGGGTCAGAGAACAACTTCCCGATTTGCCTGTTGCAAATTTACTCATTGAATCAGAGGGTCGAGACACTGCTGCTGCTGTTGCTTGGACAAGTTTAGAAATTAAAAAGCGTTACGGGGAAGACGCTATTATTGGCTTTTTTCCGGCTGACCACTGGATTGCTGACCAGGAGATATTTGCCGAAACTTTAGCCGCTGCGATGGATTTGGCAGCTAAGAAAGCAGCAATTGTGACTTTGGGGATTAAACCTAATTTCCCCTCAACTGGCTATGGTTATATTGAACAAGGTGAAAAAATAGGTAGCTTTAATAACTTGCCAGCCTATCATGTTCACAGATTTACTGAAAAGCCCGACCGAGAAACGGCAGAAACTTTTTTATCAACGGGACGGTTTAGCTGGAATAGTGGTATGTTCGTTTTTCGAGCCGGTGTGGTTCTAGAAGAATTACGCACCCATGCACCAGAAATTATTAAACCTTTAGAACAACATGGCCCTGATATTTATCCCCAGTTACCTAAGAAAAGTATAGATTACGCGCTGATGGAAAAAACCAGTCTAGCTTATGTTTTGCCTGTAGCATTTGGTTGGGATGATCTGGGTGATTGGAATGCTATTGAACGTTTACTGAAGCAGTCCGATAATCCTAATGTAGAACTTGCTACTCATGTGGGCTTAGATACCCAAGGAGCAATCGTTTATGCCTCCAATCCTGATGATGTAATTGTGACTATTGGTTTAGAAGATGTGGTAATTGTGCGCGATCGCAATGTTACCCTAGTAGTTAAAAAAGACCGTACCCAAGAAATTAAGCAGATCCTCAAAATTCTGCAAACCGATAGCCGCTTTACTGGCCTATTGTAAAAGTTAAAACCCTTGGTAGATGGCTCAAAGTCCTGTCACTCATTATAAGTAGGTTGGCGTTAAAAATTGTCGTTATGGCTTGAGGCAATACTTCGACTTCGCTCAGTAACCAGAGGCAAGAGTGAAGAGGGTTTGGACAACTTTACTTTTCGTTACATATTACTCTTCGAGAAGCCGCTTCGCGTCTACGGTTTTTTTCCGTTCACCTACTTAACTAGACTTTTGATAGTATTTGGTGACAGTATATGTTAATTAAGAGATTTGAGCCTCTTTTTTTGGGGATCGCAATCAAACTTTATTATTTCTGATCAGAAACAAAATATTTTGCCCTCAAGTGAATGAAGAAAAATATTACTTTACCAGGGGATCCACTACCATTCAATTCCTGCTTTTATATTGAACGCACTCCCATTGAAAGCGATGCTTACGCAGAATTACTCAAACCAGGGAGTTTAATTCGGATTAAAGCACCTCGGCACATGGGCAAAAGTTCTTTAATGTTACAGCTAATTCACCAAGCTCAAATACATGAATATTCCGTAGTTACTATAGACTTTAAACTAGTAGATAGACAAACTTTTTTGAGCCTGAATAATTTTTTACGCTGGTTTTGTATGAATGTGGCTCGGCAGTTGTCACTTGCATCGGATTTGGATGATTATTGGGATGAGGAAATTGGTAGTAAAGTTAGTGCTTCAATTTATTTCGAGAGTTATTTATTAGAGCAAATTAAAAGTCCATTGGTTTTAATTTTGAATGAAGTAGATTATGCTTTTCAATATCAACAAATTGCCCAAGATTTTCTACTTCTCCTCCGCAATTGGCATGAACAAGCTCAACAAACTCCGATTTGGCAAAAGGTTCGGTTAGTATTATTCCACTCCACTGAAGTTTATATCCCTTTAAATATCAATCAATCTCCCTTTAATGTTGGTTTGTCATTGAAATTACCAGAATTTACAGTCGAGCAAGTAACAGAATTAGCTAGACGGTATGAATTGGATTGGTGTGATAGTCAAGCTGTGAAAAACTTAATGTATTGGGTGGGAGGACAGCCATATTTAATTCATCAGGCTTTATATGATCTCTACCAGCAGAAAATTTCTTTACCAGAACTATTAGATAATTGTACAAAGGGTAAATATATTTACAGCGGATATTTAAGAAATTTACTCAATATATTGCTACAAGATGCAGAATTGTCTCAAGCATATAATCAAGTTGTGAATTCTACAGGTAACAATATATTTTTGTCGGACAATTTGGTTTATAAATTAGATAGTTTAGGGTTAATTAAATTAAGTGGCTATAATTATGAACCTTTTTGCGAACTGTATCGTTTATTTTTTCAAAAAAGTTTACTAATAGAAAGTAATGCTATTCCGTGGGATAAATTAAAAAAAGAAAATGAAAAATTGCAATTGTTAGTTAATATTGATAAACTAACTCAAGTTGCTAATCGTAAATGTTTTGATGAAACTTTGGAAATAGAATGGGAAAGAATGACATACATCCAAGAACCTCTATCTTTAATATTAGCAGATTTGGATAACTTTAAATTTCATAATGACACCTATGGACATCAGAGTGGTGATAATTGTTTACATAAAATTGCTCAAGCAATTAATTCAGTAATTAAAAATCCAGATCATTTAGTTGCTCGTTATGGTGGTGAAGAATTTGTATTAATTTTGCCACAAGTTGACGCAGAAGCAGCTATATTCATTGCTGAAGAAATCAGAGAAACAGTAAAATCATTGAGAATTAAAATTCCTGAATTAACCAAAAAAAATCAATTAACAAACATGATTAGCTTAACCATAAGCTTAGGAATTGCCTGTATCATTCCTTCAGGAGATTTTTCTTTAAGAGAATTTTTTGAAGCGGCTGATCAAGCAATGTATCAAGCTAAGAAATTAGGGCGCGATCGCAGTATTTTGAGTTCTAAATTTAAATTTGGCTATGATGAATAATAAATATCACTAATATGAATACTTATCCATATCAAGTCGGTGGTAGTCTCATAAATAATGCCCCTAGTTACGTAGAAAGACAAACAGATATAGAAATATATAACGCTTTAAAAAAGAGTGAATTTTGTTATGTTCTTAACTGTCGTCAAATGGGTAAATCGTCTCTGTTAGTGAGAACTAAACATCATTTAGAACAAGAAGGATTTAAATGTACATCAATTGATATAACGAATATTGGTAGTGAAAATATCACTGCAAGTCAATGGTATAAGGGCATAATCGCCGATTTATGTAGAGGATTTAAACTTTTAGGAAAATTCAATTTAAAATCATGGTGGCAAACAGGAGATGATATTTCTTTAGTCCATAAATTAAGTCAGTTTATTGCGGAATTATTAACCCAATTTCCAGAAGAAAGGCTAATTATTTTTATAGATGAAATTGATAGTATCCTCAGTTTGGATTTTCCCGTAGATGATTTTTTTGCATTAATTAGATACTGCTATAATCAAAGAGCCATAGATCCAGAATATCAGCGGTTGACATTTGCAATTTTTGGAGTTGCGACTCCATCAGATTTAATTCAAGATGCGAAAAGAACACCTTTTAATATTGGTCAAGCCATTGATTTAAAAGGATTTAAAATAGCAGAAGTGGATTCTTTAATTAGAGGATTAGAGTTAGTCATACCTAATCCGTACCCAGTCATGAAACAAATTTTAGATTGGACAGGAGGGCAGCCTTTTTTAACCCAAAAGTTATGTAATCTCATCACTAATTTTCAAGTAAGTGGTGATTACCTAGATTTCGCTAAAGGTTATGAAGAGTTTTGGTTAGATAATGTTGTCAATGAATATATTATTAAAAATTGGGAATCTCAAGACGAACCAGAACATTTAAGAACTATTCGAGATCGATTACTTTATAATCAACAGCTTGTAAGTAGATTATTAGGAATTTATCAGCAAATTTTGCAAGGTGTAGAAGTAAAAAGTGATGATAGTCGAGAACAAGTAGAATTATTGCTATCAGGTTTAGTAGTTAAACAAGTAGGATTATTAATTGTTAAAAACCGTATTTATGCCAAAGTATTTAATTTAGATTGGGTAGAAAAACAATTAGCTAATTTACGTCCCTACTCGCAAACTTTTAATGCGTGGTTAACTTCCCAACAAACTGATGAATCTCGCTTACTAAGAGGACAAGCATTAGCGGATGCTCAAGCTTGGGCTTGGGATAAAAGTCTAACAAATTTAGATAATCAATTTCTAGCTAAAAGTGCAGAATTAGAACGACGAGAACAACAGCTTATTTTAGGAGCAGAAAAATCCAAAAATATGGAAATTCAACTGCTTGAACAACAAAAAAATGCTCGTTTACAAAAACTCATCTTGGGAGTAATTAGTACAGCTTTTTTAACTTCTGTCAGCTTAGGGGGGATATCTTTCTGGTTATATCGTCAATCTCTTCAAAGTGAAAGATTAGCAAAAATTAGTGAAATTAAAGCCCTGATATCCTCTTCTAATGGGAACTTTAAATCCCATCAAGAATTAGAAGCAGTAAGGGATGCTATTAAAGCAAAAAGAAAATTAAAAAAATTAAATATTAATAATCCTGAACTGGATCACCTAACTGATAATGTTCTCCGTCAAGCTAGTTATGGAGCGCAAGAGTGGAATCGTCTCTCAGACGATCATCTGAGTTTGCTTTGGGATGTAGCCTGGAGCCCTGATAGCCAGATGGTAGCGCTTGCTAGTCAGAATGAAGTTTGGTTATGGCAACAAAATGGCAAATTAATCCGCAAATTTAAAGGTCATAATTCCACCGTTTGGACAGTTGCTTTTAGTCCTACTGAGAAAATAATTGCCTCCGGTAGTGCTGATAAAACTATCAAACTCTGGTCATTAAATGGCCAGAAATTAGCAACTATCACTGTTGGTGAAGAAGTTAAAAGTATAGCTTTTAGTCCTGATGGACGACTACTAACAATTGGGATGAATAACGGTACTTTGGGAATATGGCAGTTAGCAGACAAAAAATTCAGGATGATTAAAGCCCATGAATCTGCTATTTCTAAAGTTTTGTTTACCCCCGATGGTCAGAAATTAGTGACTGGTAGTTTTGATGGGAAAGCAACTCTTTGGAGTCTTGATGGCAAAAAGTTAGTTAATTTCAATCATGGTCAAGATGCTGTGCGTGGTTTGGCAATTTCTGCTGATGGTAAATTGCTGGCTACAGGTGGTAATAATAAAAAAATTGAGCTTTGGAGTCTCGATGGCAAAAAACTCAAAAACATTGAAGCAGAATATTCAATCATCGCAATGGCATTTAGTCCCGACAATAAAACCCTTGCTGCTGCCAGTTGGGATAAAGTGGTAAAACTTTATAGTCTTGATGGTAAGGATTTGGCTACCCTGTCAGGACATAAAGAAGGTGTTTGGGCGATCGCTTGGAGTCCTGACAGTAAAATTCTGGCCACAGCCAGTATGGATAATAGCGTTAAACTTTGGCAGTTGCAAAATCCCCTAGTCACAGTTTTAAGATATCACCAATCGAATCTGGCAAAAGTTGCCATTAGTCCCAATGGTAAAATTATCGCTACCACAGGTTGGGATTCTATGATCAATCTTTGGAAATCTGATGGCACATTATTCCGAAGTCTTCAAGCGGATGGAAATGGAGTAACCTCCGTTGTTTTTAGTCCTAATAGTCAGTATTTAGCAATTGGGAGTACGGATAAAACGATCAAAATTTGGAAAATTGATGGCACTCTGATAGATACCCTTCCAGGTCATACTGGGGTAATTCTAGATATAGCACTTAGTCCAGATAGTAAAATTCTCGCTTCAGTTGGTTATGATCAAGCCCTGTGGCTTTGGCAACGAGATGACAAAAAACCGTTTAGTTTCCGCTTGTACAAAACTATTAAAGCACACAGCGAGCCAATTAATAGTGTCGAGTTTAGTCCCGATGGTCAAGTATTGGCAACTGGCAGTTATGATAAAACCATCCGCCTGTGGAGTCGAGAGGGTAAACTTTTAAAGACTTTGCAAAGACATAATCTGGCGGTTTTTGATGCCACCTTTAGTCCAGATGGACAGTTGATAGCATCCATTTCCGATGATCGCACCATCAAGTTATGGCAACGTGACGGCAAATTTTTAAGAACCTTAGTAAATTCAAAATTTACGTTCCACACGGTGACATTTAGCCCAGATGGCAAAACAATTGCCGCTGGCAGTGGAGATGGGGAGAATGCGATTCACCTCGTGAATCTGGAGGGAAAACCAATAATTACACTGTTTAGACATCTTGGGGCTGTCTCTTCCTTAACCTTTAGTGCCGATGGTAAAACCTTAGTTTCCGCCAGCCGCGATCGCACTGCCATTATCTGGAATTTACCCCAAATCTTTGCTACTAACGACTTAGATTATGCGTGTAACTGGGTAAAAGATTATTTACAAAATAATCAGGAACTAGAAAATTCAGAAGAAAATAATTCTTCTGGGGACAAGCTTTCTACTCGTCATTTGTGCGATCATTAGTAGAGGGGAGAAAATCAACCTTATCAGGCAGAAGGAAATAAATTTTTTATGTCAATTATCATTGCAGAAAACCTGAGTAAATCCTATCCAGTAGCGATTAAAGACCCAGGGATAGGGGGAACAATTAGCCACTTTTTTCGCCGGACTTATCGCAATATTAACGCTGTTCAGGATGTTTCTTTTAGCATTGAGCCTGGGGAAATTGTCGGTTTTTTGGGACCCAATGGCGCAGGTAAAACTACAACCTTAAAAATGCTCACAGGATTAATTCATCCCTCTCAAGGTACAGTTAAAGTTGGTGGATTTATTCCCTTTAATCGTCAAGAAGCATTTTTACAAAAAATCACTTTAGTGATGGGACAAAAACAGCAATTAATTTGGGATTTACCAGCCCTAGATTCTCTGAGAATTAACGCCGCAGTTTATAATATTTCTGACAAAGAATTTCAGCGTCGAGTTGGGGAATTAACAGAAATGCTGGCTTTAGCAGGTAAATTAACTCAACCCGTGCGAAAATTATCATTAGGTGAAAGAATGAAGGCTGAACTATTAGCAGCACTTTTACACCGTCCCCAAGTTTTATTTTTAGATGAACCAACTTTAGGATTAGATGTTAATGCTCAAGCAGGGGTACGTAACTTTTTAAAAGAATATAATCAGCTATATCAAGCAACCATATTATTAACGAGTCATTACATGGCTGATATTACAGCTTTGTGTGAACGGGTGTTATTAATTCACGAAGGAAAATTAATGTATGATGGTAGATTAGATGGGTTATTAGCAAGTTTTGCCCCTTATCGAGAAATTTATGTAGAGTTAGTTCAACCATTATCACTAGAACAACTTATGCCCTATGGTGATGTACAAATGCTAGAAGGAAGAGCAGTTAGATTTATTGTGCCACAAGCAGCCATGACTCGCACTGTTTCCCAAATTTTAGCCGATTTGGAAGTGGTAGATTTAACAGTCACAGAACCACCAGTAGAAGAAGTAATTGGTAGAGTTTTTCAAAAAGGATTTAACCATTGATAACTATGAAAAAAATTGTTAAAAAAGCTTTAACTTTGCTGTCAGTAAATTATGCGAAGATGCTGGAATATAGGTCAGAATTAATATTCTGGGTTTTAGCTGGTTCTTTACCAATTATTATGATGGGTATTTGGATACAAGCTGCTGACAGTGGTAAATTTGCTTTTAAATCTGTTGATTTTGCTCGATACTTTTTTGCAGTTTTTCTGGCTAGACAAATTAGTGTTGTTTGGGTAATTTATGATTTTGAAAAAGAAGTTTTAGAAGGTAAACTTTCCCCCAAATTATTACAACCTATAGATCCAGTTTGGCATCATGTTGCGAATCATCTTGGTGAAAGAGTCGCTCGAATGCCTTTTGTATTGTTTTTATCAATATTCTTTTTTGTTCTCTATCCCCAAGCTTTTTGGTTGCCTAGTATAACTAATTTATTGCTATTTATTCTAGCAGCAATTATGGCTTTTGCTTTAAGATTTATAATTCAATATACCTTTGCTATATTTGCATTTTGGACAGAAAAAGCCGCAGCTTTAGAAAATCTATGGTTGTTGTTTTTTGTATTTTTATCAGGTTTGATAGCACCTTTGGATGTTTTTCCAGAAAACGTCAGAAACATAGTTATGTGGACACCTTTTCCCTACATGATTAATTTTCCAGCGAGTATTTTGGTAGGACTACCTGTAGATTTAACCAGAGGATTTTTATCAATTGCCGGTTGGTTTCTCCTATTTTTAGGCGCTAATCGTTTTTTATGGCGGAGGGGTTTAAAACAGTATTCAGGTATGGGGGCTTAAATAATTCATAATTTAATGTATTTCAGCAGCATAAATATTTTGGATAAGTTCACGTAATTGATCAAAAGTATTTGCTGTTAAAGGATGTTTTAAAAGTTTTTAATGTGTAAACAGACCCCTCTCCAAACCTCTCCCCTCGTAGGGGAGAGGCTTTACAGCGGTTTCCGCTCTTATGAGGTACAAAGTTGAATCATGAAACTCTTGTAGTGCGGGCATCTTGCCCGCTAGATATGTACCTCATAACACCGGGAACTACTATAAATTACTGGGTATGGTTTTAAATTTATCTGGTGAACCCAGAGAATAATCCTCTAATTTAAAATCAGCAAATGGTTTTTTCTCTAATCTATCTCTTAAAGCTTCATCTAATATTACCCCTTGGGCTTGTTTTTTCACCCCAATAATAATAATACTGCGTTGATAGGCTGTTGAGTCTTGGTTGGCTTGACAATCTTTTCTCTGAAATTGTCCCAAATTTAATAACCGATAACCTTTAACACTGGGTGTACTACTAAATATCTTTTTTCCTAATAATTGAATTTGTTGAGAACGTTCTAAAGCGCGACTTTGTTCGGCGGTAATATTACCTTCACAAGAAGCTGTTCCCACAGAAATAATCTCGCTGGGATTTTCCATAATTTTCTGGATTCCTTCTTGTTCTAAATTAGATTTTAAGGAATCAAGGGTAATAGTTTGATCATTATATTTAATTTGGTAAGTGCTGCCTAATTGCCATTTATATTCTACTGATAAAACCGCAATATTAAATTCTGCAACTCTCCCTTGACTATCTTTCCCTTCTTCATAGGGAAAATAATCAACTTTGCCTTGTTTAACTGGTGCTTGTCCATAGTCAGGAGGTAAAGCCGCAAATTTAGTATTTCTAAATGCTAATGATACCCACCAAAGTAGTAATAAGGAAACTATTAAAGCTGCAAACCAGGATAATAATGGTAATTTTTCGGGTTGTCTTTGTGGAGGAATAACGGTATTATTAGTAGTTGGTTTATTAATTATTTCTGTTTTTCCTAACCCGCCAATATTCACAGTTGCGGATGTATTTTCTGTAAGTTGATGTTCAATTGCTGCTAATCTTCTAGAAATCTCTTCAGCATTGCTAGGACGTTTACTGACTTCTGTTGATATTAACCAATCAATGAAGTCTAATAATAATGGAGAAACATGATTCCCATGCTGTCGCCATTGTAAGATATCTAAATGAGGATCATATAATTGTTCGGGGGGAAATCCCGTTAATAAAAATACAAATGTCCGTCCTAAAGCAAAGAAATCTGATGAAGGTATGGCTTGTCCTCGCATTTGTTCTTGAGGACTATAACCTGATGATGAAATTGCTGTCATTCCTCCACCATTTGCTAAATAGGTTCTGGTAATTTCTCTGGCTGTACCAAAGTCAATTAATACTAATTGTCCATCTGGACGAATCATGATATTTGATGGTTTAATATCTCTATGTAAATATTGTTGGTTATGAACTAAATCTAATATTTCTAATAATTGTTTTAACCAGACTATGGCTTGAGCTTCAGAAATGGGGCGGTTTTGTTGTTGCTTTAACCATTGTTCTAAATTAGGTCCTGCAATTTTTTCCATCACCAGACAATGCAATATGAGATTATTTCTAGTTTGATAGGGAAAATAACCTTCTGTTCGCGGAATACCAGGATGATTTAGTTGTTGTAAAACCTTGGCTTCTTGTTGAAATAGTGCTAAGGCTTTACTATCATTTGTTAATTCTTCTTTGAGAACTTTGAGGATTTTTGGGGTGTCTTGTTGATAGGCTTCGTAAATTTTGCCAAATCCAGTTTTATCACTTAATAAACGTAATACTCGATAACGTCCTATCAATTCCAATTGAGAACCACAACTTTGACAAAAACGGTTTTCGTCATTATCTGGATGATTAGGTTGAGAACAAACTGGATTAATGCAAAGGCTCATAATTTGGTGATTGGTGATTGGTAATTGGTGATTGGTAATTGGTGATTGGTGATTGGTGATTGGTGATTGGTAATTGGTGATTGGTGATTGGTAATTGGTAATTGGTAATTGGTGATTGGTGAAAGTTAGAAATTATCTCATGTTTGTGCTGCTAAAAAAGTGGCAACTGTTTGATTAAATTCTGTGGGGTTGGTTAGAAATGGCCAATGATTTCCGGGAACTTGACACAAATTTAAGTTTTTAAGGTTGGTTTTGTAAGGTTGAATTTGCCAATTTTGGCGGTTTACACCTTTTTCTGGTTGTATAAAGAGGGCAGGTGTGTCAACTGGGTGAATAAAACCTGGTATTTCCATGACTGCGTCGAAAATGCCATCACGGGCTGCTATGGTAAATTTGCTACCCCAAGTACCGTTGGGTTTTTCTTCAATTGCGGCTTGAAAAACTTGCTGTTGCAAAGAACTCCAATTTTGATATTGACTGAGTTGTTTAATTTTTTGTTCAGCTTCCTCGTAACTTGCAAATGGTCCCATGCTTTTCAGAAAGGGTAAAACACGATACAACAGGGGAAATGTGATTTTTAGGAAACTAGGCATTTTCCAGATGAAAATGGGATCTACTAATGTGATACTTTTTAACCTAGCTGGGTTCTCTCTAGCCCAAATAGCGGCTAATTTTCCTGTCCAGGAATGACTGACAATATGAGCCGCAGACCATCCTAGTTTATCCATTAATGCTTCTAGATCGGAAATTGCACTGGCAAAGGTATAATCTTGTTCTGGCTTACTACTTTCACCATGACCACGCATATCTGGCGCAACTATATGATAATCTGCTGCTAAATAATCTCCCAAACTAGACCAAACCAAAGCATGATCAGCCATACCATGTAATAACAGTAATGGTTCTTGACCTTGACTCCATTCTAAATAAGAAAGTTGAATATCAGATGTTGATAAAGTTTGACGTACAGGCATCATTTGGTCAATCTTCTCCAGGATAGGTGATTCGGGATTCTAACAGAAAAATAACTTTTTTGGGGTTAATTTTTAATTTTGATGATTGTACTGATTAGCACGAATTAATGGAACTAATAAATGTCAAAATCAAGAGTAGGACTACAAGGATATTAAAATTACTATGCCAGAAATAGAACAATCCATTTCCCAACACTATCACGACCGGACTAAGTACCACCCAGAAACCCTGGCTGGTAAAGGTCGTAATTTAGACTGGAATAAACAACCAGTACCGTTCAAAGAGTACAAAATTGGCTCTGATATAGACCTCAAACCCTATCTGCAAGAAACAGCGGCAACTGTTGCTAATAAACAAGATACCAAATGGTGGTGGCGGCTTTCTCAACTATTATTTCACAGTTATGGACTCACAGCAAAAATGCCTTCTTTGGGTAATACAGTATACTTACGTTCTGCGCCCAGTGCGGGAGGGTTATATCCGGCTGAGGTATATTTAGTTTCTCGCGGTACGCCATTATTACCACCAGGACTTTATAATTATCAATGTCGAACTCATTCTTTAATGCACTTTTGGGAAAGTGATGTTTGGCAAACTTTACAAGCAGCTTGTTTTTGGCATCCTTCCTTAGAAAGTACCCAATTAGCTATTATTACCACTGCGGTCTTTTATCGTTCCGCTTGGCGTTATGAAAACAGGGCTTATCGGCGAATTTTTCTCGACACTGGGCATCTTTTAAGTAATATTCAATTAGCTTGTAATATTGCCGATTATCGCTCTCATTTAATTGGCGGTTTTGCTGATGAAGCTGTTAATGAATTACTTTATATTGATCATGAACAAGAAGGAACAACTGCTGTTTTAGCTTTGGCAGATTTGTTAGATGTGAGCCAAAATTTACCATTAGGACGCACGGCTTTACCTTCGACAACTACAACTAATTATCCATCTATTCCTGATGGTGAACTACTGAAATATTTTCATTTAAACACCCAAATTCCAGCTAGTACTGGTGGTAAGTTAAATTTACCAACTGTGCCATCAGAAAAGTCTTTAGAAGACAAATATAATTTTCCTTTTTGTGAAAAATTTTCGACTCGAACTACACCAATGTTTTGGGGAGAAAATTTATCAGAATTATCAAATACTATCTATAAACGCCGTTCTACTCGTGCTTATACTGGTGATGATTTGAGTTTCGATGAACTGAAAGCTTTACTTGATTTTACTTATCAACCACAAAATTACATTGACCAAGATTTAGATCCCCAACCTGATTATTTTGACTTGAATTTAATAGAAACATTTGTTGTTGTTTCTGGAGTGCAAGGATTAGATCCAGGCTGTTATTATTACGCACCTAAAGCCCAAGAATTACGGCAAATTCGCTTTAAAAATTGCCGTCGGGAGTTATATTTTCTCTGTTTGGAACAGGAATTAGGGAGAGATGCAGGGGCAGTATTATTTCATACTGCTGATTTAAAAAATGCGATCGCTCAATATGGAGATCGTGTTTACCGTTATTTACACCTAGATGCAGGTATTTTCGGACAAAGGCTGAATTTAGCAGCTATTCGTCTGAACTTAGGTGTGAGTGGTATCGCTGGCTTTTTTGATGACCAAGTAAATGAAGTATTGGGTATCCCTACGGATGAAGCAGTTATCTACATTACGACATTAGGAAAACCTAGATAGGAGTTTAGATCCCCGACTTCTTGGAGAAGTCGGGGATCTAGTTGATCTAGTAGTTTGTCAAGATAAAAATGATGGACTCATAACTCCTGATTTTCAATTATCCTGACGGACTACACCACCAACAACGGGTTTAACTTCTCCATTAGAAAATGGATCTGTACCACCTGTCCAATTAAAGTCACTAATACGAATACTAAAGCCACCTAACTGGAGAACAGGATTGTAACGCAGGCTAATACCATAGGTGCGACGGCTATATTCCATAATATAATCAGTGCTAGTAGCTTTACCTGTATCGAGGTTAATGGATGTTTGCAAACCTAGCCGGAACGGTCCATAAAGTTGCTGAGAAAGACCCGCATTCAGGACTTTATTATCAACTAAACGGTCAAAGAGAAAAGGTGATAAACCGCTGTTAGTTCCCTGGGAATAGGTGAGATTAAAGGCGGTATAATCTAAGTAAGGGCGAGAAAAATTCCCAATCTGTCCCACTAAACCCATAGTCCCAGTTAAAGTGCTTTGGTTATCGCTGCTACCATAATAGCTAGTAGTTCCCGTGATACCTGCGATCGCTTGCAAATACGGTACAACAGGATTAGATGTATATTTTAGTCCCTCAGTCGCTGTAGCTGCCAATGGTTTCCCTTGCCACAAATTGATACCACCACTCAAAGCCACACTTCCTTGTAAACGACTCAGCGAAATCCGATCATTTTTCCGCACTGGGGAGAGTAAATCTTGACGATCCGTGTTTGCATCTATATATTGAGCGCCACCTTGATAGCTAAGATTGATGCCGCTTTTGCCTAAAGGAATAACGGGAGAAGAGATAATTCCACCGATACTACTTTGTACAGTTTGATAGCCAAGACTACCATTATACAAGCGATCGCGGTAACTAGATTCTAAACTCAATGTATAAGGATTGACATTACCCAATATTTGGCGTAACCGCAAACTCCCGCGTAAACTATTTTCCACCTGATCGAAATCAAAACTAGTTAACTCTCCCGTACCTTCCAGAATAGTTTTGGGACCAAAAACAGCATTCAGCTTGCTCTTGACACCAAATAAACTGGCCACATTCCCACTATCTTTAAACGCCCTTTGCACATAGAACTGGGGGATAATAGTCCAGCGTTTTTGATCAGTATTAATCGGTTCAAAACTGCGTTCTACATACACACCACCCCGTTTACCATTATCAAAACCAGGAGAGACAATAGTAGGATTTACTTGGCGTGGTCGTCGATCTATAGTTCGACGATTCACAGGAATAGGGATAACAACTTTTTGATCAAAAACCAACCGTTGACGCTGGGTAACAATCCGGTCTATTAAAGGTGCTTCTCGCGTCACCGTCACCTGTTCCGCCCTAACTTCTAGTTCCGGTGGTGAAAAAGGATCATTCGTAATTCTGACATCTTGCGCTTGAAAACCTCGCGGATAAAATTCAATCCGTTGGGCTTCAAAACGTAACCGCTTGACAACACCTCCAGATTCTTGTGCAGGTACATTTCGCACATCTGACTGACCACTAGCATTAAATTGTATTCCTCCAGGACTATTTACACCCGCTATAGGTTGATTAGCGCGAATCCGATTACTTAAAGGCTGGCTAGGTACACCACCCGCTGTAATATCTGTAGGAAGCGACGGTGAAAAAGCAAAATCTGTACCTGTGGTGGGGATATAAAGTTCACCTTTACCGTTTTCCAACTCCCCATTATCTTGAATAAAATTATAAGTAAAACGTTTTCCTTGCAGTACCTGATTACCTCTAGTCAAAGCTACATTACCTTCCCCCACCGCAATCAAATTATCCAAATTGATGTGCAAACTATCGGCATCAATCACTGCTCCATCAAATCTGACCACGACATTACCATCAGCCGTGACAATTCGCCTTTGCTCATCATACTCCTGGCGATCGGCAATTACCTCCACAACTCTGCCTTTCCCCGCGGGAATCTTCTCTACTTGTGGGAGTTGGGGTGACGGCGGAAATTCCACAGTAGTCGGTGTTGACTCTCGATTTTCGGGATTTCTCAGCTTGAATTCAATCAGATTTTGGACTGGTGCAGCCGCAGGTTTCTTGTCACCAACAGACAGATCAAATTTTCCTCCAGATTCCTGTAAATTCACATTACCGGACTCAGTTGGGGGGATTGGTGTGGCTGCTAAAACTACCGATTTATCAAGAAATAATTGATTTTTATGACTAACTTCACCGTTGACTTGAGGATAGGTGGGTAAAGACTGGGGCGCTAAGTTTTCTGGTGAAGATGAAGAAGCTTTCGTAACAACATCTTTCTTGACTAGGCTGATATTTAATTGATACTTATTATCCTGATTTTTACCGACAATTATCAGTTTTCGTCTATCAGTTTTAATCTTGACAACAGTAGCAGAAGCGAGATGATCAACAGGTTTTAAAGATTCAAGACTTGGAGGTAGCTGAGGCGACAATACTGGATGAAACATATTTTCAAGCTGACCAAAAAGCAAAAAATAGCCGGAAGGTTGAATTACATATTAGCCTCTTTCTACCTTCCAGCCACTAGGGGTGATTTGTTGGATATTTATTCTGCGTCCCGACGGCCAGGGTTGCGGGCTGGGTCATTGGACAAAAACCCGAATATGAAAAGGCTGACAAAGAAGCCGACCACAATATAAACAGCGATTTTTAAACTCAACATAGAACTAACTCCCAGGGGTTTGGTAAATAGCAACTAATTTATCTTACCTATATCTTGTACCTTTGGCGAGAGAATAGAGAACAGCAGTCTCGCAGGTTGGGTAGAACGAAGTGAAACCCCAATATTAAATGTAATATACTTATGGACTGTGTTGGTTTTCGTACCTCAACATTAAATGTAATATACTTATGGACTGTGTTGGGTTTCGTACCTCAACCCAACCGACAAATTAAAATGGTTGATAACAATAAGTAGGTTGGTGTTAAAAATTGTCGTTATAGCACTCTTGCAAGGGTGAAGAAGTTTTCAACCATTTTACTTTTCGGCGTTGCTGATTTGAGGTATGAAAATGATTTTTGATGATTTCAAAACCCTTGTAGAGACGTTCCTCATGTAGGGATTCTCGTCTCTACACCTAAATTCATACCTGGTTTCAGCAACGCCTACTTTTCTTGACAGAGTTTGGTTTTATTGTGTTAACCTACTTGTCTATATGTCGAAACTGTTACATCAGGATTATTAATGGTTTTTAACGCCATTCTATTCCTCGATTGTTTCCATAGGTACATTAAAGCTAAGATGGGGATGGTGGGTAATATAGCACCTGGACTGATGTCGAATGGTACGGGGGTTACAGTGAAGGGCTCATTAAAAGCGTAATTTTCATATTTATTTGGATCTGGGAAATCGCCTACTGGTGTTTTTTGGTATTGAAAGTTAATAGGAGGGAAGACTGGTGGATTGAGTTTTATCTTTGGGACTGGGTCTGTTAATCCTATAATTTGTCCAGCAGAACCATCATTGAAGTTGATAATACCCCATATGTTAGTAATTGTGTAGAAACCATTCTGATCAGCTGTATCTCCAAGTTCAATTTGACCACTTCCGCTTACATTTAAACCCGATGCGTCCCAATTAAATGTGATAGCTTGTGCTGGCTTTTCCCATGCGACAAGGCTAGTGGCTAAAGCACCACCAACAACAACTAATGGCAGAATCTGAGATAGTTTCATCATGATATATCTTTGTATTCATGTTTGAATTTGACCTATATCTCAGTATAGTAGCAATGGTGTTATTGTCTTTTTTTTTACAAACTTTTACAAGATTTTATCGAAAACTCTCATATCTCGTCTGTTTATGCCAAAAAACAACCGCCTCCATGATGGTAAGCGGTTCTGCACAATTCAATGGACATCCCCAAAAAAGTAGAGACGTTCCATGGAACGTCTCTACTACAAGGGTCTTATGTCAAGCATCTTTAAACTCGGCCTATGTCTATTAAATAGAATTTGAAGATAGTTCTTCCTTATCAAGTCTATGATAACAAATTCAAAATCAATTGTCAAGCCCCTAATCCCAATTTTCGGCGGGAAAAATCAAAAAGTTTTCAATTCTTCATAAAGTCATGAAAACATCATCAACGGTCTTTTGAAAAAGATTAGCTAACAGATTGTAACCAAGTTTGTAAATCTGTAACTGAGGTAAAATCTAACAAGGCTTCTCCTAATTCCTCCAGTTGTTCGACAGGTAATTTTTGGACTTGTTGAATCAATGATGAGTCCATTGTACCAATGCGGCGATTTAACTGACGGATAATCAGAAGTTGTTCTCCTTGTTGTAGTCCTCGTTGTTCTCCTCGTTGTTCTCCTCGTTGTAGTCCTTCTTGTAGTCCTTCTTGTCTAGCGAGTTCTCGCTCTTGTTGGTAAAGTGGTGCTAATCTCATAATCAACTCCCTATCTTCTGTTTCTATTTCTGGACTTTGATTTATTCTCAAGTTCTGTTGCAGGTTGTAAAGTAATTCTAATGTGATTTTCACATAAGGCTGATTTGATGGTAAGGCTGCTAATTCATCAATTGCTCGTTTTTGCACCGTTCCTCTGCCCAAAAGTCTTAACCACAATGTTTCTGGAATAGGTGGTAATTGATGAATGACAATAATTGCTGCGCGGAAAGACTCTGGTAAATAGTATATTCCTGGTAAAGAATCTGATTCCAATGTACCATGAAATCCTGATAGCAGTTTCTTAGACGCTGTGGGTGTGAGAATCCATAATTTAGGAAAATTACTTTGTGCTATTTTGGTTGCATTACGTTTTGCTTCTCGTTTTAATGCACCTCTAACTTCTAATGATTTTAATAGACAATCACATATTTCTTCTGTTGAGGCTGGGTTGCGAAATGGTTCAAATATGGCTAGTGTGGTGGCTAGTTTACCTAATAACCCTAATGATGCTATATCCGCTTTTTGTTCAAGAAATGGTGTAAATAATACATCTATTTCTCGTACTTCTCCAGATACATGACTGGGTGCTTCTACTTTTCCATAAGGTTTTAGTAGTTCTTCTAAATAATCTTTGGCGAATTGGTCATGTATAAATCTCGTCATTTATTCGATTTTTGCTAATACATAGATATTAATTTAACATTTTTGGGGTAATGGCGATCGCTACTAGAAATGCGATCGCCTAAACTAAATAAAGTGATATTAATTAGTAAATTGTAACCAAGTTTGTAAATCTGTAACTGAAGTAAAATCTAACAAGGCTTCTCCTAATTCCTCCAGTTGTTCAACAGGTAATTTTTGAACCAAATATAGATAAATAGGGTGCGTTACCGACAGCGTAACGCACCCTGAACTTGATTAATGGTGCGTTACGGCTTTGCCTAAGGCACCCTACAAATACCTTTGCTATGAGACTAATTTTTCTCTGCCGTTTTCTTGAACTGTTAGGTATGGAAAACAGCAAAGAAGGAGGTTAAAAAGTTTATGAGACTGTTACAGCAGGCTTTTCAGTGGTTCTTAATGCTATTCTACTTCTGGATTGTTTCCATCGGTACATTAAAGCTAAGACAGGGATGGTAGATAACATAGCACCCGGTGTTGTGTCAAAGGGTACGGGGGTAGCGGGGGTGTATGTGAGAGTTGTAGAGTATATGTCTACTACTCCTGAAAACGCCTGACCTGTACCAACCGGAGATAAAAGTGAACCCAAACTACCTGGCACGACATTGAGAGCCAACATCTCTGCGGTATTATACGCTAGAAAGTTGCTTGACGTAATCGTGTCATTAAATACTGTAAAGGAATTCAAAGATGGAAACGGAAAATAAGATAACACATCTACAGGTTGAGTATATCCTAGTGCAGCAGGGGCTGAATTTATTTTAACAGACGTAGCCGCAAATGTTCCATTACCATTTGGCAAATCTAATGTACCTGATACAGTCCCATTAACTGGACCAACAGTATTGTCAAAACTGAAATTGAATACTTGGATTGCTTGTGCTGGCTTTTCCCATGCGACAAGGCTAGTGGCTAAAGCACCACCAACAATAACTAATGGCAAAATCTGAGATAGTTTCATGAGGATAAATCCTTGTATCCGTGTTTTAATTTAAGCTATGCCTCAGTATAATATAGATACAGTCTTTGTCTTTTTTTTTACAAAGGTTTAACATAGTTTCACAAAAACTCCCATATCTCGTCTGTTTATGCCAAAAAAAACAACCGCCTCCGTGATGGTAAGCGGTTCTGCACAATTCAATAGACATCTCCAAAAAAGTAGAGACGTTCCATGGAACGTCTCTACTACAAGGGTTTGATGTCAAGCATTTTTAAACTCGGTCTATGTCTATTGAATGTAATTTTAAGATAGTTCTTCCTTATCAAATTCATGATAACAAATTTAAAATCAATTGTCAACCCCCAAATACCTATTATCGCCGGAAAAAATCAAAAAGTTTTCAATTCTTAACAAAGTCATGAAAACATCATAAACAGAGTATAAAGAGTTGGCAAGATTAGGTAAAAACAGTCAACAATAACTTTATGGCAGTTATCGGGGTATTGTTTAGTAAATTATTTAGTATATCATGCAGCCAATTCGCACCTTTAACGTTTCTCCTTCACTACCGTCCAGACTAGAACCTTTACGAAAACTGGCGTATAATCTCCATTTTGATTGGAATGTAGAGAGCAAAGACCTATTTCGTCGTTTAGATCCTGATTTATGGGAATCTACCCACCATAATCCAGTATTGATGCTGGGAACTATTAGTCAAAGCCGACTATTAGAAGTTGTTGAAGATGAAGGCTTTTTAGCGCAAGTAGACAGAGCAGCGCGGCAGTTAGAAGATTATTTGCAGGAATACACTTGGTATAAAAAACAAAGAAATCAGCATCAGAAGGAATGTTACGCCTATTTTTCTGCTGAATTTGGGTTAGTAGATTGCTTACCTGTATATTCAGGTGGTTTGGGTGTACTCGCAGGAGATCACCTTAAATCTGCGAGTGATTTAGGATTACCTTTGGTGGGTGTGGGCTTATTATATCAACAAGGCTACTTTGCCCAGTATCTTAATGCTGATGGTTGGCAGCAAGAACGCTACCTCATCAATGATTTCTATAATATGCCCTTGCATTTGGAACGGAATCCCGATGGTACAGAACTACGGATTGCGGTAGATTATCCTGGACGCAAGGTATATGCGCGGGTGTGGCGTGTCCAGGTAGGGACAGTAGCCCTGTATATGCTCGATACTAATATTGAGCCTAACAAGGCTTATGACCACGATATCACCGATCAGTTGTATGGTGGTGATATAGATATGCGTATCCACCAAGAAATTATGCTGGGCATAGGTGGTGTGCAAATGCTGAAAGCCTTGGGGTATGAAGTCACTGCTTACCACATGAATGAAGGTCATGCGGCCTTCTCTGCTTTAGAACGTATTCGCACTCTCATTCAAGAAAAAGGACTGAATTACAGAGAAGCTAGACAAGTAGTATCTTCTAGTAATATCTTCACTACGCATACTCCAGTCCCCGCAGGGATTGACTTATTTGCCCCCGACAAGATCTTGCATTATCTGGGTTACTATGCAGATATCTTTGGTTTACCGAAAGAGCAATTTTTAGGCTTGGGACGAGAAAATACTGGTGATTTGTCCAGTCCCTTCAGTATGGCGGTATTAGCCCTGAAAATGGCGACGTTCTCCAATGGTGTGGCACAATTGCACGGTGTTGTTTCCCGGCAAATGTTCCAAGGTTTGTGGCAAAAAGTTCCAGTGGAAGACGTACCAATTGCTGCCATTACTAACGGTGTCCATGCCCGCAGTTGTGTAAGTAAATCTACGCAAGAGCTATACGATCGCTATCTTGGTCCAAATTGGTCATCAGCGCCACCGGATAACCAATTGTGGGAACGCATGGATGCAATTCCTGATGAAGAGTTATGGCGGAATCACGAACGCTGCCGTTTGGATATGGTATTGTATGTTCGAGAACATTTAGTTAAACATTTGCGCGATCGCGGTGCTTCTGCTTCGGATATTGCCCAAGCCCAGGAAGTGCTTGATCCTAACGTTTTCACTATTGGCTTTGCCCGTCGCTTTGCTACCTATAAACGCGCTACTTTATGGATGCGTGATTTGGAACGAATTAAGCGGATTTTACTCGCTAACAAACACCGCAAAGTGCAGTTTGTGATTGCGGGGAAAGCCCACCCCAAAGATATCCCTGGTAAGGAATTAATTCGGGATATTAACCACTTTATCCGCGAACACCATTTAGAAAAACAAGTGGTGTTTGTGCCTAACTACGATATTCACATCGCCCGCTTAATGGTAGCAGGTTGTGATATCTGGTTAAATACTCCCCGTCGTCCTAGAGAAGCTTCGGGGACAAGTGGTATGAAAGCCGCTATGAATGGCTTACCCAATTTGAGTGTTCTTGATGGTTGGTGGGATGAAGCGGACTATGTTCGCACCGGTTGGGCGATAGGACATGGTGAAAACTATGATGATCCTAATTATCAAGATGAGATAGAAGCTAACGCTCTCTATGAGTTGTTAGAGAAGGAAGTTATTCCCCTATTCTATGATCATCGTGATGGTGATGGTTTGCCTCGTCCTTGGGTAGCAAAAATGAAAGATGCGATTCGGTTGAATTGTCCTTTCTTTAATACAGCCCGGATGGTGAGAGAATATGCAATGAGAGCCTATTTCCCGGCGAGCGATCGCTATCATACCCTCACCGTTGATAATTATGCTCCCGCTAAGGAATTAGCGGCTTGGAGAGCAAAATTAGGTGAACACTGGTTTAGTATCAAAATCAAGGATATTGACGTATCCGCAGCATCAGACATTGAAGTTAATCAAACTGTAGCGGTCAAAGCTAAGGTAGATTTAGCAACTTTGAGTAATGATGATGTGCAAGTAGAGCTATATCAAGGTTCTATTGATGCCAATGGTGATATCGTCAATGCTGTACCTGTGGTAATGGATTACCAAGGACAGGATACAGATAATTCAAGTGTTTATACCGCAAATATCACTTACACCACTTCTGGTTTGCAAGGTTTATCTTTGCGTGTCTTACCTCGAAATCAATACCTTTCTAGTCCTTATGAACCCAGGTTAATCGCTTGGGCTGAATAAGCAAATAATGTAGAGACGTTTCATATAACGTCTCTACAACAATTGTTAAATTCGGGTAATATTTACAGCGATTTTCAGATCAATGAACTACAGTTTTTGTTTCGCGCAGAGGCGCAAAGTAGGAAAGGCGCAAAGGAAGAAAGTAATCAGAGTGTGGTTTAAATCGCTGAAAACTGCTGTAATCAAAAATCTCTACTTTTTAACAGCTTTAAGTAACCGATTCAAAATCAATTTACCATTAGGTTGAGTTACTTGAACACGAATAAAATTCGGATCACTTGGTTTCCAGATAACTTGGTATTTCATGCCATTATTATTCCAAGTATAAACTTGACGTTGTTTAGTACCGGAAGCAACAGCACCAGATAAGTTAATGTTATTATTACTCTTGAGATTTTCGCCATTATAGTAATAAACATTATTGTCAAAAGATAAAGTCACTTTCCACTCTTTATCACTAAATTCACCCGCTGGATAATTAAACTTTTGTACAGCCATTGCTTGACTAGGAATAGCCATATTAATAATTGCAGGGGTAGAAATTCCTAAAATTGCCGATAAAATGATAGCTTTGTAGTTCATAATTCTCTTCTTTGTAAACCTAATATGATCTGGTTGTGTGTTTAGTCGTGAGCGAAATTATTGACGTTATGCAGTAGTTTCTTCTTTCTGGGAACTTCTGGAATTAAACAACTTAGGGAAGAACAAGCCAGAATTTTCTTTGTATTCCGCAAACTCAGGATATCGAGATAAAGATTGATCTTTTTTCCGCATATTGGGAACAAATATCATGGCTATAAATAACCCCTGAATCACGAAAGGTAGCCAATGTTGAGTTAATAGAGAAAAAGCCAAATAAATCAACACTTCTCCTAAATAATTAGGATTACGACATTTAGCAAAAAAACCTTCTGTAATTAATCCAGTTTTGTACTTGAGTGTATAGTATTTTTGAGCATCACTAGCAAAATGTAAAAACACTCCCGCAATATTCAAAGAAATAGCAACAGCGACTAATGGTAAAGGAGGAACAGTACCACTACTAATGAGAATGAATGGTGCTACCCAGTACAAACAAAGGAGAACAAAGGTAAGAATTCCTTGAGAAGCAGGAATTTCTTGCTCCCATTGCTTATCTGGAAATATGCGATCTTTTAGTAACCAAAGAAAACCATAAGTACCATGCAGGGAAAGATAAACCCAAGCTCCAATAGTAAAATTATGGTATAAAACCATGAGTCCTAAAATGATAAGGAATGTTAGACCTTTGTGAAAATTAATAGGATACTTGATTTTCATGTCCTGATTTTTCTTTAAAGGGCTGAAAATTAGGGAAAGAGATAGAGAGATAGTCCAGTTTTATCTACCTCTCTGACATCATTACTTCTTCGCAATTATCCACACTGCGTGAACAATACCCAAAATATAATTTTAACCACCGCTGATTTTAGCTTTGTAACCCAATTTTACCAAAATCTCTAAAATCTTCTGTTTGTGTTCTCCCTGAACTTCAATTTCGTTATCTTTCACAGTTCCACCTGTACCGCATTGGGCTTTTAACTGTTTTAATAAAGTAGCTAAGGTTTCAGGTTTGGTTTGAAACCCAGTAATAACCGTGACAGTTTTACCTTTGCGTCCAGCGCGAGTAGCTTGGATTCTTACATTTTGCTGATTGGGGGGTAAGTCTTGGATTCCCCGTTCTACAGCGCGTTCCAGTGCGGGTGAACTACCGTTACCAAATTCTTGGTAGACAAAGCCTTTGTCAGATTTGGGATTAGCCATAATATTTAATGCAGGAAAAATAGATTTTCATTGTAAACAATTTTAGCCTAAGCGGGGGTAATTGGATATATAATTGCTACATGATAGAGTGTAAGAAGGTAAGAGGAAATGAACCACGAAGGAGCGAAGTTCACGAAGGAAGAGGAAGAAGGAAGGATGAGAAGGTTGGGTGATGAGGTGGAGAGGTTGGCTTATGCTGTGATTGGGGCGGGTATTGAGGTGCATAGGATGTTGGGTGCGGGGTTTTTGGAGAGGGTATATCAAGAGGCTTTGGGTTTGGAGTTTCGTTTGCGGGGGATACCTTATAAACCTAAACATTTAGTAGCAGTAAAATACAAAGGTTATCCCATGGGTGAGGGGGAATTGGATTTTCTGGTTGGTGATTCCCTAGTTGTTGAATTGAAGGCTGTGGAAAAGTTAGCCCCTATTCATGAAGCGCAAGTTATTTCTTATTTAAAAATGACTAATTGTCCCCTTGGTCTTCTCATCAATTTTAATGTCCCCGTCCTCAAAGAAGGCATTAAACGCATTATTCTTTCCTCTTAACTCTTCTTTCTCTTCCTTCGTGTTCTTCGTGCCTTCGTGGTTTGTTATCAAAAATTTGACACTAGAATTAGCATGAATAAAAAACAAATTATTGCTTGGGGTGATATATCATATACAGTTAGACTCATAACATCTATATACACAAATCATGAATGGCAATTTTTAGAACTGATTTGGGAGGTATGGTCTGTTATTATTGATCATGGTATGGCAACTTATTCAAATAAAATTGAATTATGCGAAGTATTATTCAGATTTATAGCCATTCTTAGTTTTTGCCTTCAATTTAGATTTAATGATTGGGATAATGATTGGGAATGGTTATTTGAGAGAAGATACCCATCAGTTTTTGCAATGATTTATGAAATATTAAAATCAATTAATTTGAATATCAGTAATCAACATGAAATATTAAATTTTATATATAATAAAAATTACAATTTAGATATTGACTATAGCTCTTATGGAAATTATAAAAATATATATGAGTTTTTTGAAGATTTTCGTCATGATAATATAACATTAATTTTTTTGGTTAGAAAATTTCGTGAACAAATATATGAATTATTGATAGATAATTATGAATATGAATTTACAAATTTTGAATATTTACTTCTAAATCAGAAGTTTAATAATGAGGAATATACGGATGATAATGAATATGATGATTATGAATATAGTTTTGATAGATTTAAAACGGAAAAAGCTTTTGAAAAACAACAAGATATTAAGAGACTTAATGAATTAGAAGAAATATATGAATTATACTATAAAAATCAAAAGGAATATAGAAAATTGTATCAATTAGAAACATTAATAATAGATCAATTTATAGATGAATCTGAATTTCATCATTCTGAATATTGGGATGATGAAAATAAAGATTATAATCTAGTATTTCGTCAGAAAAATAATATGTCCTATCAAATAAAAGATGAACTTAAAGAAGAAGTTCTAATTGCTGCCAGGAAACTAGCTGAATATTTCTCTTATCCTAAATTAAACAAAAAATATAATATAAATCAATGTAGCGAAGAAATCTGTTTTGAAGAGACAACCATAGAACGTTGGATACGCGCAACTAATCGTAAAAAACAAGCCATATTCTATGGTTCACCCGGAACAGGTAAAACCTTCATAGCTGAAAAACTCGCAAAACATCTAATCAGTGAAGGTGACGGTTTCTCTGAATTAGTCCAATTTCATCCAGCATATTCCTATGAAGACTTTATTCAAGGTATTCGTCCTCAAAGTGAAGATGGTAAATTAACATATCCACTTGTTCCCGGTAGATTTTTAGAATTTTGTAAAAAAGCCGAGTCATTTCAAGATATTTGTGTTCTCATTATTGATGAAATCAACCGCGCTAATTTAGCACAGGTTTTTGGTGAATTAATGTATTTGCTAGAATACCGTAATCAAGAAATTCCCCTCGCTGGTGGTAATAGATTTCGTATTCCTGAAAATGTCCGTATTATTGGCACAATGAATACAGCAGATAGGTCTATTGCTCAAATAGATCATGCTTTACGTCGTCGTTTTGCATTTATTGAACTGCGTCCTAATTATGATGTGTTAATCAAATATCACCTCAATACAAATTTTGCAGTTATGGATTTAATTAATATTTTAAAACAATTAAATCAAGCGATTAATGATAAAAACTATGAAATTGGTATTTCTTTCTTTTTGACTCCTAACCTACGAGAAGATATAGAAGATATTTGGAAGATGGAAATTGAGCCTTATTTAGAAGAATACTTTTTTAATAACCTAGAAAAAGTAGATGAGTTTCGCTGGGATAAAATCGAGAAACAGATAACAATATGAACCCAGCAAATTTTAAAATTCTGGAAATAACCGAATATCAAACTCAATCTTTTTCTCGTGAGGAAATTTCTGAAGAGGTTGGAATTATCTTATATGAGAAATACCAAAGCCAAGTAAATGTAGAATTTCCCAGTCCTAAAACTCGTTATCAATGGAAACTAACTGCTCAAGGATATGTAGGTTATATTCCTTTAAATTCTGATTTAGCTTTGAAAATAAATCCGAAAGTCCCAATTAAAAATTTATTTGGAATGTTGGAATATGCGTATGATTTAAAAAGTTTTAGATTTCTTGAAGGCTTAATGAATTGTGAATCTATAGAAGATTTTTACAATCACCTCGCTTATGTTTTAGCAGATAAAATAATAGAACGCTGTCGTAAAGGATTATATCGGACTTATGTACCCAAAACTGAGCAATTGGCTTATGTGCGCGGAAGGTTAAATGTTCAACAGATAATTAAAAAACCTTGGAATGTAAAATTACAATGTGCATATCAAGAACACACTGCTGATATTATAGATAATCAAATTTTATTTTGGACGCTTTTTCATATTGGACATAGCGGTTTTTGTACAGAAAAAGTATCATTGATAGTGAGAAAAGCTTATCATGCAATGCAAGGAATGGTATCTTTACAACCTTATAATTCAGAAGATTGTATTGATAGAATTTATCACCGTTTAAATGAAGATTATCATCTTCTACATCAATTTTGCCGATTCTTTTTAGATAACACTAGCCCAAATCATGAAAAGGGTAAAAATACAACTTTACCTTTTTTAATAAATATGGCAAATCTTTATGAAATGTTTGTTGCAGAATGGTTAAAGAAAAATTTACCCCAGAATTTCACTTTAAAAACTCAAGAGAGAATCAATATAGGAGAAAAAATATATTTTAAAACTGACTTAATTTTATATAACACAACAGATTTAACACCTAAATACATTCTCGATACTAAATATAAAAACCCCGAATATTCTTCTCCTAAAGATATAGCCCAAGTAGTAACTTATGCAGTTTCTAAAGATTGTCCAGAAACAGTATTAGTCTATCCAACAGAATTAAATCATTCCCTTGATAAATATCTTGGAAAAATCAGAGTTCGTAACCTCACCTTTTCTCTTGATGATAAAATTGAAGATGCAGGAAATAAATTTTTAACAAAACTATTTTCTTAAATTCTCTCTGCGTCCTCTGCGCCTCTGCGGTTCGTTTTCCAAAATTAGATTAAATTACTCAATTACCGTGAAAACAGATACAATCTTCTATAGCTTATTTCAAGCATTTCCTAGCATCTTCTTTGAATTAATTAACCAACCTCCCACAGAAGCGGGTACGTATGAATTCACATCTCGTGAAGTCAAACAACTAGCTTTTCGTTTAGAAGCAAATTCAGGCTTTACAAAAAGAGCAATCTCAGGAATAAGGGAATTCTCTCGTTCCCATGCTCTGCGTGGGAATGCAGTTGAGAGGCTCTGCCTCTATTATAGGAGGTAGAACCTCTAAGATGGCATTCCCAGTCTGGAGACTGGGAACGAGAGAATAATGCTCTTTATCGGCACCCTCAACAGGTCTAGAATTAAAATTAACTTTGTTCTCTTATTTTACCCAATCCGTGACTACTACACCCCTCTCTCCGAATTTCTCACAAACTGCTTCAGTCCCCGATATTCTAGGACGTTTTGGCCGCTTTGGTGGTAAGTACGTTCCAGAAACTCTTATGCCGGCGTTAGCTGAACTAGAAGCAGCTTATCAGCAATATCGCAATGAACCTGGTTTTCAAGCCGAATTACAAGGTTTATTAAAAGATTATGTAGGACGAGCTACACCTTTATACTTTGCCGAACGCCTTACCGCTAATTATGCTCGTCCTGATGGTACAGGGGCGCAAATTTACTTAAAGCGGGAAGATTTAAATCATACTGGCGCACATAAAATTAATAATGCTCTCGGTCAGGTGTTATTAGCTAAACGCATGGGTAAAAAGCGGATTATTGCCGAAACCGGTGCAGGACAACATGGCGTAGCTACAGCCACGGTTTGCGCTCGGTTTGGTTTGGAATGTATTATTTACATGGGTGTTCACGACATGGAACGCCAATCTTTAAACGTCTTCAGAATGCGGCTGATGGGTGCGGAAGTTCGTCCAGTGTCTGCGGGTACGGGAACGCTGAAAGATGCCACTTCTGAAGCCATCCGGGACTGGGTAACGAATGTAGAAACTACCCATTACATCCTCGGTTCTGTGGCTGGTCCCCATCCTTATCCGATGATGGTTCGGGATTTTCACGCGGTGATTGGTGAAGAAACTCGCGTTCAAGCTCTGGAAAAATGGGGACGTTTACCTGATATCCTGGTGGCTTGTGTGGGTGGTGGTTCTAATGCTATGGGACTATTTCACGAATTTGTCAAAGAACCATCTGTGCGGTTAATTGGAGTAGAAGCTGCTGGTGAAGGTGTGAATACTGGCAAACACGCGGCCACTCTCACAAAAGGCCAGGTTGGTGTATTGCATGGTTCCATGAGTTATCTTTTACAAGATGATGATGGTCAAGTTATTGAACCCCATTCCATTAGTGCTGGTTTAGATTATCCTGGTGTGGGGCCTGAACACAGTTATATGAAAGATATTGGCCGGGCTGAATATTACAGTGTGACGGACGCTGAGGCTTTGGACGCATTCCAACGACTATCGAAGTTAGAGGGAATTATACCAGCTTTGGAAACTTCTCATGCGATCGCTTACTTAGAAACTCTCTGTCCTCAACTTGCTGGTAGCCCCAAGGTGATCATTAACTGTTCTGGACGAGGTGACAAGGATGTACAAACAGCCGCTAAGTTCCTAATTCACTAAATTCTTGTAAAAAACACTTGCTTGCTAATAAATAGTATCCATGACATCTATCATTGGATACTGTTTATTAGTAATCATTTTGATTAATAATGTAGTGTAAATAACATCTACCAGTTTGATAGTCAGGGGTACTATAGCGGTATGCACTTGAGTAAAATTCTAATTTTAGAGAGGCTTATATCCAAAGGGGTTTACTCCTGAATGCTGGAAGCTGCTATATCTAGACTGATTTAAATTGTGAAAATTTGATGATCTTTTAGTTCATAATTAGCAAATAGTATCCTGGTAAGTATTCTGATAATCAGAAGATAGGGTATATATTCAATAAATCCATACATTACTTAACTTAAACCTCTATGTTACGACAAACTGCTTTTGGCATTGCTTTAAGTACGCTTGTCCTTGCTAGTGGCTATATGACTGCTGCGAATCCAGATAATAGTTCTGCTAAACAAACTGGCCGATATCAGCATTCATCACTTGTGACAAGTCAAGCAAAAATATCTAATCTTACTGTTCAAACTACTAATTTAGAACTAGCTGTTTTTACTCAAATTAATCAATATCGGGCGAAACGGGGGCTAAAAAAATTAAATTTAAACGGAAAGATCAGTCAGCAAGCCAGAATTCACAGTCAAAATATGGCTAGTGGTAAAGTTCCTTTTAGTCATCAAGGATTTGAACAGCGGGTAATGACTATTCCTCTTAAATACAGTAGTGCGGCTGAAAATGTAGCTTATAATACGGGATATAGTAACCCTGCCAATGAGGCGGTTTCTGGCTGGTTAAAAAGCCCTGGTCATCTGAAAAATCTTCAGGGTAAATATAATTTAACTGGGGTTGGTGTGGCTGCTAATGAACAAGGAGAAGTTTATTTAACGCAAATATTTTTAAACACTAATACCAGCGGACAAAATTAAGAATTATGCCCTTTGTGATGAAGGGGCATAAATTAATTTTTCAATTTTTAATTTAGCATTTTTAATGAGGCGTTAGAGGATGTTTGAAAAGTATCAGAACTTATCTAGATCCCCCCAACCCCCCTTGAAAAGGGGGGCTAAATTTCTCAAAGTCCCCCTTTCTAAGAGGATGTTTTAAAAGTTTTTAATGTGGAAACAGACCCCTCTCCAAACCTCTCCCCTACCAGGGGAGAGGCTTTAAAAACCCCATTCCCTTGTAGGGAAGGGGGGAAGGGGGGTTAGGTTTTTGGAGATTATGGGTTTCATATAATACTTTTCAAACAACCTCTTAGCGAGAGTCCTGTTGTCTGGCAAAATGAAGATAATTTATATTTGATCAGTTCATGACATTACCAGATTTTCAAGTTGGCGATGGCGATTTAAATGATGCAACTCTTTCTGAGTATTTAAAATCCCCAGCTATCGCTGTTGATACGGAAACAATGGGACTTTTACCTCAGCGCGATCGCTTGTGTCTGATTCAACTCTGTAACCCAGAAGGACAAGTTACTGCTATTCGGATTTCTAGGGGACAAACAGTAGCACCAAATTTGCAAATTCTCATGGAAGCAACCCATATTGTTAAAGTTTTTCACTTTGCTAGGTTTGATGTTGCCACTTTACGGCAGAATTTAGATATTGTTGTGCAACCGATTTTTTGTACTAAAATTGCTAGTAAGTTAGCCCGGACTTATACAAATCGTCACGGACTAAAAGATGTGGTTTTAGAATTAGAAAAGGTGGAGTTAGATAAAAGTTCCCAATGTTCTGATTGGGGTAATGCTAGTAATTTATCTGATGCACAATTAAGTTATGCGGCTAATGATGTCCGTTATTTGTTAAGTGTCCGAGAAAAGCTCACGGCTATGTTACAACGGGAAGAACGTTGGCAAGTTGCCCAAGAATGTTTTCAAGTTTTATCAACAATTGTTAGTTTAGATTTATTACAATTCAAGGACTTATTTGAACATTGAAATATCTGAATTTATAATTTGATTTTGAGTTAATTTACTTTTGGGCTGGGATTTACCCAGCCTATTATTTACTTAGAATTTACTAAAATTAGTAATTGCTTCTGTGATTTTATCCACAACCTCATCTACAATTATGACTCCCAACTCCCCAGAAGCGCGGGTACGAATACTCAAACCCACATTCCGCACTTCAAAAAGTAGTATACAAAAACTACATTTACGAGTAATGAAAAACTAGAATTTTTAAAAACTAAGCAGCCACTAATAAATAAATTATACGCACGAAAAATCAAGCTTTTTTATTATGTTTAAAAAGCTAGTAAGACAGTTTAATTTGAATTTTTCAATCAGTTATGCAAACACAGAAGTGTTGAATCGGGAATTATAGATTCGGCAACTAACATAATAAATAATATTTTTGACAAGCATGAGGTAGGAATTGTAAGATGCGACAATGTGACTCAGTTAAATTAAGAATTCTATGGACTCCTTGTATAATAAGAAAGTGAATCCCTTGGAAACATTGAAATATCCACCTTAATGTGGGAGATTCTGTGGGTTTATTTAGTTGATTTTTAACAGTAGCTTTTTGTGTTTTTAATGCGATTCGTAATTGTCTTTGTCCCAGATTATAAACCAAAAGGCACAATGCCATTAACATCATCATTGTCTCTACTCTTTCTGGATTCTTCACAAAAAGACTATCGGCAAAAAATAACGGGTCTTTGATAAATCTAAATCCTCGCTCTGTTGATTGCTGTTCTTTATATATTCTCAATATTTCTGTAGGTTTTAATTGGGTTGTGTCTAAAATATTCGAAGAATAAAATAAATCGACCACAAGAATTTTCATGTTTTTTGATTAACTCCTGATTTTCTATTAATTTACCTTTGATTTGATAAACTACTGTTTGTCCTTTATTTAATCTTTCGGTAATTTCTATGTCCGATATTTGATGATATTTTAATTTTGCCGTCAGGTCTTTAATTTTTAATTCTGCTAAAGATTTTGAACAAAAATCTTCTTTTTCTAACTTAACTAGCTGTTTATTAGTTTTCAGAAACTCTTCTGAGATTTTTTTGGTTAATTTCTTTAAATCTGCTTTTTTTCTGTCTGTGCTTTCAATTAATAACCGTTCGGCTGACGCTCACGGCGAAGCCATCTTTGCTCTATTCCCCCGTAAAATACTTTCTCTTCTTGATAGCTATATCCTTTGATATCACTTGGTTTCAGTTCTTTGCTTATCGGTGCTTTTAGCAAGTTTTTAGCTTTTTTAATGGATAATGGAACTCGACTTATCCAGTTCATATTCACCATTAATTTTAAATTACTTTCACTGTATAAAGCACTGTCAGCGACCATTATACTGTCAAAATCTATTTGTTTGGAATACTCTACTAAGATATGAGCAAATACGGCTTTATCTGATTCGTTTCCTGATGCTCCTCTAAAAAATAAAGGTATATCTCCATCACTACTTACTATTAAATCTAATATACATTGTTTTAAGTCTGGGCGGTGGTCACGGGAATAGCCCTGTGTGATATTAATCGGATTTTCTTTGTTTATTCCTTGTTCTTTTTCTCCATTATTTAGGCAATTTTTATACTCTCCATGTAAATGTAATGAGCTTGAATCTAAATGGGAATATTTAGTTTCTATCCCAAATTTCTTGACTACTTCTAAGGCAATGATTAGGAATATTTTTGTTAATCCATATTTGTAGAGCTTGTCCATTACTCTACCTATCTTATCATCATTTAAATCTGATGCTTTTATTCCTTCTTTTATTAAATGTTCTATGGGTTTATCTTGAAAAAAATCAGGGGAATAAATATAATGGTCTTGATACAATTTTCCTTGATGTTGACGCATTTTTTCTAAGATTATATTTTCTGATTCATCTGAATCATCTGCATAAGCTTTATTCACACTTTCTACTAATTGACGCTTTTTTTGACGAGTTATACCTATTGTTTGACTAAAGATATAACTTGATTTTACTATATCTCTATCTCTATGATTTTCACAACTCATAACCACAAGTAGATATCCAAAAGAAAGGGTTTAGCATTGCTAAACCCCTACTCCACTTCACTTCACGTTACCTTACTTTAAACATCAAAATCTAGTTGTCTTCGTTTTTATCATCAGGTTTTATCCACTTGATAATCAGAACTAGAAACGCATCAGCAGATTTTTCGATAGCCCAAGTTAATAAAGCGGTTAATACAATAATTAAAATAGTATCCATAAAACTTTACCGATTCCCAAATCATTGACTACATCTCTACATTGACAGGTGAGTGTTTGAAATCAGGTTGTAGCAATGCTTGAGTTATGAGTGACTTGTGTATGACATTGCATTAATTTCTTGTTTGACAGGTTAAAATCAGTAAAATTGCTGCGCTTAAAGTTTCTATGAATGGTCGTTCTCTATCCTGTTCTCCTAAAGGTATCCAAAAAGCCAAAAAGGCTTTAATCCGCTTTTCCTTGACTCAAAAGGCATTAGCTGAAGAATTGGGAGTAACTCGTCAACCAGTTGGTAAATTCTTTACAGGGAAACCTGTTGACCGTAATATCTTTGTCAAAATTTGCGACTATTTAGAACTGGACTGGGAAGAGGTAGTTACTCAAGTCAACGAACCAGAAACGGAAGCGAAGCAAGAAAACAGCATTGATATAGATAACCTCGTCCAAGAAGTACGCGCAAAGATAAAACCCCTCATTCAAGAACGCTGCGGCACAATGCGGGTGCTAGATATGACACAGCCCATTGGCTTGAATGAAATCTACACTAGCGTCAATATCTTGGAAAACATCACGGGAATGCAGCGATTAACAATAGAGGAATTAGAAAAATTATCACAACAGTATACACAAGAGGATTTTGACCGCTTTGGATTGGAGGCAATTAAAATAGAGAGAGTACCTGGACTACAAGTAGTGCAGAAATATTCTAAGCTAATGATTTTGGGAAAGCCAGGAGCAGGTAAAACTACATTTTTGAAGTATTTAGCTATTCAATGTATAGCAGGTGAATTTCTTGCTCATCTTGTACCTAGGTTTATTACCCTCAAAGACTTTGCAGAAGATAATTATCAAAACAGTTTAGTAAACTTTATCATTTTTGATACTTGTAATCAATTTTTTACTTCTCAAAATGAAGCAGAGACATTATTACAGCAGGGTAGACTGCTAATTCTTCTGGATGGTTTAGATGAAGTCAGAGAAGAAGATAGTAAGCGTATTTTAAAAGAAATTCAGCATTTTGCACAGCGTTTTCCGCAAAATAGATTTGTTATGACTTGCCGCATTGCAGCACGAGAATACACATTTGAGAAATTTACAGAGGTAGAAGTTGCTGAGTTCAATGATAAACAAATTAATAATTTTGCGACCAATTGGTTTAAAAATAAACCTGTTAAGCCAGACAAATTTATTCAACGTCTAAGAGAAAATTACCCCATTAAGCAACTAGCATCAAATCCCTTGTTACTAACTTTACTCTGTTTAGTATTTGAAGAAGCCGGGGATTTTCCTGCGAATCGTTCTGAATTATATAAAGAAGGCTTAGATGCACTACTCAAAAAATGGGATACCAAGCGGGGTATTAAACGTGACGAAGTTTACAAAAAGCTATCTGTACAGAGGAAAGAAGATTTATTAAGCAAAATTGCTTTAACCACTTTTGACCAAAGTAACTACTTTTTTAAACAGAAATTAGCTGAATATTACATTACAGACTATATTAGTAACTTGCCTGATGCAAGCACAAATACAGAAAAATTGCAGCTAGATAGTGAAAAAATTATTAAATCAATTGAAGCTCAACATGGTTTATTAGTAGAAAGGGCAAAAGGTATTTACTCTTTTTCCCATTTAACATTTCATGAATATTTCACAGCTAGAGAATTTGTATTAGTCCAACAATCATCAGATAATGCTTTGCAAAGCCTGGCTAGCCATTTTACTGAAAAACGCTGGCGGGAAGTCTGTTTATTAGCAAAATAGTGATTGTTATGTTAGCCGTGATGTGCGCCAGTATATAGAAGATACTTTACTGTTACCCATTGTAGAAATCCAACCCTATCGGTAAATGTTTGTTTAGAAAACAGATTAGCAATTTCCAGCTAGATTTTTTTGTCTGAATCAGGATATCCAGGATTAAAGGATTAACAGGATGGAGAATTTATTTGTTTACTCTCAATCAACCAAAGATATACATTTTCAATTTAAGCTACTACCAATTTCTAAGGAAAATAGCGATAAAATTCCCGACGATGTAAAACACGCATTACTTCTATCAAATCTCCGTTAACTTCTATTCCCAGACGATAATTACCAATACGTATCCGATACCGATTAGGGTAGCCTTTCATAGCTTTAATATCAAGAATCTCGTCTAAAGAATTGATGTTTTCTAAAGTGGTAAATGCAAGCTCGTAGATGCGTTGGTATGATTCTGAACTTTTCAATTGTTTTAAATCTTTCAGAAAAGTCTGACGATATTGTACTTTCAAAATTATTCTTCCTCAAGATAAGCTAAGGCTTGATTACGATCTAGCAATGGTGTATTCATAGATTCATCCATCGCTTTGTTCAGACAATAATCTTCTATTGCTTCAGTTAGTTCATCTAAAGAAGTATCCTCTGTAGGTAGTAATTTTCTCCAAATATCAATAGGAATGACTACTGCAATTTTATTACCCTCTTCGTTAGTCAGATATTCAAGATTTAACATTTGTGACTCCAACATTCATGATATGGCAACGTATATAGGGGTTTAGCATTGCTTAATGGTGTCAACTTAAGCCCCGGCGAATGGAATTCACGGCTACACAAACAAAGTCCGCCTGGGCGGACTAAGGAAAAATCAAGGATTGAAACCCACGCAGGTGGTTTTGCCTGTGTAGACGCGGTTTCTAACCGCCCGTTTTACGTTAAGTTGACACTATGAGCATTGCTAAACCCCTACTTTTTTAGAAGTTACTAAAGTTAGTAATTGCTTCTGTGATTTTATCCACAACCTCATCTAGAATTATGACTCCCAACTCCCCAGAAGCGCGGGTACGAATACTCAAACTGTTGGTTTCGACTTCCTTCGCACCAACCACGGCCATGACAGGGATTTTATCCTTTTCCGCGTTGCGAATCAACTTACTCAAGCGATCGCCACTGGTATCCACTTCTGCCCTAATACCCAACGCCACCATCTTAGCAGCCACCTCTTTGGTAAAATCTAACTGAAGATCACCGACAGGTAATAACCTGATTTGTACAGGTGCTAACCACAGAGGAAAATCACCCGCGTACTCTTCAATTAAAATTCCAATTAATCGTTCCAAAGAACCAAAGGGCGCGCGGTGAAGCATTACCGGACGTTGACGCGAACCATCTTCCGCCACATATTCTAAATCAAACCGTTCTGGTAAATTATAATCTACCTGCACAGTTCCCAATTGCCATTCCCGTTCTAAAGCATCACTGAAGATAAAATCCAGCTTGGGTCCATAAAAAGCCGCTTCCCCAATTCCTTCAAAATGCTCCATTCCCAATTGTTGCACAGCGCGACGAATTGCCCCCTCCGCTTTATCCCAAGCTTCATCAGAACCGATATACTTATCACTAGCTGGGTCACGGAAACTCAATCTAGCTTTAAAATTCTTCAATTGCAGACTTTTGAAAACGCTCAAAATCAAATCTACAACATTGAGAAATTCACTGTCTAGCTGTTCGGGAGTGACAAACAAATGAGAATCATCAACGGTAAAACCGCGTACCCTGGTTAAACCACCCAATTCTCCCGACTGTTCATAACGGTAAACTGTACCAAATTCTGCCAAGCGCATCGGTAATTCCCGATAAGAGCGCAATTCACTCTTGTATATTTGGATGTGGAAGGGGCAGTTCATCGGTTTGAGGACAAAACCCTGTTCTATGGCTCTTGCTTCCTCATCTTCAGCCATTAAAGGAAACATATCTTCCTTGTATTTCTGCCAGTGTCCTGATGTTTTAAATAAATCAACTCTGGCAATATGGGGAGTAACTACAGGTAAATAACCCCGTTTTAATTGTTCTTTTTTGAGGAAGTCTTCTAAAATCGTTCTTAACAAAGTCCCTTTGGGAGTCCACAAAGGTAAACCAGGACCAACTAAATCGGAAAAGATAAATAATCCCAGTTCTTTACCCAGTTTACGATGATCACGGCGCAGGGCTTCTTCTTTGCGGCGTTTATACTCTGCTAGTTGTTCGGGAGTTTCCCAAGCTGTGGCATAAATACGCTGTAATTGAGCTTTGTTTTCATCTCCGCGCCAATAAGCACCAGCAACGCTTTCTAATTCTATAGCTTTGGGATTAATTTCGCTGGTATTTTCGAGGTGAGGTCCAGCGCACAAATCCCACCATTGCTCTCCCAAATGGTAAATTGTGATGGGTTCTTGTTTGATATCTCCGAGAATTTCCAGTTTATAGGGTTCGTTAATGGCTTCAATGCGGCTTTGTGCTTCTTCGCGGCTGACTTCTTCCCGAATTAATGGTAATTTGCGATTAATAATCTTCACCATTTCTTTTTGAATGGTCTTTAAATCCTTATCGCTAAAGGGTTCTGGACTATCAAAGTCATAATAAAACCCATTTTCAATCCAAGGACCAATTGTGACTTGCACCTTGGGAAACAGCTTTTGTACTGCCATAGCCATGATATGGGAAGCTGTGTGACGAATCTTTTTTAGTGTTTCTGATTCGCTGGTTCGGGGTAAATAGATTTTTTCGACTGGTTGGGTTTCTTGATTTGGGGACATTGGCTATTAAACTTTTGACGAAGTGTTAAAAATAGAGTTGACGAAAAATATCTTTACAAAATAAATAATAGTCCACTGGCTATGGTTTTTCCTAATTTAGCCCAACTACAGGCTGCTGGTAAAAGCCATACAAGACAAAATTAAATTCAATCGAGTTGTCAGAGAACAGGGAACAGGGAACAGGGAATAGAAAAATTTTCTTCTTTCTTCTTTCTTCTTTCTTCTTTCTTCTTTCTTCTTTCTTCTTTCTTCTTTCTTCTTTCTTCTTTCTTCTTTCTTCTTTCCTCCTGACTCCTGACTCCTGACTCCTGACTCCTGACTCCTGACTCCTGACTCCTGACTCGGTGACTCCTGACTTCTTCCTTTAGAGGTATCCAGGTTTACTCCCAAGGAGCTTTACAAAACTATTGCCAAATTTATATAATCATGCTTCAGATACCAAGTTACATATTTTTTAAGTTTTTTTATGTAAAAAGTTATGAACTGATTGTTAAGGATCGTAAATAACGTTAATATAAATAGACAATTAAGAAATATGATTCTCATATATGGGGGACTCAAATCTACCAAACGCTGATTTACTAAAATCAGTCTTAGAACCGCTGTTAGAGGATTTTCAAGATTGGTTTGAGCGATATCGTCAAATTCTGGAAAATGAGAAAATCCAATTCATGAGTGAACAAGAGCAATTTGACTTACTAAAACGAGTTAAAAATGCACAAAATGAACTCAAAACGGCAAGAATGTTGTTTAAGGCAACTGATCAACAAGTCGGACTTGATATGGCAACGGTAATGCCTTGGCATCAATTAGTTACAGAATGTTGGAGTGTGGGAATGCGTTTAGGTCAGTCAAAGGAATAATCAACCTGTTGGCAAAATCTGAATCCAGTGGAAATTGTAAAAATATTAGACAATTCTTAACATTCTTTTCATAAAAAAATAATGTGCCTCGTGTTACCTTAATATCAATATAAGGATTGCACCATATAACATAAGCACATAAGTAAAGAATCTTACATTCTTTCCTACCGTAAATTATTTATTTGCGGAGTTTTAGGTTTTACATAGATAACATTTTTACCCTTTGCTGTTCTGGAGGAAAATTCAATGCTACACCTACTTTATATTTTAGCTTTCACCGTTTTGGCATTTATGGCTGTTGGTAATTTAATTCGCAATCTGATCATGTTCAGTTTTGACAGAGAACGAACTTATTCTAATAATCAATCATCACCAGGTGGCTTTGGTTATTATGCAGCTAGAAGGCAGTATGTCCCCCATCCTGAATTGTTAGATAGTGCAGGTAATATGATTAAAGAACCGCTGTTGGTCATGCGTTCAATTAATGTTGAAGATGCACGGGAACAGTTAGATGCTCTTTATGAATCCTCTCCTAGTCAGAAAATTGATCGCTCAGAAGGAGCATAATTGATAATTTGCAAAATTTTGAACTATATAGAGGTTTGGTAATACTAAACCTCTATAATTGTAGGGGCAACCCCTGTGGTTGCCTAGCCAATGTGGTTCAGCGGAGTCAGGAATTCAAAAAGCAGAAAGAATAATCTCAAACTTAAAAAAGTTGTCGAGTCTCCAATTCCTAATTTTATAATTTAGATTCCAAAGCTTTTTTTTGCATTGTTTTGAAAATATTGTAAAACCCATTAGCGCGGGAAGGTGTCAAACTTACATTTAAGCCAGTTTCTTGAATAAAATCAGGAGTAAGTTGGATTATTTCTGTAGGTGTTGATCCATTTAATCCTTCTATTAATAATGCTAATAAGCCCTTAGTTAATTGGGAATCAGAATCACCCTGAAATATGACTTTACCGTCTTCTAATGATGCCGTAACATACACTTGAGAAACACAACCGGGAACTTTATTTTCTGGGAGTTTACCAGATTCAGGAAACTCTTGTAGCTTTTGAGCATACCAAATTAACTGCTCATAGCGTCGTTTTGGTTCTGTAGCGCGTTGAAAGCGGTGGACAATTTTATTTAGTGCAGGTGGTAAGGAATCAAGAGTTGAGGACATGATCAATCCAGGAAATAATTACTCTTATCTTAGCAATTACCAGCCCTTCTAGATACCATTTGGATCACAACAAATATCAAAAATTGCTATTAAGTATAGCACTTGTTTATATTGTCAAATGAAAACAAATGTTAAAATTTGCTACAAAGTAAGCAATGATATAGATTTTTATTAATCAATATTTAGATGATATTGACAAGCATCCGCAAATATCAGGAGTAAATTAGATGTTGACTTCAAGCTTACTAGCTACAGCTACCGCATCTCTAGAATGGAGTCCTAATATTAGCATAATTATGATTGTTGCCAATATTTTCGCTATTGCTGTAGGCAAATTTACGATTGAGCATCCTCATGCTAAACCAGAATTACCAGCACCTCAATTTTTCGGTGGTTTTGGTTTACCTGCGGTACTAGCAACTACTTCCTTTGGGCATATTTTAGGAGCAGGTATCATTTTAGGGCTACACAGTATTGGTAAAATCTAAATTTTACTGATTAAAAATTAGGGAGAGGAATTTATTTTTCTTCTCCCTTTTTTTATAAGGAAGAACGCCGAAAACCCTTGAAAATGTGGCTGACTCAGGAAGCCACATTTGGGCTTTAGACAAGGGATGAAGGCTAGAGGCTTTCCTTTATCCTGCATTGACGTTAATTTGAAAATTTGAAATTATTTCAAATTTTCATCCATATTCGTGATAGAATCAAATTGTCACTAAAGACATAAAAAGCTACCGAGGGACTCTCGCAAAGTTACGCTTGTCAGATATGATTTCGCCCGCCAGGGCAAACGAAATCAGGGCAAGAACCCAAATATTTAAGGAACCCTGCCTGAAACTGGGATAACTGAGGGATATAGACTGAAACTCTCTATAGAATCTCCGCGTCTTTACCCGGATTTCTCACCAAAATCCTCAAACCCTTATAAAATCTGGATTCTGGGTTTTCACACTGCATCAAAAATCAACCCCATGAAAAATGCCCGAAACCGTCTCTCTATAAAGATTATATAGATTGCGATAGCGAAGCGCTCCGTAGGAATCGCATTGTTTGTGAGAAATGCGGGTTTAGACCGGGGAGTGTCAAGCTATAGAAATTAACTTTGCCTAGGCAGGAGTTAAAATAGGCGATTATGGTTTGTCTAAAGCATTTGATTTAGCCGGTTTAAGTGGACAAACTTTAAACAGGCGTTGTTAGATTGTATGTAAACCATCAAATAAAGAAGTTGTCAGTAACCCAGCCCTAAAGGGACTGAGTTTCCCGCTTACCGCGTGATCTTATGAGTACATTATCAAAAATACAAGAATTACCATCTCAATTGATTACACCAGAAAATTTTCAACCTTATGGACAGGTAATATATGCAAGTAAAGATGGGAAAAATTTTGATCAAGAAGATGCCCAGTTAAATTTACAAAATGGTATTCCTCATTTTTATATTATGCGGTTGCAGAAAAACGGACGGAAATTTCACCAAATTACTCGTCATGTCAAATGTACTCAATGTTTAGGTTCATTGGATAGTAAAGACTGGTTAATGGCAGTTTGTCCAGCTAATAATGATACGAATGCACCTGGGTTATCAGAACTTGCAGCTTTTCGGATTCCCGGAAATTGTTTTATTAAATTAGATATGGGAACTTGGCACGCAGGCCCATATTTTGATCATGATTTTGTAGATTTTTACAATTTAGAATTGAGTGATACAAATGTGGTAGATCATTTCACTCATAATTTTCTCAAAAGTCATAATTTAGCCTTTGAGATGATTTAAAATAAGATCCCCGACTTCTTAAACAAGTCAGGGATCTGGATATTTTGGATATGTGTCTATATCCATGAAGTTTGAATAATTCTTTTTAGTGAAGTTTCCTTGACTAATTCAGCAGCTTGGTTAACTTCTAACCATTTTCTTTCCCTTGCGGTAGCTTCTGGCCAATCTTCTAATACTGTTTCCACAGGTAATAAAAATAAATTTACTTGATAGGTATTCCCCCGTTTTCGATATTTATAATTACCTAACTCTTCAGTTGTGACTCTACCGACAACTCCGGCTTCTTCCCATGCCTCCTTCGCTGCTGAATCATGGGGACTCATACCTTTACAAAGTCCCCCTTTAGGAATTACCCAACCTTGACGGCTACGAGTAGTAATTAATAAAACTTCAACTTTTCCATCGTTGATTCGATAGGGAATAACTCCAGATTGTTGAAAAACTTTGTTGATTTTGCGAGTCATGGTGGTAGATTCCTTCTGAATGAGTATTTTTGATTTCCAATGTGTATTTGTTAATAATGTGCCACTAAGGCAACTTTCAAAATCATTAATCTGATTTTGAGTAATCTTAACTATAAATTCAACAACTTTCCTGAAAAATCCGGAGTATGATTTACCTCACGGTACTTACTTTTATGATTTCATGATCCAAAATACGTTAAAATTCAAGCAGAGTAAGCATTTTCTACTTAAATATCCTCATGCTAGAAACTCTAGAAACCCAAATTTATCAACTTGAGCAATTTGCCAACACCCTTGTTGCGAACCAACTCACCCACCTGAGTTTCGTCAGCATTGCCATTATTTTTGCGGCTGGCTTGCTGACCAGCCTTACGCCCTGTATGCTGTCTATGCTGCCCATTACCATTGGCTATATTGGCGGTTATGAAGCTAAAACTCGCTTACAAGCAGCAGCCCAATCAACTTGGTTTGCGTTGGGATTAGCAACTACATTAGCAGGAATGGGCATCGTCGCAGGTTTAGTTGGTAAAGTCTATGGACAGATAGGAATTGGTTTACCAATTATTGTCAGTATTATCGCTATTATTATGGGACTGAACTTATTAGAAGCATTACCCATCCAATTTCCTTCTTTGAATGAAACAAATTGGATTTCTCAAGACTTACCTCCCGGAGTCCGTTCATACTCTATCGGCTTAACATTTGGGTTAGTTGCTTCCCCCTGTAGCACACCAGTTTTAGCTAGTCTATTAGGTTGGGTTGCTAATACTCAAGATTTAGTTTTAGGTGCGGTTTTACTACTTGCTTATACAGCCGGATATGTAACTCCATTAATTTTAGCAGGTACGTTTACTGCTGCCATTAAAAAACTATTAGAATTGCGCCGTTGGTCTGGTTGGATAAATCCTATTAGCGGTGTATTATTAGTAGGCTTTGGTGTTTTTTCTTTACTTTCTCGGATTCCTATTGGTAGTTTCTAAGCAATGACTTCAGATCAGACAACATCCACAGAATTAAGTTGGTGGTTAATACCGGGGCGTTTTATCCGTCGGGAAGTTTTGCCTGTATTAACTGATTTACGTTTGGCAATTATTCTATTGTTAATTATTGCCTTATTTAGTGTGAGTGGTACGGTAATCGAACAGGGGCAATTGCCTGATTTTTACCAATCTAATTATCCAGAACATCCTGCTTTATTTGGTTTCCTTTCTTGGAAAGTTATTCAAGTAGTTGGGTTAGATCATGTATATAGAACTTGGTGGTTTTTGAGTTTATTAGTTTTATTTGGAACTAGTTTAACGGCTTGTACTTTTACTCGTCAATTACCAGCCCTCAAAGCTGCTCAAAAGTGGAAATATTACGAAGAACCTCGCAACTTCACAAAATTAGCTTTAAGTGCTGAATTGGAGGGTGTTTCTTTGCCATCAATTACGCCAATTTTGCAGCAAAAAAGTTATCGAATTTTTCAGGAAAAAGATAATATTCTTTATGCCCGCAAAGGTATAATTGGTAAATTGGGACCAATTATTGTCCACATTGGGATTGTCGCTATTTTGCTGGGGGGAATTTGGGGAGCAATGACGGGATTTATGGCTCAAGAAATGATTTCTAGTGGCGATACATTCCAGGTAAAAAATATTGTTGATGCTGGTGCTTGGTCTTCTCAAGATGTGTTGAAAGATTGGTCTGTGCGTGTCAATCGCTTTTGGATTGATTACACACCGACGGGAGGAATTGACCAATTTTATTCAGATATGTCTGTGCTGAATAATGAGGGCAAAGAAGTTAACCATGAGAAGATTTATGTTAACAAACCGCTGCGTTATCATGGTGTGGTTTTCTATCAAACAGATTGGGGAATTTCCAGCGTTCGGGTGAGATTAAATAAAAGCCCAATTTTCCAATTACCAATGGCACAATTAGACACCAAAGGTAAGGGTAGACTTTGGGGAACTTGGATTCCGACTAAACCAGATTTAAGTGAAGGTGTTTCCCTATTAGCCAAAGATTTGCAAGGCATGGTATTAATTTATGATGCTCAAGGTAAGTTAATAAATACTGTGCGGGCAGGAATGTCTATCCCTGTAAATGGGGTAAATTTGCAAATTTTTGATGTCATGGGTAGCACGGGTTTACAAATCAAATTTGATCCTGGTATTCCTATTGTTTATACTGGTTTTGCTTTATTAATGTTAGGTGTGGTGATGAGTTATTTTTCCCATTCTCAAATTTGGGCTTTACAAACAGGCGAAACTTTATATATTGGTGGAAAAACTAACCGCGCTCAAGTTGCATTTGAACAAGAAGTTTTGGAAATTTTAGACCAACTTAGTGCCGTCAAAAAGCCCTAAATTTAAGATCTCCGACTTCTTAGAGAAGTCGGAGATATAAGATTTAATTAAGCTGTGGTGAGCATTTCTGACCGCATTTGTGCAATTAATTTATCTAAATTACCTGTATTTAACCGATAACTTAAAGGGTGAACAATTAACCGGGCTGTACTTTCATACAAAGTCGCAATCTCAATTAAACCATTTTCCTTTAAAGTCTTTCCCGTCGAAACTATATCAACAATTGCTTCTGACATTCCCGTAATTGGACCTAATTCCACAGAACCATACAAAGGGACAATTTCTATCGGTAAATCCAAACCTTGGAAATATTCTCGCGCACAATTTACATATTTAGAAGCAACTCGACCATGGGCCGGTAAATCTAACGGGGATTTGTAGGAACTAGCCGCTTTTACAGCTACAGACATTCGACAATATCCAAATTTCAAATCCACTAATTGGGCAACTTGGGGCTGTTTTTCTCTGAGAACATCGTAGCCGACAATTCCCAATTGTGCTTGACCATATTCTACATAAACAGGCACATCTTGCGCTCGCACTAATAAGGCTTTCGCTTGTCCACTAGCATCAGTAATTTGTAATTGGCGGTTTCCTGATTCTAAGAAAGCACTAAAATCTAATCCTACAGATTGTAATATGCGGAGACTAGGTTCAAGTAGTCCCCCTTTTGGTATTGCAACAGTTAACATTCTTTTTTTTGGTATTCTTAATGTGTTTGCAGTTCACTATATTGAGAATATATCTATATTGCCATTAGCAACAGAATGAAAATTTTATTAGTTGATGATGAAGTTGAGCTAACTGACCCTTTAAGTCGTCTCTTGACCCGTGAAGGTTATAGTGTTGATGCTACTTATGATGGGACAAGTGGCAGTAATTTGGCAGAAATAGGCAGTTATGATTTACTGATTTTAGATTGGATGTTACCGGGAAAAACAGGGTTAGATATTTGTCAGGAATTACGCCGTCAAGGTAAAACAACTCCTGTACTATTTCTCACGGCAAAAGATACCCTAGATGACCGTGTACAAGGTTTGGACGCGGGCGCTGATGATTATTTAGTCAAACCTTTTGAATTGCGGGAATTACTGGCAAGAGTCCGGGCTTTGTTACGTCGTACTGGTACAGAATCTTATAGTAGCACCACAGGAAAGCTAGTTGTAGCCGATTTGGAACTTGATATAGAAAATCAAATAGCTTATCGTCATGGGAGAATCATAGAACTCTCTCAAAAAGAAAGTCAGTTGTTACAATACTTCATGGAAAATGCTGGAAAATTACTGACGCATGGTCAAATTTTGCAGCATTTATGGCAAAATGAGGAACAACCTAATAGTAATGTGATTGCGGCTTTAATTCGTCTGTTGCGTCGCAAGGTAGAAGGAGTGGGTAAAACACCAATGATTCATACTGTTTATGGTAAAGGTTATCGTTTTGGTTCGACTGGAATTGAATAAACCAGGACATAAATGATCACAATTTAATTCTGATTGATATACTAAATCTATCCAGAAATATGAACTACTAACTCTCTCATATTATTCTGTTGACGATGTTCCCAAACATAGATTCCTTGCCATGTTCCTAATACCAAATGACCACGATTAATGGGAATTTGTTCGGAGGTATGGGTTAAAACTGTACGGATATGTCCTGGCATATCGTCTGGTCCTTCAGCATCATGAATGTAATGGTTTCCTTCTGGGACTATTTTGGCCATGAAATTAGCTAAATCAACTAATACATCAGGATCAGCATTTTCTTGAATTACTAAACTAGCTGAGGTGTGACGTAAAAATAAACTACAAAGCCCAGTTTCTATACCAGATTCAGCAACAATAGCTTCAATTTTGGCGGTAATATTGTGAAATGATTTTCCATGGGTGGAAACTCTTAATAGTTTTTGGTAGTGGGTCATAATCCTCATGGTGTAATATCCCCGACTAATTTTTCAATGATATCAATAAATAATGAATCAATGGTAGAAGTAGGGGATCTGAATACTTACAAATAATCTATCACAGCTTTAGCTATTGTTTCATTGCCATTTTTATCAATGATTTTAGTTTGCTTCGGTGGTTGGGGTGACTGATAAAGAAAATCCCAATCTCCTTGAAAAAATTCCGGTACTGTGAGAATTTGATGATGATTGTAATTAGTAATTCCTGCTAACATAAAAGCAGCTTCGGCAAAATCATCACGAGGTATAGTTACCACTGGTACATCTAAAAGGGTGGCTTCTGAAAATGTCCCATAACCAGGTTTAGAAATAATTCTGCCACAAATTGGCATAAAATCTACAGGACGGTATTGACGATTTGTAACTTTAATTAAGTTAGGTAAATCTGGGGCTGAAGCATCAAAAGTAATAAATTGCCAATCGGGAAATTTGTTGATATTTGTATAGGGAATTGCTTGTAAACCTAAACCCCCAAATGTTAGTAAAATTGTTTTTTCTGGAGGTGTACTTATTCCCCAATTGGTGCGTAATTTATCAATAGAAAAATGGGGAAAACCACCAGTTAAGCCTACATCTGTAATGTTGGTAAATGCTGACATAGGTTCATGGAAAGGAAGACGAAATAAAAGGTCGCATTTTCCATACCAATCACTAATCCAATCAGCCATTTCTGTAAATTCTCCTCCCCAATCTCGATAGATAAAATCCCAACCAAAATTACTAATCATCCAACAGGGGATATTTGTAGCTTCAGCAAATCCGGCAGCGAGAAAAGGAATATCTGCCAAAATGAGATTAACGCGATTTTGACGAATAAAATTAACTTCTGAAGCAATTAAGGATTTGTGATTTTTTTTAATTTCTCGTAGTTTTTCCAAAGTTGCTGATTTATCCATTGTCAAACTATCAACTTGAACAACACCTAAATCAAACGCCCGTGGACGTAAAATGAAATCACCTTCTATATAAGATTCTAGTAACCAGCGAGGTGCAGTAGTAACTAGAATTAATAACGCTTCAGGACATAACTTTTGGATAGTGTTAGCTATGGAAGCTGTGCGGGTAGCATGACCAAAACCGTGATTGGTAATTGCTATATATATAATTGGTCGTTCCATGATTTCAAAAGAAAAAGGTTAAAAAGTATTTGTGTAGGTTAGGTTGACGCAAGAAAACCCAACATTAAAAATCATTTGTTTTGTTGGGGTTTCCCAAAGCTATTACTCCGCGTTCACGCAGTGTCCCGCAGGGATACGTTCACGTTTCACAACCCAACCTACTTGATATTGCTGCTATTAATTGGTCAATTTCCGACTCTAAAGTTAGATAATGAACACTCACCCGAATGCAATTAGGATTGGCAATTGTTCGTGTTAAGATATTTTCAGACTCTAGAGATTGCACCAATTTAAAACTAGGTTGATTAGTTACTTGAAAAGAAACCAATCCACTTTCTGGAGGTGAATTTTTTAAACATTTGACATTGGGTAAAGAGTTTAATTTTTGCCAGAGATAATTACTATTTTGGCAAATTTGCTCATATCGTTCCTGTGCTGTTCCCCATTGTTCATGAATTGTAATTGCTTGCTTTAAACCCACATATAATGAAGTTGGTAAAGTGGATACTTCATATCTGCGTCCATCTGGTTGCCAACCCGTCGGTTGGGCTTGATTATTAGTAATTATCCCACTCAAACCAATAAAGGTAGGGTGCAAACTTTCCCTCGTTTCAGGACGCACATATAAACCACCCACACCCGCAGGACCACATAACCATTTGTGACCAGTAAAGGCATAAAAATCTACACCCAAAGCAGTTAAATCTAAAGGAATCACACCCACTGATTGAGCCGCATCTATCAATAACAGCGAATTATTACTTCTGCATACTTCGACAATCTTATCAATAGGTAAAACTTGACCAGTATTCCACAAAACATGACTTAAAACTACTAAGCGAGTTTTGGGACGGAGATTTTCAGCAATAATACTGATAGGATCACCTTCATTTAAAGTAGCCATTAAGGGACAAGTGGTAACTTCTACCCCAAACCTGCGGGCAATTTCCTGGGCTGTAGCAATTACTCCAGGGTGTTCGCAGTCGGAAAGAAGCAGATGATCACCTACGTGCCAATCAATCCCCCACATCGCAATATTACAACCTATCGTGACATTACCTGTGAGAGTAATTGTGTTACTTGGTACATTTAATGTAGATGCAATAGCTTCCCGACTGGCTTGTATTTGCGGTGCAATCCAACTGTATGCCTCACTCCCAAAAGGACCTATACTTTGAATATGTGCCTGAGATTGGGTGATAGCATCCATAACCATTTGCGGCATTGGACCCTGTCCTCCGTAGTTAAAATAAAGCTTATTACTTAAAGCGGGAAATTGTGAGCGATGATGATGTAGGTTATTCATAAAATAGGTTTGCGGTTTTTGATCTAATCTATTGATATATACTTTTATCAACAATTAATCAACATTAACTTTTACATCAAAAACTATGAATTGGTGGCAACGACTCAACAAAAACCCTCTAGCACGAACTGGGGCAATTGTCCTCTTCTCTTTGTATTTAGCAGTAATTGGTGCTGATTTCATCGCTCCTTATAACCCTTATGATTCACAAACCAATGGTTCACTACTCCCACCGACTCAGATTCATTGGGTATCTCAATCAGGGCAGTTTATTGGACCCCACGTATATCCTACAACACAAGGCGATACTAACTTAGAAACTGGGGAAAGAAAAATAATTATAGATCAGACAAAACCTTCACCATTACGATTATTTGTGACTGGGACAAAATATCAATTATTTAATTTGAGTATTTCCCTACCTCCAAAATGGCAGGAAGTCACAATTATTCCGGGTATTTCTTTAAATTGGCATTTGTTTGGCGTTATTGGTGACGCAAAATTGAATATTTTGGGAACAGATGAACAAGGACGCGACCAATTTAGTCGCTTGTTACATGGTGGTCGAATTAGTATGTTTATTGGTATTTTCGGGATTATCATTACCTATCCATTGGCATTGCTTATTGGTGGTATTTCCGGCTATTTTGGCGGAATAATTGATAGTATCATCATGCGTTTAGCAGAAGTCTTGATGACCTTTCCGAGTATTTATTTATTAGTAGCATTATCAAGTATTTTGAGTCCAAAATTAACCAGCACTCAGCGATTTTTACTAATTATTTTGATTACTTCTGTAATTAGTTGGGCAGGTTTAGCGAGGATAATTCGCGGACAGGTATTATCAATCAAAGAACTCGAATTTGTGCAAGCAGCAAAGGTAATGGGTGGTAATCCTATTTATATTATTGTTCGTCATGTTTTACCACAAACTGCAACTTACATTATTATTTCTGCTACTTTAACAATTCCTAGTTTTATTGGAGCAGAAGCAGTATTAAGTTTAATTGGTTTAGGTATTCAACAACCAGATCCTTCTTGGGGAAATATGCTTTCTTTAGCTAGTAATGCTTCTATTTTAGTGTTACAACCTTGGCTAATTCTACCACCAGCAATTCTAATTATTATCACCGTTTTGTCTTTCAACGTCTTAGGTGATGGTTTGCGTGATGCTCTTGATCCTCGTAGTGTGCAAAGATGATTATGAGTGGGTTAAGCGACAGCGCAACCCAACAAATGTTTTAATAATTTATGTTTAATAATGTTGGGTTTCCTTGCGTCAACCCAACCTACATAACTAATATCTAATTCTCGGATCTACATAAGCATTAAGAATATCAATCAAAATACTCGCACTCACAACAATTGCCCCGAAAAATACTAACACCCCCTGAACTGTAGGATAATCGCGGTCGGAAATAGCTTGATATAAACGATTTGCTAACCCTGGCCAGGAAAATGTCACCTCTGTTAAAATTGCTCCACCTAATAAGGAAGCAAATGTTAATCCTAATACTGTAATTACAGGAATTAAGGCATTCTTTAAAGCATGGGAAACTAAAATCTTATTTTCAGAAATTCCCCGCGCTCTAGCCGCTTCTATATAATCAGCTTTTAAGGTTTGTTTTAAATTAACCCTGACAATGCGCTCAAAAATTCCACTCAGCAAAATTCCCAAAGTTAAACTTGGTAAAGCTAAATGATGTAAAGCTGTAAAAAATTGACTTAAATTCCCACTTAATAAACTATCAATTGTATATAAACCAGTAATATTTGTAGGTGCAGGAAGATTAGGAGGAAACCGATTAGAATTAGGAAACCAACCCAATTGAACTGAGAAAACTAATTGTAATAACATACCTGCCCAAAACATCGGTAGTGCATAGGTAATAATCCCGAATAACCGCCCCCCAATATCAAAAGCAGTTCCCGGACGAGAAGCGGAAATAGTTCCCACTAAAACGCCAACAATCAGCGCCACAGCCATACTCGCAAATGCTAATTCTACGGTTGCTGGAAAATATTGACCAATTATTTCACCTACATTTTGCCCGCGACTGGTTAAAGAAGTTCCTAAATCAAATTGCAGTAATTTACCTAAATAATTGAGATATTGTAACCAAATTGGTAAGTCCAAACCAAGTTGTTTTCTTAATTCTTCTTTCGCACTTTCTGGCGCTCTTCCTCCTAAAATAGCATCTGCGGGATCTCCTGGCGTAGCTCTAAGTAAAAGAAAAACAATGGTGATAATAGTGAATAATTGCAATGGCGCAAATAGCAACCGGGAAAAAATGTAATACTGTAATGCTTTTGAACGGGACATATTTTATAGGAGTTCAGGAGTTCAGGAGGAAGAAAGAAGAAAGAAGAAAGAAGGATTAACCTCGTTCCTTGTCTCTGACAAGGAATGCAGCCTAGAGGCTCTGCCTCTTGTTAATTATATGAGGCAGAGCCTCTAAATGGCATTCCCAGCCGGAGTCTGGGAACGAGAGAATGAGAGAGAAATTACCCGGTATTGATACTACTTTTTAATTGTTTTGTAAATTAGGTTTTGGGTAGGATCAAGATTGACATTGGCTACGCCTTTTTGAGCAAATACAAAATCTTTGCTTTGCCATAAAGGGATGTAGGGAACATCAGTTAATACTTGGGTTTGAATGTCGGCAAATATTTTTTTCCGGGCTTCAGGATTTTGTTCTTTGCGTTGTTGATCTATGAGTTTATTCATAGCTTCACTATAATAAAATGACCCCTGAGTTTGACTACCACCTGTTTCGCAACCTTTAGCAACTGAACCTTGTTCACAGGCTAAAAATGGCTGCACGTAGTTGTCTGGATCTAAAAAGTCTGGATACCAATTAGTTAAGGTGCTGGGATATAAACCTTTGGAAATTTCTTTATAGAAAGTTGCACCTTCTACGGTTTTAACTTCAAATTGCAAAATACCATCCATTTTAGTATCAGCGAGGGATTTTAAGGTTTGTGCAACTAAACTGCGCGTCATTGAACTTGCAGGATACCAAATTTGCACTTTTGCTGGATTTTCTTGGGAGAAACCAGCAGCGACTAAGGATTTTTTGGCTTCTGCAAATTTACCATCACCATATTTATCTTGAAACAATGGCTGGGAAACATTGAAGGTGGTGGGAATCATGCTATAAAGCGGATCAGCCTGTGATAATAATACCCGATCATTTAATAATTTACGATCAATTAATGATGCGATCGCTTGTCTTACCTCTACTTGATCTAAAGGTTTTTGATTGCGATTTAAAGTCAGATAAGTAACTACACTACCTTGAGCAGATATAGCTTGCCAATCTCCCTTTTTTGCACTTGCTTCTAAACTCTGAATTTGATCTGGTTGTAAGGATAGATAAGCCACATCTATCGCCCCAGTTTTAAAGGCATTAAATAAGTTAACTGGACTGGTTTGAATTTGGACATTTACACCTTTGTTTTCTGGTTTTGTTCCCCAATATTTATCAAATACATCAAACTTTAAGGAATCAGTTCCATATTTGGCTAATTTATAAGCACCAGTCCCCACAAAAATATTCGGTTTAAATTTTCCCGCCCCAATTTCATAGGATTTTGGCGAAACTGCACAGACTCCAGAAAATGCTAACAACGAAGGAAAAGCGGCAAAGGGTTTTTTCAGTTTAATTGTTAATTCATACTCTCCTGTGGCTTTAACTGAGGCTACGGTATCAGACAGCAGGAAGGATGGTTTACCTTTATTTTCGATAAAGCGTTGCAGGCTAAACTCCATTGCTTTGGCATTGAAGGGAGTATCATCATGAAATAGGACTCCTTGGCGAATAGGAATAGTATAAGTTAAACCATCTGCACTCACTTTTGGTAATGCTGTTGCCAATTGTGGTTTAATTTCTGTACTACCTGGTTCGTAAGTGTACAGGCGATCGCTCATATTAAATACTAAACTCAAAGATCCCAATTCATACGCATCAGCAGGATCAAGAGTTCTTGGCTTTTCCGTTGTCCCTACGGTAATCCGACCATCACCCGCAGGAGCATTTATAGCATTAGGCTGTGGTGCATTTGTTTGCTGTTTAGGAGTACAACTAACAACCAATAATAGACAAAGACAGAACAAAGATAGGAGTTTTGTCATCCTACCCCATTGTTTAATTAGCAAGGAACACCAAGTGATCATTATTAAAATATTTTCAATCAACGGTCAGTCATTATAGCAGGGAAGAGGGAATATTGATCTTTTTCCCATAACTTAATTACATAACTCATAATATACTCAAATTTTTTAATAAGTTATGTATTTGAATTGGGTAATTTTCCTAAATCAAGATGGATTATTCTATTATTAGAAAAAACCCTGATCAAAACATTTAAAAAAATTATGGTTTTAACAGCTTCCACAATGTTGCCTCTAGGCACGAAAGCACCAGATTTTCATCTACCAGAAGTAGTATCTAGAAAAATAATTTCTCTTGATAATTTTGCCGATAAAAAAGCATTGTTAATCATGTTTATTTGTCGTCACTGCCCATTTGTTAAGCATATTCAACAAGAATTAGCCAGATTAGATCAAGATTACAATAATAGTGACTTAGGGATTATTGCCATTAGTGCTAATGATGCTAAAAATTATCCCAATGATGCCCCAGAATCATTAAAAGACATGGCTATAGAACTGGGGTTTGATTTTACCTTCTGTTACGACGAAACCCAAGAAACGGCAAAAGCATATACAGCAGCTTGTACACCAGATTTCTTTTTATTTGATAGCGATAGAAAACTCGTTTATCGTGGACAATTAGATGATAGTCGTCCTAGTAATAATCAACCTGTTACAGGTAAAGATCTAAGAGCAGCTATTACCGCAGTCTTAAATAATCAACCTGTAATAAGTGAACAAAAGCCCAGTATTGGTTGCAATATCAAATGGAAATCAGGTAATGATCCTAGTTATTAAGGGTAATTGGTAATTGGTGATTGGTAATTGGTAATTGGTGATTGGTGATTGGTAATTGGTAATTGGTGATTGGTAATTGGTGATTGGTGATTGGTAATTGGTAATTGGTAAAACTCTTACCTGTTCCCTGTTCCCTTTAATGCTGAATTTCCAAATTGAGAATATAACACCCTAATTGGATTTTTCCTGTCCACAATTCGTATTCTAAACGGAGATTCTCTGGAAAAGGATGCCCGCTAAGAGTAAAACTTTTGGTAAAATTACGCAAACGGATAGGTTGATGGGGTTGTAATGATTCATTTGGCAACCAGAAACGACTAATGCCATAAACACCTAATTCCCAAAAGTGACGGTAACTGACTTGTGCATTACCTTGCATTGTCATAATTAACCGCCGAGATGAAATTTCCAGCCATAAAATTCTGGGACTGCTAGGAGGAGAAAAATTGTTTTTAGTTGGGTGAATTGTATCTTCTGGATTGAAATAACTGCCTACCTCACAACTAATCAGAGGTGGTGCAGTTAATAGTAAATGAAATTTATCTGTATTCTTTTGGATTAAAGTTCCAGCAGTGTCAACCACAGACCAAATCGGTAAGTCCGTGGAAATCATTGATAAACATACGGGTTTGCGGTGGTGAGTTAGCATGAGAGTGTGAGGGGTTACAAATAAAGAATAAAAGTTGAGCGATTTTCTAAATTGCCAGTTTTGCCTGTTATTTAACGTTACGGCTGACGTTTTTGGTGAAAGCAACAAAACACAAGACATTTAAGCAAGATATCTAATAAATAGTAAAACCTGCTTCATCGTTAGCAAATATTTTGATTTGTTAATCTAAACCATTCAATATGGTATTATCTGTCACCTGCTATCTACCGAAAGAAGGATTATAGTTGCCAAAAAGCGGTAGGATACTAAATTGGAAGTGAATAGTGATAAACAAGTCGCTGTTTAGCTTTTATTCTATTCAAAAGTCATTGTATCCTAATGTCAGCTATTGTTATTAATTTAGAAACTCAAGCAAACTCTTCTGATCACTTAATTATTCAGCGCCCTGCCTCTGGATTGTCTTTGCAGGGACGTATCCGAGTTCCTGGAGATAAGTCTATTTCTCATCGCGCTTTGATGTTGGGTGCGATCGCTGAAGGTGAAACTCAAATTCAAGGACTGCTGTTAGGTGAAGACCCCCGTAGCACTGCGGCTTGTTTTCGGGCTTTAGGGGCGGAAATTTCGGAATTAAATACAGAATTAGTCAAAGTCAAAGGCATCGGTTTGGGCAATTTTCAAGAGCCTATAAATGTCTTGGATGCGGGTAATTCTGGAACAACGATGCGGTTGATGTTGGGCTTATTAGCATCCCATCCAGGGCGATTTTTCACGGTGACTGGTGATAGTTCTTTGCGATCGCGTCCCATGTCCCGTGTCGTCAAACCACTGCAACAAATGGGAGCGCAAATTTGGGGACGCAAAGGCAACACTTTAGCACCTCTAGCCATTCAAGGACAGGCTCTAAAACCCATTCATTATCATTCTCCCATTGCTTCGGCTCAAGTTAAATCCTGCATTCTCCTCGCGGGTTTAAACACCCAAGGACAAACCACCGTTACTGAACCCGCTTTATCACGGGATCACAGTGAACGAATGTTAAGGGCTTATGGAGCAGAATTAAGTATAGATCCAGACCGCAATAGCGTCACGATTACAGGTGGGGCGAAACTCTACGGACAAACTGTAATTGTCCCTGGTGATATCAGTTCAGCGGCTTTTTGGTTAGTTGCGGGGGCGATCGTTCCTGGTTCAGATTTGGTAGTCGAAAATGTCGGTGTGAATCCTACCCGCACGGGGATTTTAGAAGCATTGGCACTCATGGGGGCAGATATTCAACTAGAAAATCAGCGGGAAGTAGCGGGAGAACCTGTGGCTGATATCCGCGTCCGTTCCGGTGGTTTAAAAAGCTGTACCATCGCTGGTGATATCATTCCCAGGTTAATTGATGAAATTCCTATTTTGGCAGTTGCAGCGGCTTTTGCTGAGGGGACAACAATTATAAGAGATGCGGAGGAGTTAAGGGTCAAAGAGAGCGATCGCATTACCGTGATGGCACAACAACTCAATAAAATGGGGGCAAAAATCAGCGAACTACCGGACGGGATGGAAATCACCGGCGGTACTCCCTTAGTCGGTGCGGAAGTAGATAGCCATACAGATCATCGCATTGCCATGAGTTTAGCGATCGCAGCCCTTAACGCCACCGGTACAACCACCATTCACCGCGCTGAAGCTGCTGCTATTTCTTATCCCAATTTCACAAGCACATTACGGGAAATTTGTCAATAGTTTTTAGGGACAGGGAATAGAGGACTGGGGTATAATTGATAAACAACAAATATTCTTAATCAGCATTATGACTACAGTTGCCATTTTACCTATATCAAATGCCAGTGGTGAAAGGTCTTATCGTGCTATTGCTGGAGATAAACAGTCTGTTGGCAAAACTGCCGGTCAAGCTTTAGATGCTTTGACTACACAGTTAGGTGAAGTTGAATTTCGGGCATTATTAATTATTGATAACTTTCATCCTGATCAATTCTTCACTAGAGATCAACAAGAACGTTTATCCGAACTAATGACTATCTGGAGAATAGCACGAGATCAAGAACAGAAACTTCCGTCAGAAATACAAATTGAGTTAGATAACCTTGTTAATCTTGAACTCAATGCTGCTACTGCTAGAACCGCATCCTTAGCACAACAATGGAGTCAATGAATCAATTTTATCATCTTGTAGCAGATCGCGCCATTCATCGTTGTGAATATTGTCATGCACCTGAATTAGTATTTAATTTTCCCTTTGAAGTTGAACACATAGTTCCTACTTCTCTCGGAGGTACTAATGCTGAAATTAATCTAGCTCTTTCTTGTCGTTCTTGTAATCTTCGTAAAGGTTCTCGTATTAGTGAAATAGATCCTGAATCTAATATTGAAGTTCGTCTTTTTAATCCTAGAGAAGACCTATGGGAAGAGCATTTTCAAGTTAATTCTGAAACTGGTTTGATTATAGGTATAACATCTATTGGTAGAGTAACTGTAAAATGTTTAGAACTAAATAGTCAATCACAAGTGATAGCAAGACAATTATGGATTCGTTTGGGATTATTTCCGTAAGATAAACAAGAGGTTATGATGTTAAGCTGTCATAATTGTGGTTCAGATAAATTTACTGAAGAATTAGTTAATGAAACTTTTGAAATCGAAGGTAGACTAATTTTGGTTGAGGGTATTCCAGCTAAGGTTTGTTATCGTTGTGGAGAAATAACCTTTAGTAGTGAAACTGCTGAAAATATTCGTTTAATGTTGAATAGTAATCAAAAATCTCAGAGAAAAATTGAGATTGATGTTTTTGCTTTTTCTGCTTAACTGATAGCTTGAATGAGTCAGTTTGTCAGGTTTAGAAATGTTGGGTTTCGTTACCTCAACCCAACTTATTGCAGAAAGTCAGTGATATTAATATGGGGCATTTTCTTTGCTGGCAATAACAGCAAAACCTAAACGTGGTGATGGTATTTCAGGAATACAATCACCAGTGTTAACTATACATTTCCGAATCATGATCGGTGTATCTACAAATTTCACGGAAACATTATAACCTCCCAAATTTTGTGTACTCTTTTCTGTCATCATTTTTACTATCTCCTCAGCACCTAAATTGATTGCTGTTTGAGAAGCAAAAACAGTCATAAAAGTGACTTCTGTTCTTAACTTTTCTGTCATTTGACGCATAATCTCTTGACTGTATGCTCCTCCAGTAAAAAAGGATGCAATTGCTGATGCGGCAAAATTTTTTAACGATGCCCAATTTACAAAAGATTCTGACGAAAAGTAGACTATGGAACGATAATTATTAAGCATGATAGTCTCTTTAGTGGGATTGTAAGTATCACGATTTTCATCTTTAATTAGAGGTGGTGTATAACTAAAACTCGTTAATAAACTACCCAAACTAGGCGTTTGTCCATTGAGAATATTAGTAATTGCACTTGCATCTAGTTTGTAATTACCAAGGCTACCTTGACCACAATTAAAAACTGGTTTTCGTTCTGAGGTTGATATGTTATAGGTATAATCATATTTGCAGGTAGTTGACGCACTCTTAGATACAACTTTTTCTGGTGTGATTGTCCTTAGTTCCATTTCTACATAGGGAACTTTCTCCTTTCGATAATTAGTAAAAGGAACTGGTACATCTTTGCAAACTTTCCATCTACCACGTGCTACACATTTTTCCTCCTTTCGGACATCAGGATAAGGAACTTTTACCCAGCGATATTTATCCACAGGTACTTTTTCTTTGACTTCAGGAATTGTCACTTTCCAAGTATGTTTAGCTCGAACTTTGGCTACCAAAAATATGGTATTACTCAGTAAGTTGTATTCAAGTTTTTCAATCTCATTTTCACCTTGATTACCTATTTGGACTCGATTGATAGCAGATGAAATACTATTCGATCTAGATTGCCATTCACTAGCAATGGAATCCAATTTAGGAATACAATTCAACATTTTTTGGTCAACTGGCTTGAGTAAGTTAATCGTTTGAGGCTTGCTAGTCATAGGATCTTTGACACAAGCCTCAAGATTATATGCTTTCGCTGACTGACATAATCCCAACAGGCTAAAAATAGTGAATGCGGAAATCAGTGGAAATTTCATAGTTTTCAGGTGTGTTATCAACATTTGCTTTCTTTGAAGCTCTATTCTAAGCCCAAATACTGATTATTTCTATCTTAAAATATATTAATTCATCCGTATTTATGTAAATAAATATAATACTTGGAATCTCATATTATCTTGCTATATCTTACAATTATAAGATATAATCGCCGAAGTCCTCACTATTATTAAACTATATGAGTGTAACAGAAATTTTACAATTGGCAGATCGTTTGATATTGAAACAAGAAGGAAGACACCTAGATGAGATTGAAGAATTAATAATTAAGGGAACGTGGGAAAATAAAACTTATCAGGAAATTTCTAAGGAATGTAATCTTGGTGAAAGTCGAGTGAGAAATATTGGTTCTAAGTTATGGAATATTTTATCTGAATCTTTAGCAACATCTATTAATAAAGATAATTTTCGTTCTATTTTTAAAAGATTAAAAAATATCGAATCATATCAAAATATTTGTAATACAGGTGATAATTTTCATTTTTCACAAATCTTGTATAATTCAACAAAACAACATCAAAAAAATGATAATAATACTCAATCTAAATCAAATAATCACGACTTAACCCTAGCACCTCAAATCATAACCTTTCATAACAGAGAAACAGAACTACAAACCCTTACCCATTGGATATTAAATCAAAATACTCATTTAATCTCAATCTTAGGATTATCAGGTATTGGTAAAACCACACTCGTTAAAAGATTTATAGACTTACATCAACAAAAATTTGATGCTATAGTTTGGAGAAGTTTAAAATTTCCTCAATCTCTAGATTTATTACTTGATGATTTACTAAAACATCACAAATTAGACTCATTACCAACAATAAATGATAAATTAAAACAATTATTTGATATTCTCACAAATAAAAAATGTTTAATTATCCTTGATGATTTACAAAATATATTTATTCCTAGTCAATTCGCGGGAAAATATCAACCAGAATATCAAGATTATCAAACCCTATTCAAAATGATTACAGAAACCCAACATCAAAGTAGTGTCATATTAATTAGTCAAGAACAATGTCCAGAAATGGAATGTTTAGATGAAGAATTATATCCTATTAAATCTTTAGAATTATCAGGTTTAGATAATCCAGAAATTCTCAAAAATACCGGATTAAAAAATGAGGATAGTTGGTTAAAATTAATCAAATTATATGAAGGTAATTTACTTTATTTAAAAAGTATTAGTATATTAATCCATAAAAATTATGATGGTCAAGTTGTTGATTTTTTAGGTGAAAATACTTTACATATTACCAATCAAATGGAATCTCATTTTCAAGAGACATTTCACCATTTATCAACCCAAGAACAAGAAATAGTATTAGAACTAAGTAAATTTGAAAACCCTATTTCCAGAGAAGAATTAAGACAAAGTTTAAATTTATCCTCAGTTGATTTTAATAATGGTTTACAATCCTTACAACAACGGTATTTAGTAACCAAAATCAAAGAAGATAAAATTCTGTTTAAATTATCTCCAGTTTTTCAAGAATATGTGAGAACTTGTTGTTAATACGAAAATGTTAGCATCAGATGGAGAGCGATCGCATTACCGTCATGGCGCAACAACTCAATAAAATGGGGGCAAAAATCATTACAGGAGTCGAGACAATGCCTAAAAGTATTAGTTATCATACTGAATTAATTAATCTTAACGGGTGACAAAGCGGTTGAAGATGAGATATGGCAATAATTTGAGAAAATAAGGGGGTAAAAAAATAGGGATAAGGAAGCCCCCAAAGCAAAAAATGTTACCACAATCATATCAAACAATTTTCCGAAAGGATTTGAGTGAACAGCAGTATTTGACACTAGAAATATTGTTGTTATTAATACAAATTCTTAAAAACCAAGGATTTAACCCACATTCCGCACCCTTGACTGTCACAAACGGTGATTACGGAGGTAAATTGATGAAAAAGGAGTAAAAAAATACATTTATCTATAAAAAAATAAATTTTAGATAGGAAAGTTGGTTCAAATATATTCTCAATAAGAAGCAATAAAGAATAAGGGTGGTTTCTGGCAAAAAATATAATATAATTTTATTGTTAGTCTAAGTAGGTGAACGGAAAAAAACCGTAGACGCGAAGCGGCTTCTCGAAGAGTAATATGTAACGAAAAGTAAAATCTCCCAAAACCTCTTCTCTGTTCCCTGTTCCCTGTTCCCTTGTCATAACGACAATTTTTAATGCCAACCTACTTACATTAAACATGACAACAGAAACTCCACAAAAGTATCTGTTTTGTATTTTCTCATTTTTCTGTTGAGTCAACACATTTTTTGAGTTTTTTCATCGTAATTGAGGATAAACCTTTCAATGATTTTTAACTAAGTTTTCTATCAAAATAACCTCAGAACCAATAATTTCATACTTAGTCGTAAATATTTAACTGTATCTCTAACTTAATAGTAATCATTCCTATTTAGCTTCAACAAATTCTCTCAGCAGTTAGTTCTTATGTACTAAATACATCCGTTTCCTTGAGGTGTGACAGTTGTGGGTGCGGAATGTGGGATTTAAGCCAGGGATGTCGAAGTTTTATCAGGGAGTAAAATGTGGTAAAGGAGATGAATTAGGTTTATTTAGGGCTTGCTGTAATAAAATAGATCCCCGACTTCTCAAAGAAGTCGGGGATCTGAGTCTTACTTAATCACAAGTATTAAATTAAACAGCAGCTAATTCTGGACTCGGACGCTTACTGTTACGGATATTGGTAATTGCCTCAGCATAATCAGGAGCATTGAATACAGCCGAACCCGCTACAATAGCATTAGCTCCAGCTTCCAAAACTTGCCAAGTATTATTAGCCTTTAGTCCCCCGTCAACTTCAATCCAAGGATCTAAACCGCGTTCATCGCACATTTGACGCAACTTGCGGATTTTAGGAACTACGCTAGGAATAAAGCTTTGACCACCAAAACCGGGGTTAACGCTCATAATTAGCACCAAATCGCACAATTCTAGGACATATTCAATTAACTCCAAAGGTGTACCCGGATTAAGGACAACTCCAGCTTTTTTACCGAGTTCTCTGATTTGTCCCAGAGTACGGTGTAAGTGAGGGGAAGCGTTATGTTCTGCGTGTACGGAAATAATGTCAGCGCCAGCTTTAGCAAAACCTTCTACATACTTTTCTGGTTCCACAATCATCAAGTGGACATCCAGCGGTTTGGTGGTAACTGGACGAATCGCCTCCACAATCAGAGGACCTATTGTAATATTAGGAACAAAACGTCCGTCCATTACATCAACGTGAATCCAATCTGCTCCCGCTTTGTCTACGGCGCGAATATCGTCACCCAGACGGCTAAAATCTGCTGATAGGATAGAAGGAGCGATAACTATAGGCTTTTGAGATGAATTTTGGGTCATGGCTAGTGGGTTTTAAGCGTCTTCGTCTGTAAGTATCGTAACAAAATATGGAGAAATTATTAAAAATTAATTCAAAATTCAAATTTTTCAGAAAACTTCCCCCTCTTCCCCCAAAATATGCACAAAAATTGGATACTTTTTTGGAGTTTAGGTTTTTCTGGCTTGACTTTACCAGTCTTTGCAGGTGTCAAGGTTGGCAATTTTTTAGGTGCTAACGGTATTAATGCGCTGAAACTACATCAAGCTCCTTATAATTTGACTGGGCGGAAAATTGCTATTGGTCAAGTGGAAATTGGTCGTCCGGGGATGTTTGGCTGGGATAAAGCAGTATCTAAAAATCGGGCTGTATCTCCATTTGCAGTGTTTTCACGCAATGTCCCGGCTAAATCAAATGTTGGTGTTGATCCTCATGCCTATAATGTTTCTGGTGTGATGGTAAGTCAAGATAAGGCTTTTCCTGGTGTCGCACCAAACGCTCGACTATATTCTTCTGCTGTCGGATCTACAAAAAAAATCGGTCAACCGGAGGAGTGTTTATCAGCACAACACATTGCATTACAAAACGGTGGTGATGTGCGGGCGATTAATTTTAGTTTTGGTGAACCTCTAGAGCGTGATCCCCGACCAGAAGCTATGTTAGATGGTAATGCTTTACTAACATTATGTATTGACTGGTCTAGCCGGGTTCATGATGTTGTATATTCAATTGCTGGCAATCAAGGCAAAGGCGGGATTCCCATTCCTACAGATAATTTTAACGCAATTAATGTGGCTTTTTCCTCAGAACGCGAGGGAATTTTTAATAAAGTTCACGTTTCTAATTTGGCTAGTATTAATCAAGGTATAGAAAATCGTTTAGCTGGGAAAGAATTTAATATTGGGGGGAGAAGTGCAATTAATATAGTTGCTCCTGGGACTAATATTCCTTTACTTAATCCTGATGGTAAGTTAAATAAATCTACAGGTACGAGTTTTGCCGCCCCACAAGTTACGGCTACGGTGGCATTATTACAGGAATTTGTGGATAGACAATTACGAACTAAACAACGGAATTGGACTATTGATGCTCGTCGTCATCAAGTCATGAAAGCAATATTACTCAATTCTGCGGACAAAATAAAGGACAGTGGTGATGGTTTACGGTTGGGAATGACGAGGACTTTAATTGATAAACAAAATCAAGATTGGTTAGCAACGGACGCTTATAAAAATCCTAAAATTCCCCTAGATGCTCAAATGGGAGCAGGTCATTTAAATGCTTTTCGAGCTTATCAACAATTGAATGGTGGTGAATGGAAACCTAATGCAACTGTTCCGCCTATTGGTTGGGATTATGGTATTGTTAATGCTAATTCTTCTAGGGAATATGCTTTGCAAAAAGGTTTGAAACAAAATAGTTTTGTGGCTATTACTTTAATTTGGGATCGTTTGGTGGAGTTAAATGATAAAAATAATAATCAGGAATATGATATAGGGGAAACATTTATAGATAAAGGATTAAATAATCTTGATGTTTATTTAGTTAAGGAAAATGGGAAAAATAATGAAGTTGTGGTTTGTGATTCTGTGAGTGAGGTTGATAGTGTGGAACATATTTTTTGTCCAGTTCCTACTAGTGGGAATTATAAAATTCGGGTGCAATTTAAGAAGCAGGTAAATGAATCTACTCAACCTTATGCTTTGGCCTGGTGGACTGTAAGTGAAAAGTGATATACAGCACTTCCCGGTGTTATGAGGTACATATCTAGCGGGCAAGATGCCCGCACTACAAGAGTTTCATGATTCAACTTTGTACCTCATAAGAGCGGAAACCGCTGTAAGTAGTCGGGCAAAATTAATTGAACATTTTAAAAATCCCTAAACCAATTAATTTTGTAGGGGGCCAACCCCCTGTGGTTGCCCCAAATACCGGGGTAGGCACGGGGGCGCTACCCCTACATTAAATCCAAATCTTTTATGCTTTAAATATGCTGTAAAAACTCAACTTCTGGTAATAAAGGATCATTAACAATGCCTACACCAGCAAAACTCCAACGTTTGATCAAACTACCTATTTGGGAACTAGCAAGAGATTCTACAGTCAACCGGCTGGCTAAATCAGCAGCATGAGTATTGAGATAACTCAAAGCCTCGAAATCTTCTTTAAATAATAATAAATATCCTGATGTAGCATCATCAACACGGGCTGTGAGATATTTACCATCTGTTCTTGAACGAATAATATAATAAACCATTTGACAACTAACAACTGACAACTAACAACTGACCACTGACCACTGACCACTAACAACTGACCACTGACAACTAACTAATTCAAATCTTCTAACTTAATTCGAGGATCTGCTGCTTTTAAAATTAAGTCAGCAATTAAATTACCAATAATCAATAATACTGCACTCATTACTAAACTCGCCATTACCAAATATTGGTCTTTAGCTAAAACAGCTTGTAAAGTTAACTTTCCTAAACCCGGCCAGTTAAAGAAATTCTCCGTAATAAATGCACCACCTAACAAACCTGCTAATTCAAAACCCAATAAAGTAATTAACGGATTAATAGCATTTCGCAAAGCATGAACATAAATCACCCGATTTTCTGGAAGTCCTTTAGCGCGAGCAGTTTGAATATAATCTTGGCGTAAAACATCCAATAATTGACCACGCATAATTCGTTGCAAACCCGCAAAACTGGTAATACTTAAAGCAATTAGTGGTAAAACTGAATGCCAAGCGATATCGAGAATTTTACCTAACCATGTCAGGTCTGCATGATTAATACTGGTCATATTACCCACCGGAAAAAGTGGAGTAGTCAGTTGAGCAAAGAATAGTAGAAATAAGACAGTAATAAAACTGGGAATACCTTGACCAGCATAACTGACTATCTGTAAAACTTGGTCAGTTCGGCGATTTTGTTTCACAGCAGCGAGAATACCTAAAGGAATGGCGATCGCCCATGTGATAATTAAAGAAGCGATCGCTAATAACAACGTGGCTGGAACTCGTTCCCATAGCAGCGATGATACAGAACGTTGATAAACAAAACTTGTACCAAAATCACCCCTTGTCAAAATTTGCTTTAACCAAAATCCAAACTGTTGTGGCCAAGATTTATCTAAACCAAATTGTCGCCTAATTTCCTCAATCCGTTCTGGTGAAATTTTCGGATTTTGCCGCAGGGTATCTACATAATCTCCCGGAGACAACTTCATAATAAAAAATGACAAAGCAGACGCTAAAAAAATCGTCAATAGCGCCTGTAAAAGCCGTTTTATCACATAAATAAAAGTTTCATCCGTAACTCGCCTAATTAGCCAGTCTCGACTTATATCCAAGGAAATTTTTGTATTTGTCATTAGTCATTAGTCATTAGTCAGTTGTCAATTATGTTTTCTAATATTGAACCAGTGAGATAATAGGGACATCAGGTAAATGTTTCCGTCCTTGCAAATCCATTAGTTCGATGATAAACCCAAACCCTATCAGTTCACAGTCAATCTTTTGTACCAACTTAGCTGTTGCACTGGCAGTGCCACCAGTAGCAATCAAATCATCCACAATTAAAACTTTGCTACCTGGCACTAAAGCATCCTGATGTACTTCTAATGTATCTGTACCATACTCTAGTTGATATTCAATTGAGTGAACCGCTGCCGGTAATTTCCCTTTTTTCCGAACAGGAATAAAACCAGCACCTAATTTATAAGCAACAGGCGCACCAAAAATGAACCCTCTTGACTCCATACCAATAATATAATCTACTTGAAGTTCAATTTCAGAACATTTTTGTGCTAAAAAATCAATAGTATAACGCAATCCGTCCGGGTCGCTTAATAGAGTAGTGACATCTCGAAATAAAATTCCCGGCTTAGGAAAATCCGGTATCTCACGAATCAGAGATCTTAAATCCATATTATTTACCTAAGTAGTTAGTGGTCAATGAAGAAACAAAGGGCAAGAAGCGAAAATTTTCCTAATCTCTGCCAAATCCTACCCTATAATGTCATTGACGATCACCAAGAATTTGAAAATTTAATGTATATGCAAATATTTGGGTAGAAAAACTAAGTAATGTATATAATTGAACTGCCATATCGCGCCAGCAATTAGCGGTGGACGGATAAGTAAATCAGTTTATTGGAAACGTATAAGGTATTTGATAGAATGAACGTCTCTGCTAGTGTCACATCTTTAAACATCCCAAAAGCTCAGGGAATGCCCATGATTTTGGATACTTTACCAGATCCAGCGATCGCTGGTCAGGTATGTCCAGCCAGAACTAGATTGCAAATAGATTTGATGTTACTAGCCATTGAAGCCTTAGAAATAGGCGGTTCTGAAGCCATTTTGTCCTTTGCTGAAGAATTAGACCTCCAAGGGATCATCAAAAATCGGGTAAACTTATGGCGGATGCGAGCATCTAACCCCATGCGGAGAGCGCATAGTCGCCGGCCTTTAGATATTTTAGAAGCCAAAGCGTTAGTAGTTATTGCCTGCTACATTTCTCGACGCTTAACAGTTGTGATCCGCCAACTACTAACCATATATCAACAATTGGCTGAGAAGCAGATTCCCCCAGAACAAAATTTAAGATTAGCTAATTACCTAGAAAGGTTTAGAGCGCATTTTAAAAGTCGGATGAATTCCCGTCGTTCCGGTGTCCTAGCATTAACTTCTAATGAAAAATTAGATGAACTAGCTATAGACTTATTAGGAAAATTACTATTTTGTACAGGTACAGCGGGAATGCAACGGTACTGGATTTCTCTTTTTGACGGTGAGGTAGAATAAATAGAAGTCAGTAACTCAGGGCTAAAGCCACTGAGCTTGTAAGAGTAATCAAGCAAGCTGTACTGACCAGACCACCCTGAGCGTAGTCGTTCGCGAAGCGTCCCGTAGGGTAGGGTAGCCGTTATTTGAGTCAAGACACCGGAGAATGCGACGCCCCTTCGGGGTTCAGCAGTCGCTCATGGGGGAAACCCCCAAGACCGCGCTGCTTCACTAGTTTTCCGCTCTGTCGTTTGTAATTAAACAGTTTTAAAGTCACTGAAACAGTGTTGCAAGCCTAAAAAGCTCAGATAACAAGGTCAAAGCGAACATCACCTGAGCAATCAGAGAGGCAGAAATGTCAAATTACGCATTAGTTCTCGACACAAACAAACAACCTTTAAGCCCTTGTCATCCCTCGGTAGCAAGGAAATTATTGGATTCTGGAAAAGCTGCTTTATTTAGGATGTACCCCTTTACTATCATCTTAAACAAGTCATGCTCAGATATTGTTAACCAAGCAATAGAACTCAAAATAGATCCTGGTTCCAAAACTACGGGCATAGCATTGGTTCAGGGAGAGAAAATCATTTTTGGTGCAGAACTTTCTCATCGAGGAAGTGCAATTAAAGCGTCCCTAGAATCCCGTCGCTCACTCCGCAGGGGGAGACGAAACCGCCATACTCGCTATCGTCAAGCCAGATTTTTGAATAGAACCAGGACAAAAAATTGGTTAGCTCCAAGTTTGCAGCATCGAGTTGAGACTACCTTAACTTGGGTTAACAAACTCATTAAGTTTATTCCCATCACAAGGATATCTCAAGAGCTTGTCAGGTTTGACTTGCAACAAATAGACAATCCAGAAATATCAGGTATTGAATATCAGCAAGGCACTTTGTCCGGGTACGAAGTCCGTGAGTATCTACTTGAGAAATGGCAGAGAAAATGTGCTTACTGTGGGATTGAGAATGTTCCCTTGCAAGTTGAGCATATTCATCCTCAAGCCAGAGGTGGCACTAATCGGATTTCTAATCTTTGTCTTGCTTGCGAGAAGTGCAATATCAAAAAAGGCACTCAGGATATTAAAGACTTCCTGGCTAAGAAACCGGATCTTCTCAAATGTATTCTGGCACAAGCAAAACGACCTTTAAAAGATGCGGCGGCTGTGAACTCTACCCGTTGGGCATTGTTTAGCCGACTTCAAGAAACTGGTTTACCCGTTTTCACTGGTTCTGGTGGTCAAACTAAGTTCAACCGAACTAGATTAAACTTTCCTAAAACTCATTGGCTAGATGCTGCTTGTGTTGGACAAATTGGAGAATTGGAAATTTTAACGAACAAGCCTTTGCTAATCAAAGCAACAGGGCATGGAACTCGTCAAATGTGTCGGACTGACAAGTTTGGTTTTCCATCTCGATATGTGCCGAGAATTAAATTTGTCAAAGGTTTTCAGACCGGTGATATTGTGAAAGCAATTGTTACTACTGGGAAGAAAATCGGTAAATATATTGGTCGTGTTGCAGTTAGAGCAACAGGTTCTTTCAATATTTCTGCATCAAAATTAGTTCAGGGTATTAGTTATAAATACTGCAAAATCATTCACCGCAAAGATGGCTATGATTACGCATTTTAAGATTGACGGGGATTAAAATCCCTTGAGTCGCGGCTGGTGAGCCATGTCGATAGCGTAGCGTGGCGTTAGCCATACTATCCCTCTGGTCCCTAAAGGGACTGAGTTTCCCACTTCCCACGAGGTTTTATGAATATCCAACGTAAATATAGTTTGCCTAATTGTACCCTGCTCCTAGAGGGGTTAAGTGACATGACACAGACTGCTAACTTTCAAGAACTGCGTCCCCAACTATCTATATTAGTGAATGCAGAATGCTATATATCTAGTTATACTCAACCCATTGTTGGTGGCAGGGAATTTTTTGAAAGCTTAGTTAGAGCAGTCAGCGCCTACGCCCAAGAAGTTTTAAGCAATATCCCCAACCCTCAAGTTCAGAATCATAATTCAGAGTTAGTTGAATTACAAAAAATTAACAGCAACAGCCACAGATTAACTGTTCACACTGAAATCACAGGAGACATGGGGGGAAACACCAGCGAAGGACAACCCATTCAAATTGTCCTGAACACAGTCCAATTATTTGATTTAGTTGAAGCCGTAGATCAGTTTTTTGCTGACAGCCAGACTTTACCAGAATTATCCCTAGAACTACACCCAGTTAATCGCAGTTATAGTGGTTCAAATCAAACCTTACTCAAACAGGCAATCCCGGCTACCATGGGCGTATCCAGTCTAGCCGTAGCTGCATTGGCTTTTAGCTTAATTCCTGCACCTCAAGTCAGTCCACCTCAAGTCAACCCAGAGGTTGAGTCCAGCACTTCTATTCCCACGCCCACAGTAGCAGTAACCCCTACAACTACACCCACAACTACACCCACAACATCAGCAACCCCTACCGCAGTTCAAGATTTAGAAACACTTTTAAAGACAGTTCCAGAAATAAAAGATCCATCTCAATTACGGGCATTAAATCGCCAAGTTTATAACCAAATTCATCCAGCTTGGGTAAATCGCTCAGAATTGCCAGAGGATTTAGTCTATCGTTTAGGTGTCGCCGCCGATGGTAGTATCGTTGGTTATAAAGCAGTCAATCAGAAAGCTAGTGACGCAATAGATAAAACACCACTACCTAAACTGCTCCATAATCCTGCTAATCGCGTCCCGAATGAACCTATTGCTCAATTCAAAGTCGTATTTACCCAAAAAAGGTTTTTAGAAATTAGTCCCTGGCTAGGATACGCCAAAACACCAGAAGTAACTGGCAAAAAAATTACTGACACCAGTAAAATCACAGATCTAAATCAAAAGCTGTATAGTACAATTCGTCAAAATTGGAGTGTGACTCCCACCTTTGCCAGCAACTTGAAATATCGAGTAGCGGTGAATAAAGAAGGTGTGATTGCTGACTATGAACCACTCAACCAAGTTGCTTTTGACTACTTCCGGGAGACACCTTTACCCCAGATGTTCCAATCAGTTTATGGCTCAAATGTAGCTGCACCCGATAATAAAGAAGCACTAGCTCATTTTCGAGTAGTCTTTACCCCTAAAGGTGAATTAGAAGTCAAACCTTGGAAAGGATATAAGTAATTAAAAATGCAAAATTAAAAATTAAAAAAGAAGAATCCAATTTTTTAATTTTTAATTATTAATTTTTAATTATTTAGTAATTTTCCCCATATAGTCAAACCTTGGAAAGGATATAAGTAATTAAAAATGCAAAATTAAAAATTAAAAAAGAAGAATCCAATTTTTTAATTTTTAATTATTAATTTTTAATTATTTAGTAATTTTCCCCATATAATTACCCCAAAGTTGTGCCGCTTGGGCGCTGCTGCCAGATGTAGGGGAATTATTATCATTTCCTAGCCAAATGCCGGTGACAAGTTGACGACTGGGAATAAAACCAATGAACCAGAGATCAACATTATTATTCGTTGTCCCGGTTTTACCTGCTTCCCCTAAACCAATAGCGGCGCTACGACCTGTACCATTAGTAATTACTCCCCGCATCAAAGTAGTCATTTGATTGGCAACTTCTTTTTTGATAACTCGTTTGTTACCATTTGGATCGGTATCGAAAGAGTAAATTACCCGACAGGTTTGTAGATCTTTAAGATCCTTACAATCACTACTGTCTCGAATTTTACTAATAGCATGAGGAGGATTCCACACTCCACGATTGCTAATTGCTCCAAATGCCCCGGTCATTTCTAAAACATTAACGACACTTTGACCTAATATCAAGCCTGGAACTGCCTCCAGATCAGATTTCACACCCAACCGCTGCGCCATATCTACTACTTTATTCAAGCCAATTTCTTTTGCTACCCGCAAAGCAATGGGGTTTTCTGAAAGTGCCAAGCCAGTTGCTATATCTAAACTACCACCAGCGCCAGACCGGCAGGGTCTATAAGTAAAACCTTGCCAAGTTAAAGGACTACAAGAATAACTTCTATATGGGGAAATCCCTTTTTCCATGGCCGCAGTGTAAGCAAAAATTTTAAACGTAGAACCTGGCTGACGTTGGGCTTGCACAGAGCGATTGAACTGGCTTTTTCTGTAATCAGTCCCTCCTACCATCGCGACAATACCCCCAGTTTTCGCGTTGAGAGTCACCATTCCCCCTTGGGAAAAACCAAAATTCGAGCCGTCTTTGGTGATGGAATTTTTTAACTCTGTTTCCGCTTTGGCTTGGATAGCTGGATCAAGTTGGGTTTCAATGATATAGTTACCTTCTCTTGCTGCTGCCGGACCTAGTCTTAATGTCAGTTCTTGAAAGACGTAATCATAAAAATAGGGCGCAATGGTTTTGGCTTGTCTTTCACAAACTTTAGGGCTAATTTGGACGGTAGAACGACGGGCGCGGTTGGCTTCTTCTTGGGTGATTTTACCCATTTCCAGCAGTCGCTTAATGACTCGATTCCGATAATCGGCTGCTCCGAGTTTCCGCGGACCACTGCCACAAAAATCAAAGGCATTGGGAGCAGGTAAAATCCCTACTAAGGTTGCTGCTTCGGCCAGAGTTAATTCTTTGGCTGATTTGTTGAAATAATATTTAGCTGCATCTTCAAAACCGGAAGTATCTGCGCCTAAAAAGACTCGATTTAAGTAAGTTAGTAAAATATCATCTTTACTGTAAAAAGTTTCTAACTTGAGGGAGACGACAGCTTCTTTTACTTTCCGTCCTAAAGAGTCTTGACTACCTACATATTCACGGAATAAACTCCGAGCTACTTGCTGGGTAACTGTACTTGCTCCCTGTTGGACATCGCCGCTACGACTGTTAATCAGTAAGGCTCGCAACACACCCAAGGGATCTACCCCAAAGTGCCAATAATAACGACTGTCCTCGGAAGCTACAACAGCAGAGGCCAAATATGGTCCAAAGTCAGATATTTTTTTCAGGTCTGTGTGAGCGATATTTCGCGGCTCACGCAGTGGGGTTGAGCCATCACGGGCATAAACAACCACAGGGGCTTTAGTCGCTGTAGGTAAGGGTCTGACAGAAAATTTCATCCATTCTACACCTATGGACAAGGCAATCAAAACTGTAACACCACCGATCCCATAGGCTGTCCAAGTAGCAGCTTTCACATACCAATCTGGTGGGTCTATGTATTGCACAGTCACAGAAGCAGCTAGTTGAGGGGGTCCCAAGGTAATAACATCACCATGACGCAGTTCTAGAGCATTTATCCGCCTTTTGCCCAGATAAATACCGTTGGTGGAGTTTTCATCCTTGATCGTGAAAGCGGGAGTGTTTTGGGTGGAATCCCGCGAGAGTGAGAGGTGAATTGCGCTGACAACTTGGTTACGGACGACGAAATCACAAGATTTAGAACTACGTCCGAGAATATGGCGATCGCCTAACAGATTATGTTCTTCCCTTGTATTTGCCCCGGCATCATGTACTAACAGTTTTGGTACTTTAGCGTTGGGTTTGAGCTTTATGGAAGAACTTACTCTAGCTTGAATAGTACTTACTGCTTGAGTCACTTGACCAAGTAGAGTTGTTGGTTTTTGAGGAGGTTGGGGGGAACTCATAAAAAATTTTAATTACTTGGTGTTTGTTGCCATGAAGCAATTAACAGACAGACAATGCCAATACTAATAAAAGAATCAGCCAAATTAAATACGGCAAAATTAATTAATCGAAAATCGAGAAAATCAACGACGTACCCTAAGGCAAATCTATCAATACCATTGCCCATTGCTCCTCCTAAAATCAAACCATAACCCAATTGCTCCCAAAAACTTAACAATGGTCCCGATAATGCAATGGTCATTAATACTAAACTTACACCTAAAGATAGCCACCGTAACCACTCTACCTTGCCACTTAATAAACTAAAAGCTGCACCTGTATTAGTAACATAAGTGAAATGAAATATCCCCCGGAGTAAGGGCAGTGTTTGTCCTGGGTTAAAGGTTTGCACTACCCAGTATTTTGTCAATTGGTCTAATAAAAATGCTATCAAAGCAGCAATCCAGAAGAAGCGATTTTTTATCCGCATAATAAATTTGTCAGTTGTTCTTTGTTAGTTGTCAGTTGTTCTTCTTTGCTACTGACCAATGACCAATAACCAATGACCAATGACCAATGGCCAATGACTAATAAAACATTATATGTCGTAGCAGATAAGCTACTATGGTGACAGCACAAACAACTACTAGTTGCCCTGGTAGTGCAAAGCAGGAGTATTTGAGGATAGCTTGAATTAGGGATAAATTTTCTGTTCCTTTCCAAGGCAGAATATAACTAATAATTAAATAAGCAATACCGCAGATGTGAACAGTGAATAAGCCACAAAAACAACTAAAAGCCAGAGTTTCTAGCCGAGGTCTAGCTTTAAAGGCTAAATAACCACAAATCCAAGCTCCGGGAATAAAACCCAACAAATAGCCAAACTGAGATAGCTTAACATAACCGATACCGCCGCCTTCGGCAAATACTGGCAGTAAGGTTAATCCCATGACTAAATAGGCAATTTGCGAGAGCGCACCAGCATTTTGACCTCCTAAACAGCCTACTAACAGCACTGCACCAATTTGATAGCTGACACCTAATGAAAAGGTCCCAATTCCGTGCTGACTCCAGTTCCAAGGTGCGGTAATACCATAGGCTTCTAGAAAAGTACCACCCATTGTGAGGAGCAAGCCTATCATAGACCATAGCAGTTGATTTGACGCAGCAAACATTTATTAGGTGCAAGGGTTAATTAACGGTAGACGAAAAGCTAAAAATTACAACTACAAAACTATATTGGCATTTTTTTGATAAACAATAAGGTGTATCTCTAGAGTAACCCAAGAAAATAGATAAAATATAATCCTACACTAATCCTATTCGGTACAGTGTAGGATTATGCTAACTTTTAACCAACAGAAATTATCTGTGGTTGAGTTGCTACCTTTTTCATAGCTGTGAAAACTTCTTGTCTAGCCCATTTATCAGCATTTAAAATGTCATCTAAAGAGGGATTTTGTGTGTTATCATTTTGATGGCGATCGCAGACAAATTCAATACAGCGAGCAATATCCAAATAGTGAATTTTCTCTTCTAAAAATAACGCCACAGCTTGTTCATTAGCCGCATTCAACACCGCCGGCATAGAACCACCAGCCTTACCCGCAGCATAAGCCAAACCCATACAAGGATATTTGTGATGATCTGGTTCACGGAAAGTTAAATCACCAGATTTAACTAAATTCAATCTTTCCCAATTAGTGTAAATTCGCTCCGGCCAAGATAAAGCATAAAGCAAAGGTAAACGCATATCTGGCCAACCAAGTTGAGCTAAAACAGACGTATCTTGTAATTCTATTAACGAGTGAATAATACTTTGAGGATGAATGACAATTTCGATGTTATCGTAATCTACTCCAAATAAATAATGAGCTTCAATTACTTCTAAACCCTTATTCATCAAAGTTGCCGAATCTACCGTGATTTTTCGCCCCATTGACCAGTTAGGATGTTTAATAGCATCAGCAACCTTTACCTCTGGTAACTTTTCCACAGGCCAATCTCGAAAAGCACCACCGGAAGCAGTAAGTAATATTTTCCGTAAACCATCTTTAGGAACACCTTGCAAACATTGAAAAATAGCAGAATGTTCGGAATCTGCTGGTAATAGTTTCACCCCGTGTTTTTTCACCAAAGGTAACACCACAGGAGCGCCAGCAATGATAGTTTCTTTATTGGCTAAAGCAATATCTTTCCCCGCTTCAATAGCTGCAATGGTCGGTAATAAGCCAGCACAACCAACAATACCAGTAACTACTGTTTGAGAATCGCCATAACGAGCAACTTCTATGACTCCCGCTTCCCCAGCCAGTAAAATGGGCTGAGGATTTAAGTCTTTAATGGCTTCTTTGAGTTCCGGTAACTTTTCAGCAGCAGAAATGGCGGCAATTTGGGGACGAAACTGGCGAATTTGCGCCGCGAATAGCTCCACATTCCGTCCAGCGGACAATCCAACGATGCGGAATTTATCGGGGTGTTCAGAGACGATATCTAAGGTTTGCGTCCCAATTGAGCCAGTAGAACCCAGTAAAGTAATAGCTTTCACAATTTTTTAAGCATTAACAGATAATTTCAACTATAAATGGCTTGGGACTCGTTGATAAGAGCAATTCCGACAATCAATTAACTCCAATCAAAACTTTTGCTATTTTGGCCATAAATGCGTAACATTACATAAACTACCCCATCTTACTTCGTTGAAGATGGGGTTTCTACATCCCCATCAGTAAGTTGAGATTTTTGACGTGGGGTACATCAAATGTTCCAAAAAAGTATAGAAGAACTAATGCGATTTAGCCGCTATCGTTTGAAGGATTACATCAAAGGGCAAAGAGCTATGGAGCTTGCCTTATCTACCTTCTAGCTATCTTGTCCTCCTGTCAGGGAAATTGTAGAGGCTATCAAATTGGTGGATATTACAGTTCCTCAACAGTCTATTTAGTTTGAATGCTCAAAAAGTTAGTTTGAATGGGAACTAGCTTTATACCAAATAGATTTTCCTACACCAATTTCCAGTATGCTAGATATGAAACCAGAAACCCAACTAACCAGATTTATGGAAAACCAGATTTATGGGGAAAAAGATTGTTACTAGGACTTACGCACTGTACAAATTAACCATGATGTGCATGAACGAAAATCCGTCGTTTCAGGCTTTTGGCGATTAACAATCCCCTGTTTTACCAGAAACATCAACCCCAAATGGCAATAACGGGGGGCAAATAGATTCTGTTGAGGATGGCACACCAGCTATGGTAACACCAGAACCAGCAGAGGAAGTTGTTAACAACGCGTTACAGAGCGCGTTTGTTGGGAATGGCACACAGCTAGATCCAGTTTCAGGAGAACCACTGCTTCAAGGTAGTAATAATGGGTAGATAAGTGGCTCTGTTGATAATTTAATACCGGATACTGAAATACCAGAACCTGCACTCCTAAGTGTTAATTATGGGCAAGAAAATACCTTTGTTGACAATTCTACTGCTGATGAGGACTTAAGAATCGAGGAACTCAAGCGGGTAACAAATTCGTCTATATCTCGACTCAACTCGGTCTAAAATCCAACCAGTAAGCTAAATACTGAATTAACTCATGAACTTAACACGAACAGAACAGTATGACTTTCTCCCTCGTTTCTACCGTCTTGCGATCGCTAATATTCTTTCAAACCTGATGATTCCTCTAGCGGGTTTAATCAGTGTAGCTTTTTTGGGTCATCTGCAAGAAATTGATGCCTTAGCAGGGGTTTGCATAGCTAATATCTTGTTTAACCTCGTCTATTTGATTCTTGAGTTCTTACGTATGGGAACCACTGGGTTAACCGCTCAAGCTGTGGGAGCAGATGATCAAGAGGCTGCACTGCTAGTGGGACTACGCAATGGCTTAATCGCCTTGGGATTAGGTATCGTACTGTTAATTTTGCAGTATCCTTTGCGAGAGGTAGGTTTTTCGCTCTTGAGTGCTGATATTGATGTTAAAGCTGCCGGCATTGACTATTTCAATGCTCGCATTTGGGGAGCGCCTGCTGTTTTACTGAACTTCGTTCTCATTGGTTGGTTACTGGGACGAGAGGAGAATAGTAAGGTTGTGGTACTTTCAGTTATTGGCAATGCAGCCAATATAATTTTAAACTACTTATTTATTATTCAATGGGGTTGGAATAGTGTAGGGGCTGGAGTATCTCAAGCATCTAGCCAATACTTAATGTTGTTTATCGGCATCCTCTTAGCTAGTCGGAAAGTTCAGTGGCAAGAAATCCGCGCAGTTAGCCCACAAATCATGGATTTTTCAGAGTTGAAAACTATGTTGGCTCTCAATAGAGATATCTTGATTAGAACTATAAGTGAGATGTCTGTCTTTACTATTTTTAGTAATCTGAGTGCCATGATGGGAACGATACTCTTTACCCAAAATTCTTTATTAGGACAGATAACACATCTAAATGTTTACTTAACTAACGGAATGGGATTTGCTACCGAAACCTTAAGCGGAAACTTGAAAGGTAAAGATTCAAAAGAGAAATTGTTACCCTTGCTGAAAGTTTCAGTTGCCAGCAGCTTATTGATAGGACTCACTGTAGCTACAATTTGTGTTTTCTTTCCCCAGGCTGTCTTTGGCATATTAACCAACCATACGGAAATTACTGAACATATTGATACCTATATTTGGTGTTTATGCTTCATACTTATATTCAATTCTGTTGCCTCAATGCTGGAAGGATATTTCTTAGGATTAGCAGAAGGGAAAATTGTTCGTAATGTCAGTTTGATCTCTGCTACTTTGGGATTTATCCCATCAGCTATAGCAGCTTGGTATTTTCACAACAACTATCTTTTGTGGCTATCCATTATATTATTTATGTTTGCCAAAATGGTGACAATGCTAGTGTATTTACCAAAATCTTTGAGTAGTGATACTGAAGTTAATGCAGTTTCTCTGACAACTGTTGAAAATTAAATCGGCTTAAAGAGGGAAGTGAGTTATACCAATTTTATGTAAGGCTGCACAGAATCATGAAATCCATTAATTCATCCGTATTTATCTGCATACCCTATGGCTGATGCCTCCGGCACGCTACCGCGAACGCCACGCAAGCTACGGGAAGCCGCTAACGCGGTTACATCTGCGTTTATCTGCGGTCAATTATTCTTGAAATCTTATTCTATGCAGTTTCATCTTAATTTGGTATTAGTGAGTTAATTACCACTTGCTGTCCTTCTTTTTGACCTTTGATGAAAACATTAAAGAATAAAGATTATTTTTCTAATTTTAGTTCTTGATCATATAATAATTAAAGTTTATTAAATTAGAGTTAAAATGAGAGAAGCGCCAGGGGCTGACATAATTATTCTCAACAGTCAGCAGCAAGTTTTACTTGTACTTCGAGATAATAAAAGCTCTATTCCTTTTCCTAACACTTGGGCATTCCTGGGAGGATATATAGAGAAAAATGAATCTGCAGAAGCAGCTATTCGCCGAGAATTAGTTGAAGAAATGGAACTGGAATTAGGCGAAATTAAATTCTTTAAGTCTTATTTTTGGCAAGAATGTGATGAACACATTTTTTGGACTCGGCTGGATTTAGATATTTCTCAAATAACCCTACACGAAGGACAAAAATTAGCCTATTTTAGTCGAGAGGAAATTAATCAGCTTGAATTTGCCTCTCACTATGATCAAATTCTGGCTGAGTTTTTTGATTTCTTAGCAATTAGTTTAAAATTAAGTATTGGTTAAAGCTAATGAAAAATTCAATTGCAGAAAATTTAAAGAATACACTACCAACAAATATCGCTCAGGGATTGGAAAGTGCTTTAGCTTATTTACCTGGAGGTAAAACAGCAACAATAGAAAAACCCCAATCAGAAGGATTATTTAATCATATCTTATTGATTACAACAGCCACAGATCGCTGCGTTTTTCGTGCCAGACGGGATATTTCCACTGAAGCTGGTGATGCTTATATGCAGTATATGTATGAAGCCACTGGCTTTATCCAAAATGGCGGTTCTTTTAAACTCAGAAATATTGGAGATGAAGTTGATTTTATCAAACGGGCATTAGCTGTCGGCTTACCAGTTCCTAAATTAATCCATGCAGATCAAGATTGGATGCTGATTGAATATGTAACAGGGAAAACTTTGTTGGAATTTCTAGAAACTGGAGAAGTCAAATTTTTGCCGAAGGTTCTACAAGAAATGAATTTAGCTCACAGACAGGGAATTATTTATGCTGATCGCTGGACTGGGAATGAAATGATTGATACCCAGGGAAATGTGCGAATGATTGATTTTGATATTGAATGGTTTTATCAAGGAGGTAATGATGGTACTCTGGAAGCATTAGAAATGGCATGGACTATTTTTAATGCCATGAGAGTAACTAGCAAACGAGATGAATTATTAACAATAGTAGAAACGGAAGTTTTACCATCATTAAAAGCATGGGGTTATGAAATCTCCAAAATGAAACAATTTATTGAAGGTTTATGCAAGTTTTATCTTGACCCCAATAAGCCCGGTAATCAATGGTCTTTACCAAAAAGTTTGTATGTGGCAATGGCTAAACCAGCGAATCGCTTGATTGCGATGTTTACTGAAGCTGATTAAGGGACTTCCAATTAAAAAAATACCCAAAAATTTCTTGTGGTGCGGGACGAATTGCCCGCTAATCATCAAGGACGGGCAGGATGACCATCCCACAAAATTGGGTAATTTATTTTTTGGTGTTCCCTAATCGCAGAATAATGCGTGGCATAATTCACCAACCAGCTACGCAACTGCGTATATGGCGGCTGAGTGGCGTAAATAATTAAATTGCTATCAATCAGCATTGTCTCTCCCGAATAAATTGCGATCTTGACGTTGTTCACGCTGCCAAACAACTGGATCAGCAATTTCTGCAAAAGGATTTAACGCCACCGCCTGCGTCAATGCTTGCGCCAAACCTTCGCGCCTTGCTTGGTTTGAAGTGATAGGCGTTTTTTCTCGTGCTTTTTGTTCTAAGTAAACAGCATAATTCAGTAACTCCGCTTGCGATGATATCGGTAGAGCGGCAGCATGGTGTTGAATTTGTTGCAAAATAGGGTTCATAGCTAGTATGTTAATTTTGTGTGTTTTGGAGCGATTTCCTGGGAAATTATTGGTGTTACCGTAGTTTACACCGAAAGCATCTGTTCCAGGCACTTTCTCATAAAAATATGCGACACATTTTGTGCATGAAGTCTTATGGGATAAGGGATTCAGAATTAACACACTACTATAGGACTCCCTGGTAATTGATCAAATTGAATGGGTGGAATCTGCTGCTGATCAAATTTATCAGAGAGTGCTTTTCGGGTGCTTTGCTTAATTCGAGAATGGTTCTGTAAGTTGAGACTTAATAGCCAAAATCCTTCTTCAATTAATCCTCTATGTACTTCATCAAAGGTATTTTCTCCTTCATAAAAAGCGACAACACCGGGTTCTACATTGATCGCTAACATACGATCTCTTGTAGAAGGATTTATACTTAAAAACAGGTCTTTTCCCAACCTTAACGTTACACATTATCTGTAGGGTTAAACGGCCTGTTCCCTCCCTACAGATGATTGTTTGGGGTAAGTTTTACCGGAAATTAATTTCTTTCATTACTTTCACGTTATAGTAACGAGTATCTGTGAGAGAATTGGGAATCTGATTAGCTTTAAATGCTGAAGCTAAATCTTCGATCGCTTCCTTTATAGTATGTGCAGGGACAAATCCCAGTTCTTGCTTAATTTTTTCTGAAGAAATATGGTATGAACGCAGATCGTCGGTGGGTGTAGTCATAATTTCTACAGATTCTCCCACTACTTGACGGGTCATCTCGGCAATTTCCATCAAGGTATGATTTTCATAGCCAGCGTTAAATATTTTACCGTCAATCGCTTCATCTGACCATTGTAGAGATTTTAGATACAGATCGGTCATATCTTCAATATGGATATTGGGACGTTTTTGCTGACCACCAAAAACTGTAATTTTACCATTATTAATTGCGTGGTTAGTGAGAATATTCACCACTAAATCTAGTCGCTGACGGGGGGAATAACCGCAGACTGTAGCAGGACGCAAAACTAAGGTAACAAAACCTGGTTCTCGTTTACTCAATAAGACTTCTTCGCATAAAGCCTTATAACGAGAATAGTCTGTTAAAGGCATTAAGGGTAAGTCTTCTGTGACATTTTCTATTTCTTTGATGCCGTAAACACTGGAGGAAGAAGCATAAATAAACCGCTTCACTCCGGCATCTTTGGCAACGTCTACTAAGTCAAAAAAGGCATCATAATTAATCGAACGGCCTAAGTCTGGATCTAATTCAAAGCTGGGATCGTTGGAAATACAAGCTAAATGAATGACAGCATCACATCCTGGCATGATTTTTTCTAGAAGTTGGCGATCGCGGATATCGCCTTCAATCTCTTCTAAATGAGGATGATCTTTAACGGCATTTAATACATCTTTGCCATAAAGATACAAGTCTATTACCTTAACTCCATATCCAGCTTGCAGAAGTTTAGGAACTAAAATAGCTCCTACATAACCAGCACCACCGGTCACTAAAACTTGTTGAATTGGATTCATTGATTTACTCCTTAATTATCTTTTAAAATGTGGAAATTGTTTTAGCAAACTTTAATAAGCGTCCCTTGTCTACAGGCTTTTCATTTCCTAAAACATTGGCAGCGATCGCTCCGGCCAAATTTCCTAAAAATGATCCTAACTGCACAGGCAAATCTAACTTAGCACTCAAACTGGCTAGGGCAAAAAAGGCATCTCCAGCCCCGGTGGTATCTTTGACTTGTTGTGTCATGGCCGGAGTAATTTCCATCTCTCCATGAGTATTAATTCCCAAAGAACCAGCAGATCCTAAAGTTAACCAACCTTGTTGCGCCCCTAAATGATATTGCAACCGTTTTAGTAACTCTTCTCGATTACCATAACGATTAGAAAATGCCAGACGAATTTCCTGTTCATCTACACAAAATGTATCGGCTCGCTTATATTTACTAATTAGGTTATAACCGTAATTAGCACTATTAGTTTGACAGTTTAAGGCTAAAAATGGTGCTTGTGATTGAATTAATTCAATTGCTTCAGCATCAATTAATCCATGACCATAATCCGCCAAAACCACTAAATCGCAGTTTTTTAACAGTTTTTCCCAAGCATCTAAAAGTTTTTCTCGTTCTTGGGGTGCTAGTCCTTCTTCGTCTATGGAATTAATCGCAAATAATTGGGTATAACCCTTGGTTTTCCCTTGTTGTTCAATATAACGACACTTTGTTACTGTAGAATATTTTTCTACACAATGTAAATTAAGATGCAGCGTACCATCAACATGATTAGCAATCAAATGATGTACATCTGGTTCATCACCAATGGTACTAGCTAGGGTGACAGATTTGGCAAAACTACTGAGATGGTTAGCGATCGCAAAAACTCCCCCCAAATGTTGTTCTTTTTTCACAAAGCGGGTTGATGGCGCTCTTCCTTTTGAGGTTAATCCCTGAACTGTACAGTGAACAAACTCATCAATAATAATATCCCCCAACACCAAAACATTGAGATCCTGCATTGCTTCTATCGCATTTCTAATATCCTCAAAAGCATATTGTTGACTAAAATCATTGGCATAACGTTTTAATTCTGGAGGGATAACATCAAGATAATTATTAATCAGTCGTGTAGAGCTAAAAGTAATTTCTTGAGTATAGCGAATGTCACCTCCGTAAGCTCTTACTTGAGCGATTTCTTTATCAATATTGTGGGTTACATCTTTCTCTGTTTCCGCATATTCATCTCCCTTGCAGTAAATATGAGGACGCACTTTCTCAATTACTTCCAAAGCTGTGACGGCGGGAGTTAAAATTACATAATCAACACAAGCTAAAGCAGCTATAGAATTAACACGCAACTCATCAGAAAATATTGGTCTTCCTGGTCCTCGGTTAATATAAGGAGTAGCAGTTAGGGAAATTACTAATAAGTCTCCCATTGCTTTAGCCGCTTGTAAATGAGCAATGTGTCCGGGATGTAGTAAGTCAAATACCCCATTACAGAGAACGATTTTCCGTCCTTTTTGATGGTAGACAGTGAATACTTCTGCACAAGTTTCAAAGTCAATAATTTTTTCTCTATATATTTCTAATTGCATCTTTATTTCATTGCTAATCTTGGTACAAAAGTTCACAGAAAAATCGAACAATTCAGAACTAGAACATCATTATTTACTTGATGATTCTAGGTTTAGATATCTGACAATTTTTGAAGAAAGAGGTCTACAATTCTAGTTCTTGTCACATATATTTAATATGCAATCATTAAATCTTGTTGTTTACCACAGATAGAATTTCTTCTATGTATAAATGGGATGAATATTTTAGGATACTTTTAGTTCATTTAAACTGAGATAGTTATTCACATTTGCACTAGGTAAAGCACCTTCTACCAAGCCATCAATAATGCAGTGACAAATACATAAGTGCATGATTTCTGCAAAACCATAGGACATCGTGGGAACATAAAAATTTAGATGTCCAAGTTGACGTAAGGGGTTGTTAGGTTGAAAGGCTGAAAGTGTAATCACATGACAATTCATTTTTAGTGCTTGGTAAACACCAGCAAGAATATTTTGTGATTGTCCAGAACTACTAATTGCAAACAAAACATCTCCAGACTGAGCAAATGTAGAAATGGGTTTGCTAAAAACTTGTTCGTAGCCAAAGTCATTACTAATACAGGTCACCAAAGCACCATCGTTAAAGCAAATCGCGGGAATATTACCATTACGCCAGTAGTCAATAGCCTGATGACTAGCTACGGCTGCACTTCCTCCATTACCGATAAATATCACTTTTCGACACTGCTGATTTTGCTTTTCTACTAAAGCCGCAGCCATATCAATTCCTTCTGAATTAGCAAAAGATTTACCTTGATGATCTGTGACTTGAAATTTCTCACCCAGGGTAGATAGTTGCTGGAAGTAATCATTAGAAAATGGATGAAGTCGCTGCTGTACTTTATTCATAAACACTATCAAGTAATTAATGTCATTGTTTTATGTATACCTGAGCCTTGCTAAAAAGCGGTCTTTTCTGACCCAGGTTGGGACGGTCTACCACTTCTTCTCACATACCTCTAAGATACAAGGTTGGGTTAAGCGACAGCGCAACCGATTTGTTGGGTTTCATTCTATTGCTTCGCAACGCTAACGTTCCACAACCCAACCTACGAATCAAGACTTTTTCTAATTTGGAAAAGGTATTGTTCATGTATACTATTTTTTCTATTTTTGAAATCTAAAGAAAATATAAAGAATATCTAAAGAATAAATTTTTATGACTTACTCAATTAATGCCAATTAACATTATTTTCAGAAAATCTTTAAAGAATATTAAGAAAGCAATAAAGTAGTAATATTTTTGTATGATCAACGAGTAAATTTTAAATAAGTAGGTTGGCGTTGAAAATTGTCGTTATAGCAAGGCAAAACGCAAGAGTAAAGAGGTTTTGGGCGATTTTACGTTTCTTTACACAGTTTGGTTTTATTGTCTTCACCTACTTAAATGTACAGTTTAAAATATTAATAACAATAATAAAGGTGGCAAAATTTTTATTTGTGACTGATTTAGATCAGACTTTAGTTGGTGATGATCTAGCTTTAGAGAAATTAAATCAGTGGTTAAGTAAACAGCGCCGTATTGACGGTACAGTTATCTGTTACACCACAGGGCGATCTCTCCCGCTCTATCAACAACTGATCGCTCAAAAAGAACTCTTAGAACCTGATATACTCGTCCTGGCAACGGGTACAGAAATTTACTACCCAGGCAGTGAAACCCCCGATTCTGAGTGGAAAAACAAAATCTCCCTGGGTTGGGATAGAGAACAAGTAATAGAAATAACCAGCCGATTTCCTTGCCTAGTCCCCCAATCTCCCTTAGAACAAACGGACTTTAAGGTTAGTTATTATACTAATACTAAAGGATTATCAGTAACACTTCCGCGATTAAAAGCTATTTGGCAAAATCATGGTTTAGCAGTACAAATGATAGATAACTTTGGGGGTGCATTTTTAGATATCTTACCAGCATTAGCAAATAAAGCTGCATCTGCTCTTTTTCTGCAACAACGGTTAGGTTTTACTAATGAACAAACTCTTATTTGCGGAGATTCAGGTAATGATCTATCTATGTTTGAAAATATGCTTTGTCCCGCTATTATCGTTGGTAATGCCGAACCAAAAATATTAGATTGGCATGAAAATTCCCCACCAGGGAATCGCTATCTGGCAAAAAGTCACTTTGCAAATGGCATTTTAGAAGGATTAAAATATTTTGAATTTTACAGAGAATAATTGATATGAAAACCATTGTTTATCAATCCTATCGGGGAAATGAAACACCAAATTGGCTGGAAACTTGTATGCAAACAGTCAAAGATTGGGCAGAATTAAAAGGCTTTGACTACCGAAGAGTAGACAACTTTTTTGACTATGTTCCCGATTGGTATATAGATAAATCTCAAGGTAAAATTAACGTTATTGCTGATTTAGCTAGATTAGAAATAGCGAAAAAATTTTTAGAACAGGGATATGAGCAAACTATTTGGATGGATGCTGATGTAGTAGTTTTTGATCCCGATAATTTAAACATTGAAACGACAGAAGAATATTTAGTTTGTCGTGAAGTTTGGTTGGATACAGAAGATGATCAAAATTTGGGTGAGGGAACTTTATTTTGTACTGAAAAAGTCACTAATTCCTTAGTTTATTTTACTCAAAAGAATAGTTTTTTGGACTTTTATATATATGCGACTAAATCAATCTTGAAAAATCAGACCGGAAGGTTATCCAGATTAGCAGTTAGTACGAAATTTTTAAGCAGACTTTATGAGATTATGGAATTACCTCTTTTTCCAAATATGGGGCTTTTTAGTCCTATTCTAATGCACGCAATTGTAGAAGATAAAACTGAGATTATCGAGTTATATACAAAAGCCTTGAAATCTCCTATTTATGCGGCTAACTTGTGTTTATCTTTTAGAAATCAATCTCATAAAGGCATCATGGTGACAGATAAACTATTTGAACAATTGATTGATAAATTGTTACAAAATAAAGGAGAAATGATTAACCGATATTCTTCTCCATAATTAAATTCTCATTCCTCATTGGTAAAACACGAGGAATGTAAGAGGATGTTTGAAAAGTTTTGGGCGAATATAATTCACTACTACACAAGCAAAGTCCACCTGCGTGGACTAATGAAAAATCGAGGGTTTCAAACCCACCTCCGTGGGTTTTGTCTGTGTGCAAGATGAACCGCGACTTCTAGTCGCCAGGATTAGTATGAATTAAGACTTTTCAAACACCCTCTAAGCTATAATCAGCAAACCACAATATTTTTTTGTAAGAGGTAAGGTTGTCACAAAATGAAGAAAAGCCCAAATATCGCATTTTATACTTGTTGTAACTCTGTGTCTTTTTCTAAGGTACAACTCTTTTTGAGATCTGCTAAAAAACAAAATATAGACGTTAAGGTGCTAGGTGAAGGTCTCGAATGGTCAGCCAATTCTCTAAGACTTCCTTTGATTTTGAAGGAACTAAAGGATGTGAAAGATGACACAATAGTTCTTGTTACTGATGCTTTTGATGTTCTGTATGTACAGAATGCTAACAGTATATATGAAAAATTTATTCAAGGTGGTTATAAGATATTATTTGCAGCAGAGAAATGGTACTCTCATCAGTACGAAGAATACAAAGATTTTTACGATAGCATTAAAGTTCCCTATGATTATAAATATCTGAACGCAGGGACTTTCATGGGATACAAAAAATATGTCTGTGAGATGATTGATAATATTCTTTCTTATCCGAATTTTCATGAAAACGGTAGTGATCAAAGATTGTATGGAAAATACTGTTTTGAAAATCCTGAAACAGTAACCTTAGATTATTGCTGTGATATTTTTTGGTGTACAGCAGGGGAATGGGAAATTTTACCAGAACTGTATGAGATACACAATGGATTTGTCTTAAACAAATTAACTGGCACATATCCTGCAATAATTCACATACCATACTCTAAAAAGTATTATAATGTTCTGCTCAGGTTGGCAGAAGATCTGGGTGATGTTGTATCGCGGTAAAGAATAATCAACAACAATGATGAGGTTAATGTTTCAGAGATCATGACAAGTTTCTATACGAAGATTAATACACCTGATTGGGTTAAAAACGCCGTTTTTTATCAAATATTTCCTGATCGCTTTTCTCGAAGTATTCCCACTGAACAAAAGTGGTTACTTAATATACCTTTAGAAGACTGGAATACTACTCCTACATTTCATGGTTATAAAGGCGGAAATCTTTGGGGAATAATTGAAAAACTAGATTATTTACAAGATTTAGGTATTAATGCAATTTACCTTAATCCTATTTTTACATCTGCCAGTAATCATCGTTATCATACTCTTGATTATTATCAAATTGATCCCTTATTAGGCGGTGAAGAAGCATTTACCAATCTCCTTAAAGAAGCTCATCATCGTAAGATTAAACTTATCTTAGATGGAACTTTTAATCATGCTAGTAGAGGCTTTTATTTTTTCAATGATATTCTCGAAAATGGACAAAATTCTCCTTGGTTAGATTGGTTTAAAATTACAGGTTGGCCTATCTCACCTTATGATAATTCTCGTCCTGCTAATTATGCTTCATGGTGTGATCTTCGTGCTTTACCCGAATTTAACACTAATAATTCAGGAGTGCGCGAATATATTATGCGTATAGGTGAATATTGGATTAAACGTGGTGCAGATGGTTGGCGTTTAGATTCGGCAGATTACATCAAAACTCCTGGATTTTGGCAAGAATTTCGGGAAAGAATCAAAGCAATTAATCCTGAAGCCTATATTGTGGGAGAAATTCCTATGAATGCAACTGAGTGGTTAGATGGCACACAATTTGATGGCGTGTCAAGTTTACCCTTTCTTAATGCTACCACTGCCTTTATTGTCGGCGATCGCCAGGTAAAAGGTCATTTTGCTGAATATGCACCACCACCACCTGCGGATGCGGCTAAATATGGGGAGGAAATTAATCAATTACTGCAACTTTATCCTTGGGAAATTCAATTAACTCAACTTAATGGTATTAATAATCATGATACAGCTAGGTTAATTGATGTAGCTGGAGGCGATCGCCCCAGTTTATATTTAGCAACGTTACTATTATTTACTTTTCCTGGCGCACCTTGCATATATTACGGCGATGAAGTCGGTTTAAACGGTGGTTATGATCCAGAATGTCGTAAAGGATTTCCTGATAAAAAACAGTGGGATCAAGATATTCTTGAATATCATCGTCAATTAATTAAACTCCGTCTTTCTCATCCAGCATTAAGAATAGGTGAATATCATACCTTGTCCGCTCAAGGACAAGTTTATATTTTCGCTAGAAGGTTAGAAACAGAAATTTTATTAATTGCGGTAAATGCTGGTAATGAAATAGCAATGGCGAGTATTCAACCATCATGGCAAAATCAACTCAAACAAACATTATTTACATATCATTCCAGTCAAGAAAACTGGACTAAAGAAGCCGAATTTATTAACTTTAAACTTCCACCCCGTAGCGGATTAATTATTGGTTAATTAAGTCATGAAATATCAACAATCACTACTTTTAGCAACTGATTTAGACGGCACTTTTTTAGGTGGTTCTCAACAACAACAATCTGAATTTTATCAATATATTGAAAAACAACGCGATCGCCTACTTTTAGTATATGTCACCGGCAGAGAACTGGACTGGATCAGCAACTTATTAATAGAAAATCCTCATATTCCTAAACCTGACTATATCATTGGTGATGTGGGAACAACTATTGTACATGGTGAAACATTTGAGCCAATTTATCCTGTACAATATTGGATAATTAAACAATGGAATAATGCTAACGAAAAAATTAAAACCCTATTAGCAAATGAACCAGGATTAAAACTACAGGCAGTCAATCCTAAGTATCGTGTATCTTACTATTATGATTCTGAAAAATTGCAACCTAACACCATCCAAAAAGTAATCAATGCCGGATTTGATTGCATTATCTCATCTTATAATAATATCTATTTTTATTTTGATGTCATGCCCAAAGGAGTTTCTAAAGGACCAACTCTCTTGAAATTTTTGGAGGAAATAAAGTTTAATGCAGATGAAACCATAGCTTGTGGAGATACTCTCAATGATTTATCCCTATTTGAAACAGGATTAAAGGGAATTGCTGTGGGAAATTCTCATCCCAACTTAGTTGATAAAATTCAGACAATGGATAATGTTTACCATAGTCCTTATCCTGGTGTGATGGGTATTTGGGATGGTTTGAAATTTTACGGCAAGGATTAAATGTCAAATATATAGGACTCCTATTTGATTTTTGATGGCTTGCGTGGCGTAGCCATACAAAACTCGGTACACCTTAATATTCTGGAATCCTCTTGCCCTCCTACGCAGGAAAATTCAAGAATCAAACCGGATTCCTATATCAATACCTTAGCCATTTTATGCTTTGTTGGCTTAAACGACAGCGCAACCCATCTACGAATCAAGGCTTTTTTCAATGTGGACAAGGTATTGTTTGTACAATGCCTACCCTAGATATAATTTCAACAATCAAAAGGAACAAAAAAATGACTTTAACAACTCTTCGCTTTCCTATTGATTTGGATGTTTACAAGTCTTTGAAGTTAGACCCGACTAATTCAACTTTGACTAATGAACAAAGAGAAATTCTGAAAGCTAATATTCAACTTTGTCGAGATACTATTGTTTTTTTTACCGCTGTAGCAGCAGCCAAAGGTGTGGGCGGTCATACAGGAGGAGCTTATGATACAGTTCCCGAAGTGATGATTTTAGATGCTTTCTTTCGGGGAGTAGCAGATAAATTTGTGCCAATTTTCTTTGATGAAGCAGGACACCGCGTTGCTACACAATATTTAATGGCAACTTTACAGGGTGATCTTGATGCAGAAAATCTGCTGCATTATCGAGAAGCCTATTCATTACTACTTGCACATCCAGAACGAGGACGCACTCCTGGCGTAAAATTTAGTTCGGGAAGATTAGGACACCTCTGGGCTTATGTGAATGGAGTAGCGATCGCACATCCTCATCAAGTAGTATTCTGTTTGGGTTCAGATGGTTCACAGCAAGAAGGAAATAATGCCGAAGCCGCCCGTTTAGCTGTGGCTAAAAATCTCAATATCAAATTAATTATTGATGATAACAATTCCACCTGTAGCGGATATCCAACAGATTATCTCAAGGGTTATAACGTCGGTCAAACTTTAGCTGGACATGGATTAACTGTATTAACTGGAGCAGGGGAAGATTTAGATGATTTATATACTCGTCTCTGTCAAGCTGTCACTATTAATGGACCAGTAGCAGTAATTAATAAACGTCCTATGACTCCCGGTATTGTTGGAGTAGAAGGCACACCTTTAGGACATGATGCCCTATCACCAGAGTTAGCGATCGCCTATTTAGAAACTCGCGGACATACATCAGCCGTCAATTACCTCAAAAAAGTTATTCCCCTCACACATACCTACTCTTTTACGGGTTCTAGCAGCAAAACACGCCATATTTTTGATGCTACCGTTGTCTCTCTTCTCAGTCAAATGACACCCACAGAACGGCGAGAAAAGGTAATGTGTATTGACAGTGATTTAGGAGAATCCTGTGGTATCAATAAAATTAGTCAAGCCTATCCAGAGATTTTCTATCATGGCGGCATCATGGAAAGAGGAAACTTCTCTGCGGCGGCAGGATTTGGCATGGAAGCAGGAAAACAAGGCATTTTCAGCACTTATAGTGCCTTTTTGGAAATGTGTATTTCTGAAATTACAATGGCACGGCTTAATAAATCCAACGTTCTTTGTCAATTTTCCCATAGTGGGATAGATGAATTAGGAGATAACACCTGCCATTTTGGGTTAAATAATATGTTTGCCGATAACGGTTTAGAAGACGCTTATCAAACCCGTCTCTATTATCCCGCCGACGGACATCAAATGAAAGCTTGTGTGGAAACTGTATTTGATCAACCAGGGTTAAGATTTCTCTTTTCTAGCCGTTCCCCAGTACCCGATATTCTGGATACAAATAGTAAACCTTTATTTGCAGATGGTTATACATTTATTCCTGGAAAAGATGACGTAATACGAGAAGGAACAGCCGGCTATATCGTTAGCTTTGGAGAGGTACTTTACCGCGCCTTAGAAGTAGTAGAAATCCTGAAAAAACAGGGAATTAATGTCGGTTTAATCAATAAATCCACATTGAATCTAGTAGATGAAGAAATCATGGCAAAAATTGGTTCAACACCCTTTGTTTTAGTAGTTGAATCCTTAAATCGGCGTACAGGTTTAGGTATCCGTTTTGGTTCATGGTTACTAGAAAGAGGGTTTTCTCCCAAATATGCCTATATGGGAACTCATCAAGAAGGTTGTAGCGGAATTTGGGAACAACTCCCCCATCAAGGTATTGATACTATTGGCATCATGAACAAAGTTGAGGAAATGTTAAAATAAGAAAAAAATCCCCGAATTCTTCTGTGATCATCACCATAAATTATCAGATGATATCAGAAGTCGGGGATCTGAATCTAAAGGAGAATAATTACCAGTGATTAAAGTGGCTTTTCTTGATCGAGATGGAGTAATTAATATTGATCATCACTATGTTTTTAGATGTGAGCAGTTTGAATTTAATGATGGCATTTTTGCTACTTGTCGTCTACTACAAGATTTAGGTTATAAGCTAATTGTGATCACAAATCAATCAGGTATTGCTCGTGGTTACTATTCTGAACAAGATTTTTTAAGTCTTACTGTCTGGATGTATGAGCAATTTAATAACCAAGATATAACAATACTGGATGTGTTTTACTGCCCACATCATCCCCAATCAACTATATCTAATTACCGTCAAAACTGCCGATGTCGTAAACCGTTACCAGGAATGATTGAACAAGCTTGTCAGAAATATCCTATAGACTTGCAAAGCTCAATCCTAATTGGTGATAGAATATCGGATATGCAAGCTGCTAAAGCCGCAGGAATCGGTAAATTTTATTTACTCAGTCCAGAAATTTTTATTCCTAAAGAATTACAAGTTTCTGCTCGGTTGGATAACCTGGAAGCACTAAAGTTTTTTATTTAATGAATTTGAGAATATGTTTATTAAATATTCATTAAATTTTACTAAACTTTTACTAAAAAACCAGCAAATTATTTTGCTGTCCCATACAAAACAAAGAGATTTACAAGCAGATGAATAAAGTTTGGCGTTATGTTCAAGAATTGCTAATATTTAAACTCATATATCCTATTTTATTGAGATACATTGACGAAAATCTCATCACGATGACTGAGGAGATGGAGAAAGATAAAATGGAGAATAATATTCCTAAGTTAGAAGCGGAATATGAACAATTACCTATTCTCAAATTGATTTATTCAATTTTATTTAACTATCTACACAGCAATTTAATTACTAGAGTAGATTTACTCCAGCAATGTCAAGCAGAGAATAATCTTTATCAGTTAAAATATGATGAAATTATTCAAATTGAACCAGCTATAAGTTATCAAGAAATTCCCGCAGCATTTAGAGAAAAAGAAGGTAGCTTTGAATTTACTAATCCTTTTGCTGTGGTTGTTAAAAACGTTGAGTTATTGGGAATTTATGGGATTGGTTTTACTGAGGATAAGAATATTATTTTAGAAACAGTTTTAGATAGAGTAGATGTCTTAGAACACACTACTATTTCTACAATGAAGGCTGGTTTCAATTCTCAATATATTACCCCTATAGCTAATATAGAACATTTTGATTTAGCTTGTTCATTTGTTAATTATTGGAGTCATTTATACGCTCATTGGATTTATGAGGCTTTAACTAGATTAGAAGTCCTTGAATATTATTCTCAAAAAACAGGTAAAAAACCAGTCTTAATAATTGATAAAGATATTCCTAGTTGGAAAATTCGCTCTTTAGAATTGATGGGTTATGGTCTAGAAAATTATATCCAATGGAATGGATATAGAGCTAAAGTTAATGAATTAGTTATTTGCTCTAAAAGACGTGAAGGAGGACGTATTTCTATCAAAGCTTGTCATTGGGTAAGAGAACGTATTCTTAGTAACGTAGATACTTATGCAAATCCAAATCTGGTTTTGAGTCCCAATATTTTTATTTCTCGTAAAAAAGCAAATGCTCGCCGCATTTTGAATGAAGAAGAAGTAAGCAATACTCTCGATAAAATGGATTTTGTACCTTATGTTATAGAAGATTTAGATTTTGCTGACCAAGTAAAATTGTTTGCTCAAGCTAAATTTATTATTGCTCCTCATGGTGGTGGAGTAACAAATATTATTTTCTCCCAAAATTTAACTTTAATTGAACTTTTTGGTCAGAAAATTAGCCATTTCTATTATACAGTTGCTAAAGGATTAGGATTCGATTATGCTTGTATGTTTTGTGAGGTAAAGAATGAAGATATCATTGTCAATTGTGAAGAATTAAGTAGAATGGTTGATAAAATGACAAAAAATAGAATTTGATAATGTAAATTAGATGATCATAAAGCTTGATGAAAATTTAAATTTTGACTAACAGATTATTAATTTTGTATGAACAGTAAATTAAATTCTCCTAAACATTGCTTAGTCACTGGTGCTGCTGGTTTTATTGGTAGCCACTTGTGTGATCTCCTCCTCAAATCAGGTCATAGTGTCGTTGGTTTAGATAATCTGGTGACAGGAAGAACGGCTAATTTAAAAGTGGCTCAAACCTATTCCACATTTACATTTATTGAGCAAGATGTTGCTGATATTTCCCCATCCATATTAACAGATATTGACTGGGTATTTCATTTAGCAGGATTAGCTGATTTAGTTCCCTCAATCCAAAATCCAGGAGCATATTATCATGCCAATTTACATAGTACATTCGTCCTTTTAGAAGCTTGTCGTACTGCTAAAATCCAAAAATTTATCTACACAGCTTCTTCCACTTGCTATGGTATTCCTAATCAATATCCCACATCAGAAACCTATCCTTGTCATCCTAAACATCCATACGGCTTAACAAAATATTTAGGTGAACAATTAGTCATGCACTGGGCGCAAGTTTATCAACTTCCAGCCCTTTCTTTACGATTGTTTAATGTGTATGGACCAAGATCCAGAACCACAGGAGCTTATGGTGCAGTATTTGGCGTATTTTTAGCTCAAAAACTAGCGAAAACCCCTTTTACTGTTGTTGGAGATGGAATGCAAACGAGAGATTTTACCTTCGTTAGTGATGTAGTAGCAGCCTTTATCAAAGCTGCTGAATCGGATATTACCGGGGAAATTATTAATATTGGTTCTGGTAAATCTGAAAGCGTTTTAACACTGGTGAAATTATTAGCAGGAGAAATTACTCACATTCCCAAACGCCCAGGAGAACCGGATTGTACTTGGGCTGATATTACTAAAGCTACGACTCTTTTAAAATGGCAACCTCAAGTACCTTTAAGTCAAGGTGTAAGTGAAATGTTAGCCAATATTGAACTTTGGCGAGATGCTCCAGTTTGGACACCAGAAACAATTCAGCAAGAGACAAAATCGTGGTTTGAGCATTTAGGAAAGGAATAAAAATGACCAACTCATCTATAAGACTTGACCAACAATCAATCAAGGTACAAACTACTGGTAAATCTCTATGTCAAATTACGCCCCAAGTCCAAGCAGTCATTACAGAATCAGGAATTACAGCAGGAATTTGTAACCTTTTTATCCGTCATACTTCCGCCAGTTTATTGATTCAAGAAGAAGATGCCAAACCCGACGTGGAAACCTTTTTTGCGAAGTTAGTTCCCGAAAATGGTCAATATCTTTTAGCCGGACAAGGTTTAGATGATATGCCGGCACATATTCGCTCTGCCCTTACCCATACCTCTGAACAAGTTCCGATTGCTCAAGGTCTTTTGCAGCTAGGACGTTTACAAGATATTTATATCTGGGAACATCGTCAATCTGGTTACATCCGTGAAGTCGTTATCAATATATTGGGATATTAAAAATGTCACAACTATTAACCATTAATCAAATACCCTTCGTTAATCTTAAAAGTCAACACGCTGCCATCAAGTCTGAGTTACTAGCAGCAATGGGTGAAGTCCTTGATGATGGCAACTTTATTTTAGGCGAGCAAGTTGCAGAGTTTGAGCGTCAGTTTGCTCAATTGTGTGGCGTTCGTTATGCAGTTGGTGTTAATTCTGGGACAGATGCCTTAATTTTTGCACTCAAAGCACTTGGTATTCGTTCTGGTGATGAAGTTATTACTGTCCCTAATTCTTTCGTGGCTTCAGCTACCTGTATTCGCATACTTGGTGCTAAACCTGTATTCGTTGATGTGGGCGATGATTACAATATTGATCCAACTAAAATCGCCGCAGCTATTACTCCCAAAACAAAGGCAATTATCCCTGTACATCTGACGGGAAGACCTTGTAACATGAAACCAATTTTAGATATTGCCCAGGAAAATGGAATAGCTGTAGTGGAGGATGCCGCCCAATCTGTACTGGCTGAGTATCAAGGTCAACGAGTAGGTTCTTTGGGAATAGTGGGTTGTTTCAGTTTACACCCCCTGAAAAACTTAAATGCTTGTGGAGATGGAGGAGTAATAGTAACGGATGATTCCGAACTGTATGACCAGTTAAAAATTATGCGGAATATTGGTTTACGAACTCGTGATGACTGTGTGATGTGGTCTCATAATTCTCGCTTAGATACTCTACAGGCAGCTATTCTGTTAGTTAAATTGCGTTACCTCCAGGAATGGACACAGCAACGTCAAGAAAATGCTCACTATTACCAAAGTCAACTTGCGGGTATTCCCCAAATCATAATGCCATGGGAACGAGAGTGGGAAAAATGCGTTTACCACACCTTTGTGATTCAAGCTGAACGGCGTGATCAATTGCGTCAATTTTTGAGCGATCGCGGTATCGGTACAGCAATTCATTATCCAGTGCCAATTCATCTATCTACAGCAGGTAAAGAATTAAGCTATCCAGCAGGGAGTTTTCCTGTCGCAGAAATGCAAGCAAGCCGCATCCTGAGTTTACCTATTTATCCAGGACTAACCGTTCAGGAACTTGAGCAAGTTTGTGAAAACATTAAGTTATTCTATCAATAAATAAGCCTCAAATTTTCTTCACTTTTGACTTGCTGTTGTGCATTTTGAATGCACGACAGCTTACCCTCTAAGCTATACACATCATTTCTAAAATCCAAAATCAAAAATATGCTAAAGTCTAACATTAATTCACTAAATATTGGCTGTGCTGCTTGGGGCTGGAGAGAAGTGGAAATACCTGAATATTTCCACTGGATAGCTAACCAAGGCATTCGTTCAGTAGAAGTGAATGCTCATCCCCAAGCACCCAAACATCTTTTACATGATGGTGATGATCAAGCAGTATCTAAAATTGCTGATTGGGCTAAAGAAGCAGGAGTAGATATTATTTGTATAGCAGGAAGAAATAATTTTACACTCTCAGATGCAAATGAGTTAGAAACAGAAATTAAAAGAGTAGAGCGTTTTGTTGATAGTGCTGAAAAATTAGGGGCAAAATTTGTCAGATTATTGTCTGGTGATCACAGAAATGATTATATTCTCCCAGATGTTTTTCCTCTGTTGCATTATGCTTTTAATAAAATCGGTGATTACGCCGAAGAACGAGGAATTCAAATAACGATTGAAAATCATGGTGGACCAACTGCAACCGGACAAAGAGTGGCCAGAATGATGAAAGGTATTAAAAGTCCTGCTGTTGGTATTAACTATGATCCCGCTAATTTTTTGAATCAGGGAACTGATCCTTTGATGGCACTCCGCTATATTCTTCCTTGGGTAAATTATAGTCATTGGAAAGATGTGCAATGGGTTAATGGTAGTCCTCAATTCTGTGCTTTTGGAGAGGGAGAAATTGTCTGGGAACCGATTATTAAAGAACTATTAAATGCAGGTTATCAGGGATATTGGGTGGTTGAATATGAAGAAACATCAGATGTTGAGCAGGGAACGAAAGAGAGTTTAAATAACTTGTCTCAAGTATTACAAAAATTTGCCGTTGTCTAAGTTTATTTCATTATTTTCATCAGGGGTTAGCAATTAAATGTCATTTTCTTTAGATGGTCATGTGGCCTTAGTTACAGGAAGTTCCGCTGGTTTAGGGAAAGCGATCGCTCTCAAATTGGGACAAGCAGGTGCTAAGGTAGCAATCAATTACAGCAATAACGAATCACGGGCTAAACAGGCTTTAGCTGAACTTGAACAACAAGGTTGCCAAGCTATTTTGGTTCGTGGGGATGTTACCCAAGAAGAAGATGTAGCAGCAATTTATGAAGCGATCGCCTCTCAACTGGGTGCAGTAGATATTTTGGTGTTAAATGCCACAGGAAACCAACCCCAGATCCCCTTTGAGGAATACACCTGGCAAGATTTCCAAACCATGCTGGATTTTTTTATCAAAAGTCCCTACTTATTAACTCGTATTTGTTTACCCTCCATGAAACAAAAACAATGGGGACGAATTATTAATATTAGTAGTGACGTTTGTTTCCGCTCAGTTAATAACTTCAGTGCTTACGTTACTGCCAAAAATGGACAACTGGGATTTACACGCAGCATGGCCACCGAATTAGCGCCTTTTGGTATTACAGTTAATGCAGTTGCTCCCGGTTGGATACCCGTAGAACGCCATGAAAACGTTCCTCAAGAAAAAAAAGACGCTTACCAAGTCAGAATTCCCATGCAGCAATGGGGTACTCCACAGGATATTACTGAAGCAGTGCTTTATTTCGCCAGTCATGAGTCCAGATTTGTTACAGGGCAATATTTATGTATTAACGGTGGCTTTACTCTTATGTAAATATGGTTAAGACTGATTGAGTTATAAACAATTCAGCTTTTTCAGGATTACACAAAAAATACCAAAAATATGGCGTTTCATAATTGCGGAATGTGGGATGTAATATATCAAACATTCTGACTCATGACTCTTGATTATTTAATAAGTGTTTTTAATACAGATAATATTCCTTTAGCATATTCATTTTCTGCTATTTGAAAATGTAATTTCCTAGCTTCGCTGGTTGCATTTCCAACTAAATAACCATGTCTAACAGTTTGCAGCATTTCAATATCATTACCACTTTCACCAAAGGCTATGGAGTTTTGATAGCTTACATTTGTCTGCTGTAAAATAAAATTAACTATATGTTTTTTACCTGTCCCTGATGGGATAAAATCAACATCATAGCAATTGTTTGGATCTCCAGATAAAGGATTTGCTTGACTAATATTTACTTGAATACCAGCTTTTTTCACTAACTCTTTTATCTTCAAAATTGCCTGATTATCAATTAGATCATTTTGTTGATGGTAATAGTAATTTTTTAAAAAAGGACAATCTGCTATTTGAGGTTGTGGTGTCAAATGTATATTATCTAATTTTAGAAAACTAACTAAGTTATTAACTAAATTCTCAGAGAATCCAGTTTTCATAAGATTGTTTTCCCATATTTTATCTTTTTCAGCGTATTGGTTTTGATTGAAGTAGATTAGTTCAGTCCCTAAACTACTAGCAATAAAATGAGGTAATAATGTCAAACCACATTTATTTATTTTATCAAAAACTGAAGTTAAACTACTACCAGTAACCCAACCAAAAAAGATTTGTTTCTGATATGTTTCATTTAATAAATACTCCTCAAGTTCTTTGAGATCATTTTTATAATCCTCTCTATTTTGATGAGCAAGATAAGTTTCATCAAAATCTGTAAAAACAACGTATTTTGGTTCTGGGACAGAAGGTAACAGTTTTATATTATGTTTGCAATATTTCATATAATGCTTATATAGGACTCATATTTGATTTTTGAAAAACACCCGGTACACCTGAATCGCCTAGAATCCTTTTACCTCATGCCTTTTGCATCTTACCTACCTACGCAAATAATTTCAGGACTCAAATATTATTCCTATACATATTATTTTATTTTTTGTGAGATTCGGGCGAAAAGACTTTATATTTTACATCCTATTATAGCCCACATTCACTATAAACTTTCCTTTAGTCGTCTTGAGACGACTTTTGCTATTAGACATGGCTTCGCCACGCAAGCTATCAGAATTCATTCGGAGGCGGGTTAAATAAGAATGAAATAGTCCTGGGCAAACATGGGTTCTTGCGGCTAAACTCTTCTTTTCTTGATGCCCACATTTTGGACAAGTTTGAGATGGTTTTACCTGTTTCTGACCCATTTAGTTCTGTTGCTCAAAGTAAGAAACAGATTTACCAAACTTTTTAGATGAAGTAATGCGGTTGGATACAGCAGCGTTGTCCAAATCTTTGTGAAGTTGGCGGTGGTAGGACAACATTTCACTGACTTGTTTATTTGGATATAGTCGGAAAGTTGCTCTCCGTAATGCCATCATCAATCACCCCCTTGGTTTATCTATAGTATACTGCTATTATCTAATTCCATCACTGATATTCTCAATACAGACAAATGGTTGCTGAATCTGCTGACTTTGTCGAGAAATACATTGATAATTTGGCATAAATAAAATATAGTTGTCAAAAACTCAACTGTCCAAATAATTTCTTTCAACGTGTTGAAAATTAATTATCCAGACGTTTCGTTTTTGACTTGCTTACATCCCCACCATATCAGTACATTGAGGGTGGGGATGTAAGCAAAACAGTTAAAACTAACATTGTCATTATCTCAAAGTCAGAAAAAAGCATAAGCCTATGGTTAAAGCGCAAATGGCGATATCTACGCTCGTCGCAGCCATCGCCAAATTTATCTGGACAGATGATTTCTTATTTCCTGCGTCTATGTGGCTTGTGAGTCGCATATTTATTGGGACTGCTATGTTATTGATTGCCCCCAATTTACCAGCATTACAAGATGGGATTACGCCTCATTTTGGCTGGGGAATTTTTGATGCTTGGGATAGTGTCCATTATCGAGCAATTTCCACTGAAGGGTACGAATTTATTGATGATGGCAAGCAACATAATTTGGCATTTTTCCCCCTATTTCCTGTCAGCATTTTTATCTTCATGAAATTCGGGTTTCCTTTTGAATTAGCTGGATTAATTATCAATAATTTAGCATTTCTAGGAACACTTTATTTTTTATATTCTTGGGTGAAAAAACAATGTGGTATCAGCGCAGCCCATTGGACAATTTCTGTCATGGCTTACTGTCCTATGTCTCTATTTACGGGGGTAATTTATACAGAAGGATTGTATTTGTTATTGAGTACAATGGCTTTACGTGCCTTTGATCAAAAACAATATGTTTGGACAGCAATTTGTGGGGCAATGGCCACAGCAACACGTCCCACAGGTATGGCATTAATTCCCGCATTTTTAATTACTGCTTGGAAACAAAATAAACCATTAACTGCCTATATTGCAGGTTTATTATCTGCCACAGGGTTGTTAATATTTAGTGTCTATTGTAAATTGAATTTTAATGATTTTTTAGCCTTTATTGCTGCACAAAAAGGATGGCGGCCTTCCTTAGGTTTTGATTGGGAAGGCTGGTTAAATATGTTTATGCAAATTCCCTTTGGCAACAATTGGTATTTTGGTTGGGTTGAGAATGATGAAGGCGGGATTAAAGACTTTTGGTATCCGCTATTTTTTGGTTTAATTGTAATTAGTTCTTCTTGTTTATTCTATTGGCGAAAATATTTTAATCCATTGATATTCTATGCTGGTTATGCGATAATCATATTATCATTAATAATTGCCGATCAGGGATTAATAAATAATTTACTGAATGTATCTATGATATTAGGTAGTACCTACCTTTTATGGTATTTCCGTCAGCAACTAACTCCAGTTATGGTAGTTTATGGTTTTTGTGGTATTGGTTTACTTTTAGCCTCTGGTGGCACAATTTCTTTAAGTCGTCTTGCTTATGGAATCGTTCCTCTGAGTGCAGCTATTGGTATCTGCTTATCTCGTTATCCGCGTCAAGCTTATTTAGTTATGGGTTTGTTTATCACCTTACTTGGTAAATTGGCAATAGGTTTTGCTCAAGAAATTTGGGTAGGATAGGAGGAGATATTTAAAGTGGAGAATATCAAGATGTAGAATTTTCGACTGCGGATTTTATATGAGGAAATATGATTTGTCCGTCAATGTATTCGCTTTTGTAGTCAGCAGTTGCTTCTAATTCCAGATATTCTTCTGGGGTGTAATATTGCTTTGCTATTAATTGCATGTTTTTGAGCAGAAAGCGATGTCTGTTAGTTTAACATATCAGTAATAATTATTGATTAAGTTTTTATCTATTAAGTTTCTAATACTTTTCATCTGTTGCATCAGAGATTCAACCAAAGTATGGTAAGTTTTAATACGTCAATAATAGTCCAACTTGTAAATAATCAATAATGGTACGGCATTTACTATTTCTCTTAAAATACAATTTACAAAGATAAAAGTATCATAATTAATAATCATGAATAATTCACACAAAACATTATTGAATTCAATAAAAGATAAGTTTAATCATATATTAGACTCTTGCCAATTACCAATTCCCAGATATTTGTTAATTGGTATTATATTCGCAGTGACAATCAGATTAGTTTGTGTTCCCAATAAATCAGTAGATTATAAATATTTTTTAGATCCTTGGTATGATTTTATTGCATCTCATGGCGGATTTATTGCATTAAAATATGGTTTTGCTGATTATACACCTTCCTATCTTTACTGGCTTTTGATTGCTTCTACCCTGCTTTCTGGATTACCGAAAATTCTAGCAATCAAACTTTTTGCCATGACTGTTGACTTTATTTGTGCATTTTTAACTTATAAAATTGTCAAGCTGAAATATCCTGTGGGTAGAATGGCAAATTGGGCATTTTTAGCTGTTATATTAAGTCCCACTGTAATTTATAATAGTTCGCTTTGGGGACAATGTGACGTTATCTATACCACAGGATTAATTGCCTGTATTTACTTTTTATCTATTCACAAACAAATTCCCGCATTAATTAGTTTTGGTGTAGCACTTTCGTTTAAATTACAAGCGATGTTTTTAGCACCTTTATTATTAATCTTATTGATTAAAAAAAGAATATTTTGGTTTTATTTACCAATAATTCCTTTAGTATATATAGGGGCAATGTTGCCAGCTTGGATTGCTGGTAGACCAATCAAAGAATTGCTTTTAGTATATTTTGAACAATCTCATAAATATAAAGAACTAGCTAAAAATGTCCCTAATTTTTATCAATGGATTCCTAACGATTATTATAATATTGTTGTGCCAATAGGTTTACTGTTAACTGTAACTGCGATATTTTTGTTAGCATATCTTGTTTATAGAAGTAAATTAGAAATTACTCAGGACAGATTGATATATTTAGCGACAATATCAGTATTTCTCATGCCGTATTTATTACCCAAAATGCACGAAAGATATTTTTATCCTACAGATATTTTATCTACTATCTTTGCTTTTTACTTTCCCCAATATCGTTGGGTAGCAATATCAGTGCAACTGGCATCATTTGTTAGTTATTTGGGAACTCCTATATATATCCAATTATCTTCTATTCCTTTAGGTTTTACACTTTGGTTTGTTGTGCGAAATTGTGATATGATTTACACCAAATCAAAAACAGATTTTTCCTTAAATATCAATAAATAACAAATTCTAGTGTGGAAAAATTACTAGCTAAAAACGGACTTGCTACTATCAGTTGGATGATTGCGATAAGTGCTTTCATTTTATTTGCTTGTAGCAGTTTAAGACACTTCTTATTTCAATCAAATGCCCTTGATTTAGCAGTATTTGACCAATGGGTATATTTAGCAAGTCAAGAACTACCGCCAATTTCATCATTTTTTGGATTTCATCTGATTGGAGATCATGCAGCTTTCATCTTGTATCCAATCGCTTTACTATACAAAATTTATCCCGATGTCCACTGGCTATTTGCAGTACAAGCCATAGCCTTAGCATTGGGATGTTTACCTGTATATGCCTTGGGTTTACAAATAGGTTTATCAGTTAAGTATGCGCGAGCAATTGCCATTTCATACTTACTCTATCCTTGCTTATTTAATAGCAATTTTTTTACTGACTTCCGACCTGAAGCGATCGCAATTCCAGCAATATTATGGGCAATATGGGCAGGAATTGGTGGTAAAACTTGGCAGTTGATAGTAGCTATTCTGCTAGTTTTAATTTGCAAAGATAGTTTAAGTTTAACTGTAGTTGCTTTTGGGGTGTGGTTATGCTTTACCCAGAATCAGCGTAATTATGGAATCGGTTGTATTGCAGCAGGTGCAGTTTGGTATTTAGCAACAGTTGGTTATCTTGTTCCCATGCTGCGAGGTGGTCAAGCTGGTGGGGTTGTATTTTATGCTTCTATGGGTGATTCCCCTAAAGAAATTATATCGAATATCATTACTAATCCTGGCTTGATTTTAGGAAAATTCTTTTTACCTGAGACAATATTTTATTATTTATTCCTTGTACTTCCAGTCATCATTGGATTGCATTGGAGAGCAGCAATGACAATAATTCCTGCTTTACCAATGTTTTTGCTCAATATCATTTCTGATTATTCAGCACAACGAGACTTAGTTCACCATTATTCTTTAACAATTTTCCCATTTATTATTGTTTGGTTATTACGTTCAATATGGCAGTACCAGAAAGATAAAAAAAGACCTTGGCTAAAGCCAAAATTTTTAATTATTTGGGCTATTATTTCATTTTTGGTACTAGCCAAATATGAATTTTTCATCAACCGATATCTATCTAGTCTTTCCAATCTTAACTCTCTGCATACAGCAGTTAGTTTTGTTAAAACTCAAGGAAGTGTTTTAACAACATCTAGAATTGCTCCTCATTTAAGTCAACGCCAAATTATTAAGCTAATTAGTCCAGATTGGAAACCTGATAATACAAGTGGTGAAAAATTTGATTATGTACTACTTGATTTACGAACTAAAAATAATAATAATAAACTTGACTTTAATCCAGAATTAGGAAATCAACTTAAAAGCAACCCAGAATTTAAATTGACATATCAACAAGATGATGTTTATTTATTTACAAAAAATTAACGATATAAGACAGCAAAGTTTTAATTGAAACATCAAAATGATCAGGATTATCTATTATTGATGCGTAGGGGTTTAGCAATGCTAAACCCCTACAAATTATCATTTTAAAAAAACGAAATTAATGTAAATCCTTTAGCTTCTCCTATCATTTTACTCTGTTTTAAATTCATTTTCTGCAAATTCTCATTATCCACCAACAAATAAGATTTATGAACAAACTTATCCTGTAAATCGGCAATAGATGCAGGAATAATTTTACAATCACTATAAAAGTCTAAACTAGGACGACTATCAGGAAAAGAAGTATAAATCTGTGTTCCTGGTGGCACATTATCCTTAATTAATGTTGCCACTGGGACAACAGGAAATTTTTCATTTAACTCCCAAATCCATGATTGAGAACTCATCAATAGTGCTAAAACTAAATACATTCCCGTCAATAAAACAGAAATAAATTGCCGATTATGCTGATTAATTAACCATGATGTTATTACCATAGTTATTGCTAAAATAATACTCATAATAATTAACAATGGCTGTTTATCAAACATAATGAAATAAACACAACCCGCTAAACCAACAATAATTAAAAATCCGAAAAATCCCGTCAAAAACTTACTTCTAAACTTCCCACCTTGCCAAATATAACTTAAATTAGCCCCAATTGCTAAAGCTAAAAATGGATATACGGGCATAATATACCAGGGTAATTTTGTTCCCATTAAAGAAACTATGGCAAAATAAACAATTGTGCCAATCAGAGTTAAACAACCCCAAGCAGTATCACGGTTTTTCCAACTTAAATATAAACCTCCTGGCAAAAACAATAACCAGGGAAAACCATATTTTATGACTTCAAGTAAATAATACCAAACCGGACCAGTATTCCCTTCCACAGCTTTTCCCAGTCTATCAAAAGCTTGAGATTGAAAATGCACTTCTAAGAAAATATTGCCATAATGTTGCCATTGGGCAAAATACCAAGCAATAGCAGGGAAATTCCCTAACAGCATTCCTATCCATAGAAATGGATTTTTTAATATAGCTAATTGTTTATTAGCAAGAATAAATAAACCTGCTATTCCTGCCAAAACTACCACTAACATTCCCTTTGTGAGAGTAATTAAACCCAAACAAAACCCGATACCAAGAGCATATTTTTTATCATGACGCGCTTTGAGAACACAAAATAACAATAATAAGAAAAAGGAAATAGTCATCCCATCTAACATTGCCAATCTACCATGACGAACCACAGGCAATAATGTTAAATAAACCAAAGCTGAAAATAAAGCTGGTAAATTTTCTCTAAAAGCTAAACGTCCAATTAAGTAAAGTAAAGGAACTCCTAAAGCTGTTAAAAATGCTCCCGGAAATCTGGTCGTAAACTCCTGCACTCCTCCTATGTGATAGCAAATAGCAATTAACCATTGCATTAAAGGTGGTTTTAATAAAAAAGGATCTCCTTGTATAGTAGGATAAAGCCAGTTACCCGTGCGGTAAATTTCTCTAGCGACTATAGCATAAGTGCCTTCATCCCAATCTCGTAAAGGTAAATTACCCAAACCTATCAACCATAAAATTAAAGATGCCAAAAGTAAGCCGAAAAAGTATTCTTTTTGTGAGAATGAACGCATTATTATTAAATGTTAAATAAACTTAATTATTAATTATGATGATGAATCAGCCTATCTACTCCCTAGTTATCCCCATTTATAACGAAGAAGAAAATATCACTGAGATGTATCGTAGGTTACATCATGTCATGGAGCAGTTAGACGGTGATGTAGAACTAATTTTAATTGATGATGGTAGCCGCGATCGCTCTTTAAAGATGATGCGCGAATTACATCATCGTGATAATCGAGTCCATTACCTCAGTCTAGCCCGGAATTTTGGGCATCAAATCGCCGTTACCGCTGGTTTGAACTTTGTCCAAGGCAAATGTATCATTGTTATGGATGCCGATCTCCAAGATCCACCAGAACTAATTTTAACAATGATCGAAAAATGGCATCAAGAATACCAAGTAGTATATGCTCAAAGAATATCTCGTCAACAAGAAAGCCGACTAAAACGCTTGACAGCATATCTTTTTTATCGCATTCTTCGACGCTTGGCTAAAGTTGATATTCCTGTGGATACAGGAGATTTTTGCTTAATGGATAGACAAGTAGTAGATATATTGAATTCTATGCCTGAACGCAATCGCTACATTCGCGGTTTACGTGCTTGGGTAGGTTTTCGACAAACCTCTGTACTTTTTGAAAGAAACCCTCGCTTTGCAGGAGATGTAAAATATACCTTTGGTAAATCTTTATCTTTAGCAATTGATGGTATTATCTCTTTTTCCACAGTTCCTTTACGACTAGCAACCTACTTAGGGATTATCTCCGCTGCGATCGCTATGATTATGATAATATTAGTGCTTTATTGGCGAATCTTTGCCCCAGTATCTCACTTAATTGGTTACACATTAATTACAATTTCCATGTTTTTCTTAGGTTCAGTTCAATTAATTTGTATTGGGATTTTAGGTGAATACATTGGCCGAATATACGAAGAAGTAAAAGGTCGTCCTCTTTATACATTAAAGGAAACTGGAGGGTTTACAAAAACCTGAAATATAAAAATCTGGTTTGATTTTGAGGCAAAGGTATGGCACCAAAGCATAATATTCAATCAATAAAGTTAAGGTAATATTCAGTGTCAATACCAGAATTTATTTTACTGTTAATCTCCGTCCTCATCAGTGTAGCAGGACAATTTTCTTTAAAAATGGGAGCAATCAAATTAGGTAAAGTGCATGGAGGGAATATTATTAGTCTCATTCTCAACATGATCACCATCCCGGAACTTTTATTAGGATTAACCTGTTATGGTATTGGTGCAGTAGCCTATATCTTACTACTAACCAGAGTCAATCTGAGTGTTGCTGCACCAGCCGTATCAGTTGGTTATATATTTTCTGTATTCCTGGGGTACTTTATTTTAAAAGAACCTATTTCTCTAACCCGTGTTTTTGGATTAGGTTTGATTGTCACTGGGGTGATATTAGTAGTTTGGAAAAAATAAACTCAAGACAAAATAAACTAACATTGAAAAGTCATCAATCGGTGATAGAATATATCTGTTCAAGGCTAGAATAGTAGCTAACGTAACTACCAAATATCATTCACAAGTGAGAAACTATATTCAGTTAATTATCATCTAACTACTCATGACATTGAGGAAAAAATAACTTTTTCTTTAATAGTAAATCATGAGTCCAAGCAACACAATATACGTGAATACCTAAATACATCCTCAATTTTTAGAAAAATGTGTTATAACCTACCGTCAGAGCCATCACTACCATCATTGGTTGCTCACCCCTTGAAGGAGTTACACTGTGGAAAATAATAAGTCATTTTTGGGAACGCAGGGAATATTAATTGGATTAATTGGACTAACTGGTACTTTAAGCATTGCTTTGATGATTCTATTCAAAGCCAAAATCTCTGATGCTCAAAACCAAAACGTCATTGTTAAAAATAAAGATATTGCTGCTAATGTGAAAACTCAGCAGCGGTTAGAGGAATTTAAAACAGAAATGCTGACCAGTTGGCAACAAGAAGCACAAGCCAAAGGGTTTTCTACTGATGTACCACCTAAATTTCAAGGGATTGTAATTAGCGAAGCTAAACTTCCTCCAGAAAAAAAAGTTATTGCCTTAACGTTTGATGATGGTCCTTGGCCTAGTAGTACCGCAAAAGTATTAGATATTCTCAAAAAAAATAATATCAAAGGTACATTTTTCGTTGTTGGCCAAAATGTCAAGAATTATCCCGATTTAACAAAGCGGGTAGTTACAGATGGTCATATTATTGCTAACCATACTTGGCATCATTGGTATCATCACATGAATGCACAGACAGCAGCTTACGAAGTTGCTAATACAACAGACATAATTTATAAGACTACTGGTATAAAAACCAGTCTGTTTCGTCCACCAGGAGGAAACATGAGGAATGGAGTAGCGGCTTATGCTAAAAGTAATAAATATGCTGTTATTATGTGGTCGTCTGATTCTATGGACTATTCACGTCCGGGTGTGCCAAGACTAATTAATAACATCTTTAGGGAAGCCAAACCAGGGGGTATTGTGTTAATGCACGATGGTGGTGGCGATCGCTCTCACACTGTCAAAGCCTTACCAGAAATCATTAGCAAGTTCCGTAAACAGGGTTATGAATTTGTCACTGTTCCCGAACTGTTAGAAATGCAAGATCAATATCCACACTTAGTTGCCCAAAAATCCCAGAAATCTCAGAAACCTTAAAGAAAAATGTCTGATAGCGTAGCGTGGTGCAAGCTATATCAGGATAACCACCGATTAAAGAATAAACAGAATGAATACAAACAAAGTATTTAATTAAATCCTGTAAATCCTTAAATCCTGTAAATCCTGATTCAGACAAAAAAGATTAAAGGATAAACAGAATGAATACAAACAAAGTATTTAATTAAATCCTGTAAATCCTTAAATCCTGTAAATCCTGATTCAGACAAAAAAGATTAAAGGATAAACAGAATGAATACAAACAAAGTATTTAATTAAATCCTGTAAATCCTTAAATCCTGTAAATCCTGATTCAGACAAAAAAGAATTAAAGAATAAACAGAATGAATACAAACAAAGTATTTCATTAAATCCTGTAAATCCTTAAATCCTGTAAATCCTGTAAATCCTGATTCAGACAAATTACACAGAACTTAACTGTTTTTCCTCAGTTTTTGCCTCGGGACTATCAGCTTCAGAAGGTGGTACTAATTGCCAGAACTTAGGTAAATATTCTGCCCAATTGGCGATAATTTCCTGGGCTTTAGGTGAACCAGTGCGACGCTCGTGAGTTTTAATGAGATCATACAATTGTTGTCTGCCCACATCACTTACAACTCGTTGCACCTTGACAATGGCATGATTAACTAAATCAGGGAAATTACCAGTTTCATCCAAGAAATAAGCTAATCCGCCGGTCATTCCTGCACCCACGTTGCGGCCAACCTTACCCAGAACAACAATCACACCACCAGTCATATACTCGCAGCAATGATCACCAGCCCCTTCAATCACGGCTGTACCTTTAGAGTTCCGCACCGCAAACCGTTCTCCAGCTAAACCATTGGCAAATAACGCCCCACCTGTCGCCCCATAAAGGCAGGTATTCCCCACAATCACGTTTTCTGCTGGGTCATAAGTGGCATTTGCTGGGGGCTGAATAATAATTTCCCCACCGTTCATTCCCTTCCCTACATAGTCGTTAGCTTCCCCTACCAGGTTGAGAATCACACCATCGAGGTTAAATGCGCCGAAGCTTTGCCCCACACTTCCTTGGAAATTCAGGTTTATTTGCCCTGTAAAGCCGTTGTCACCATGTCGAGATGCGATCGCTCCAGTCAACCTTGTACCGACGGTTCTATCGGTATTGACGACGGTAACGGTTTTACTAACTGTGCCATTTCTCTTAATTGCCGTTTGAATATCTGCATCTGCTAGTAACTGATCATCCAACACTGGTCCATTACTGTGAACTTCTTCATGTACTAACCAACTACGATTAGTTTTTGTGTCTGGTAGTTTAGTTAAACAATCCAAATTCAAAGCTTGGGTTTTATTCAGTTTGACTTCAGAACGCACCGTTAATAAATCAGCGCGGCCAATTACTTCTGATAAAGAACGATATCCCAATTTAGCCAACAGACTCCGCACTTCTTCCGCAATGAAGTAGAAGAAGTTGACAACGTGTTCAGGAATGCCGGTAAACCGTTTCCGCATTTCTTCCTTCTGAGAAGCTATCCCCACAGGACAATTATTAGTGTGGCAAATCCGCGCCATAATGCAGCCTTCCGCAATCATGGCTATCGAACCAAACCCAAACTCCTCCGCCCCCATTAACGCCCCAATCAGGACATCCCAGCCGCTTTTCAGACCACCATCTACACGCAAGATGACGCGATCGCGCAAACTGTTTTCCATCAAAACCCGATGTACTTCTGTTAAACCCAGTTCCCAGGGACTACCTGCGTGTTTAATCGAAGAAAGCGGTGATGCACCAGTACCACCATCATGACCGGAAATTTGGATAATATCAGCGTTAGCTTTAGCCACACCTGCTGCAATTGTGCCAATTCCAATTTCTGCGACCAATTTCACCGAAACTTGGGCTTTCGGGTTAATTTGGTGCAAGTCAAAAATCAACTGGGCTAAGTCTTCAATGGAATAAATATCATGGTGTGGTGGTGGAGAAATCAAAGTTACACCGGGCTTAGAACGGCGCAACATCGCAATATAGGGGCTTACCTTGGGTCCGGGTAACTGTCCACCTTCTCCTGGTTTTGCACCTTGGGCAATTTTGATTTCTAATTGTTGGGCTGTAGCTAAGTATTGGGGAGTAACGCCGAACCGTCCCGATGCAATTTGTCTAATGGCACTTGCAGCCGTATCACCATTTTTCAACCCATTGAGATGAGGAAGCGTCGCAGATTTACCAGCCGTATCCACATCATTTAAAACGTTGTAACGAACCGGATCTTCTCCACCTTCACCAGAATTAGATTTACCACCAATACGATTCATAGCGATCGCTAAAGTTTCATGTGCCTCTCGTGATAACGCCCCTAAAGACATTCCCCCGGTACAGAAACGTTTAACAATATTACTAACTGACTCTACCTCTTCTATTGGAATTGATGAGCGCTCGCTGTGGAAGTCTAGCAAATCACGCAACGCCGTCACCGGACGATTATGCAGATGTTGTTTATAAACCTCATAATGGTCATACTGCTTACCATTGACAGCCTTATGCAGCGACTTCGCTAATTCTGGGCTATTCATGTGGTATTCACCACCGGGACGGTATTGCACAAAACCTAAGTTTTCCAACTTCTTCGCCGTCAATTCTGGGAAAGCCTTACTGTGGAAAGATAGCACCTCTTGTGCCAACTCACTCACACTTAAACCACCAATGCGGGAAGTTGTTCCTCGGAAACCCAAAGCCAACAAATCACCACCAATGCCAATCGCTTCAAATATTTGCGCTGCTTGATAACTGGAAAGTAGGGAAATTCCCATCTTAGAAAGGATTTTCAGCAAACCCGATTCTATAGCTTTGCGATAATTTTCTCTGGCTTGGTTTAAAGTCAAAGTGGCAATTTTGCCCCTAGTCATAAACTGCTGAGTTTTAGGTTCATGCCACCAAGCAGTTACAGTATCTAAAGCCATATAGGGACAAACTGCACCCGCACCATAACCCAACAAACAAGCAAAATGATGGGTACTCCAACATTGGGCTGTATCCACAATCAAGGATGTTTTCATCCGTAACCCTTCACGGATTAAGTGATGATGAACCGCACCAATGGCTAATAAAGGAGGAATATAGGTATATTCTGCTGCAATCCCTGTACCTGTTCTGTCACTTAATATGAGCATCTTCGCACCAGCCCGCACCGATTCCGCAGCTTGTTTTTGCAAAGATTCCACAGCCGTTTTTAAACCATTTGGGCCTGTGGCTATGGGGAATAAAGTTGACAATTCAGCCGTTGCAAATCCTGACAACTTAATAGTTTCCAACTCTGTTTGAGTCAGTACAGGAGACTCCAACTTGAGTCTGCGGGCGTATTCTGGCTTGGGTTCTAATAAGTTCCCCTTTTCACCCAATTCCACCGTCAGAGACATCACCAACTTTTCCCGTAAAGGGTCAATTGCTGGATTGGTAACTTGAGCAAATCGCTGTTTAAAATAGTCATACAGCAAATGGGATTTTTCTGACAATACCGCTAAAGGAATATCATCTCCCATACAGAAAGTTGCTTCTGCACCAGTGCTGGCCATGGGGTGAATCACCATTTCCACATCTTCTATGGTGTAGCCAAAGGCAATTTGCTGTTGTAATAAAACTTGGGGATCAATTTTGTCAGTGGTCAGTTGTTCGTTGTTCGTTGATAAATGCCCATTACCATTACCGTTACCATTAACTACAGACTTACCCTTCACTAATTTACTCAATTCTTGGCGATGCTGTTGCAACCATTCCCCATAGGGATGCTGTTTAGCAATGCGTTGTTTAATTTCCCAGTTCTTGAGAATTTCCTGGGTATTTAAATCCACCGCAATCATTTGTCCAGGGCCAAGTCTACCTTTTTCGAGAATATTCTCTTCCGGGAAATCTACAACTCCAGCTTCGGACGCAACAACGATATAATCATCTTTGGTAATGACATAACGTGCAGGTCTTAAACCATTACGATCTAATGTCGCCCCAACTTTTTTACCATCGCTAAATACTAACAGTGCAGGTCCATCCCATGATTCTTGCAACCCGCTGTAATATTCATAAAAATCCACAATTTCGGGATATTCAGCCAAGGAAGGTTGATTTTTATAAGCTTCAGGAACCATCATCATTAACCCTTCTAAGGGGCTGCGTCCCGAACGCACCAATAACTCTAGTACATTGTCTAAAGTAGCGGAATCGCTATTATTAACGTTTACCAATGGCTTGAGTTCGTCAAACCTGTCTTCCCAAATCGGATGACTAAGGGTAGCTTCCCGTGCCATCATCCAATTAATATTCCCCAATAGGGTATTAATTTCTCCATTGTGACCTAATAGCCGCATGGGTTGGGCTAAAGGCCATTTAGGCATGGTATTGGTACTAAATCGGCGATGATATACCGCAAATGCCACTTTAAAAGCCGGATTTTTGAGATCTTCGTAAAAATCCCCCAAGACAGCGGAACGCACCATGCCTTTATAAACAATTGTCCGGCTAGACAAGGAACAGATGTAGAAATCCTCAGAAATTCTTCTTCCCGCTTGCATAATGCGTTTACTGGCAATATACAATTCTCTTTCTAGTTCATCACCGCTTTTATCAGCACAATCAATTATCACCTGTTCTATTTGGGGTTGATTTTCTTTAGCTTGCACCCCTAATACTTCTGGACACACTGGAACTACTCGCCAGCCCAGTATATTTAATTTTTCTTCTGCTGCGATTTGCTCAAATGCAGTTTTAGCAGCTTTGGCGGCTGTTGCGTCTTGGGGAAAAAATATCATCCCCACAGCCATATTACTTAGATGAGAAAAATCAATTGCATTACTATTTTCCTGTGCTAATAATTCCCAAGGAATCGCTGTTAATATCCCCGCACCATCACCAGAATCTTGGTCAGCACTACAACCACCTCTATGTTCTAAGCAAGTTAAAGCAGTTAAGGCTTTAGCCAGAATTTCATGACTGGCAATATTTTGACGATGGGTAATAAACCCGACTCCACAAGCATCCCTTTCTTCTACTAGCCACTTTGGTCCTGGATATGTATCTGGAAAATTAGTATCTGACACTGTAATTTGCTGACCCTGATTTGATGGTTGATGATTCATACTCTATTCCTGAAATGTTGAGGTACAGATGTTGTTATTACTGCTTAGAGGGAAATTTTCTCAGTTTTGGCACTGGATAAAAAATACATAATTACCAAAGTTTAGGGATAACAATTTTAGCTTGACATTTAGTCGAAGCTGTGCTACCAATGCCTATTTATTTTTTATTTGTTTATGCACTGTTAAAAAACTACCTTAATCCAGAAGAACCTGTAAATTCAATCGTTTTGAAGTTTGCAGTTTTTTTGCTGATGGCTTACACCATACTTGCTTATTCCTATTCTTGGCTGATACTGATAGTTCACCAAAATTAGTCTATTTTCACTATATGCCCATTTGACAATTCCTAAAATATATCTGTTTTTTCCTGTATTTTGGCTGTTTATTCATTGGCAACCACAGGAACTTTAGATTTTAGATTCAAACCCCAAAATCCAAAATTTTAGATATGAGGATAGGGTGTGCGAATTTCACCTTTAACCCCTAACAGTATCATAGCAGTCTCTAAGTGATTTGTATTATTTAAAACAATTTTAGCTAGTATTTTTAGCACGATAATTGTTTGCTACTCTGAACAAGAGACAAAGACCCAAAATAAATATTATCACGGTTATTTCTAAAAAAGATAATTATTTTTTAAATTTTCTGATAAATTTTCGTTAGAGGATGTTTGAAAAGTTTATGGCGAATATAATTCGCTACTACACAAACGAAGTCCACCTATTCCTGCGGTCTCCTAAGGGATACGTGGACTAATGAAAAATCAAGGTTTTTAACCCACGAAGGTGGGTTTTGCCTGCGTAGCCGCGATTTCTAATCGCTGGGTTTTGCATAATCACGTTCCCAAATACCGAGTCATTGACACTCTCAGAGGCTTTAGCTGCTGAGATTCTGCTGACAGATTGAGATTAGGGAGTACCCAAAGTCTAATTCTCGCTGCGTTCGTCAAACAACGCCTACTTAGTTACTCTAAGTCCAGCTTAGGTTTCTAGCTACTTTTATCATTTTGGTGCTTTCAGAGGCCATCACTCAGCCAAGATCCGGTACGCTCCACAACCTGCCATTAATCGCTCTTTCTCGTCCTACTGCCGTTAGGACTTAAACCTAACCGTTGTTTCACGGAAGCCGGGATTTCTCCGATACTAGGATGTTTCAACACGTAGATAGTTATTCCTACTCACAATCTCATTTTAGCATAAAATACCACTGCGGTTAAAACCGCTCGTGTCCCTTCCCTCTCAGGGAGCCAAGCCACTGAGTTTCCCGCTTACCGCGAGGTTTTATGATTCTGAAAATACTCAATTCTGTGTTACCGCTACTGTCAACAGCGCTGTGTTTGACTGCTACTTATAGGGTATTTGCTGAAAATACTCCTAGTTTACCAACTCCCGTTCCCAGTGCCGTTAGTGCTGGTAATCAAATTATTCTCAATGGACGCACCTTACCAGGAGCATGGTTACAACCAACAGCAACCACCGTTAAAGGACAAACTTATCTGAGTGATGGCGCAGTTAAGCAATTAATGGGGATAGATTTACTCAATAGTAGTAATCCTGGCAAACAACCAGTACAGTGGTTTTCTGGCTTGACAAATCCCCCCATTCTCAATACTAATCTCAGCGAAGGATATCGCTATTTAGATATTACTCAATTAGCCCAAATAGCTAAATGGCAAATCCAAGCTAATGGTAGCACTTTAGTAATTTCTACTCCCCCTTCTCAACTGAAAAATATCCGTCTTGGTAAACAACCACAAGGAGATAGAGTTGTCCTCGATTTAGATATAGCGACCCCTTGGCAAATTCGACAAGAATTACCAGTTAAAAAAGTAGTAGATCCTGATGAGATTATCCCTAAATCTACCACACCACCCAATCGAGAATGGACTCTCACCCTAGATGGTACTGCTGATCCGGCTTTAATACAACGCTATAACTCTCAACCCACTACACCGCCTATTCCCGCATCAATAATTCAAAAAGTGGAAATGGTGAATAATCAAACAATTGTGCGTTTGAGCGTTCCCTTTGGTCAGTCTCTACAAGTTAGCACTATTCCCCAACCAAATCGCTTAGTTATTGATATTCAACCTGATGCCATGGTAGAAAAAACTATTGCTTGGGCGCAGGGATTACAATGGCGACAGCAGTTGGTAGCTTTAGGAACAGATCGCTTTCCTGTGGTTTGGCTAGATATTAACCCTCGTGCTATAGGATTAAGCATTAAGCCTATATTAACTAATCCGCAAACATTAACTGGGACTGCCCCTTTGTTGCTAACTGCTCAAAATTACTTAGCAGTAGCCGCAATTAATGGTGGTTATTTTAACCGCAATAATAAATTACCTTTAGGGGCAATTCGGCGAGATAATCAATGGATATCCGGTCCAATTCTCAACCGGGGAGCGATCGCTTGGAATAATAACGGACAATTTTATTTTGGTCGGCTGACCCTCACAGAAACCTTAATTACCAACAATAATCAACGGTTACCCATTTCCTTACTTAATACTGGCTATGTCCAACGCGGTATTGCTCGTTATACTCCAGTATGGGGAAATACTTATACACCTTTAGCTGATAATGAAATTATCGTAGTTGTGGAAAACAATCAAGTAATTAATCAGTTAGCAGGTGATAAAAGTGGTATAACTGCTATTCCCATTCCCCAAAATGGTTATCTCCTCATCTTCCGCAATCAGACACCACAATTACCCATGGGGACAAAAGTTTCCCTGACCAGCAACACCACCACACCTGAATTTAGTCGCTACCCCCACATTATTGGCGCAGGTCCCCTATTAGTCCAAAATCGGCAAATAGTCCTGGACGGACCAGCAGAAACATTCAGCCCTGCTTTTATGAAAGGTCAAGCAGTTCGTAGCAGTATTTGTACTACTTCCAGAGGTAATCTGATGATTGCTGCTGTACATAATCGGGCCGGTGGTGGTGGTCCAACCTTGGAGGAACAAGCAAAATTAATGCAAACGATGGGTTGTATCAATGCTTTAAATTTAGATGGTGGTAGTTCTACCAGTCTTTATTTAGGCGGTCAGTTACTTGACCGTTCCCCCAATACAGCAGCCCGTGTTCACAATGGGATTGGGCTTTTTATATCACCAAAGAGGCAATAGAGAATTTTTAACAACTGACCACTAACCACTGACAACTGACAACTGACCACCAACAAAAGAGATTATTTTTTGATGAAGACTTTGTGTGGACAGATTAGTTTCCGCCAGGGACTTTACCAGTCAAGGGTGAGTTTTGCTATCTTGATCAAAGTGGCTAAATCTGGCCCCCTTTTCCATCAACTGTTCCCACTAAAAACAGGTTTGTTATGTCTCCAATTGAGGTAACTATGGCTAAATTATCAGAAACTGCCCCAAATACTCTCACTCTGCAACCAACAATTAATTCTAGAAGTATTGCTGCTGGTGAATTACGTCCGTGGGGTTCGTTCACAGTCTTGGAAGAAGGGCGTGGATATAAAATTAAGCGAATTGAAGTCAAGCCCGGACATCGCCTCAGTTTACAAATGCACCACCACCGCAGTGAACACTGGATTGTTGTTTCCGGTACAGCTAAGGTAGTTTGTGGTGATCAAGAAATTTTACTAAGCAATAATCAATCTACTTATGTTCCCCAATGTACAACTCATCGGTTAGAAAATCCCGGTGTAATTCCCTTAATTTTGATTGAAGTCCAAAATGGCGAATATCTCGGAGAAGATGATATTATTCGCTATCAAGATGATTATGCCCGTTCGGACAAATAGGCAAGGGAGCAGGGGGAGAGAAATATTCTTTGACAACTGACCACTGTACGGGCGAAGCATTTGGAGAACTATTTTTGGCAATGACCGATAATTTATTTTCCAAATGCTTCGCCCCTACTAACAACTGACTAATAAGAAAATTCCATGATTCATTTCAGTCCAGCAGCCATTAATGAAATCGGGCGCTTAAAATCTAAACAACCATCAGATACCTTATTTCGCTTGCGAGTCAAATCTGGAGGTTGTGCTGATTTGTTTTACGATCTGGCTTTTGATACCACAGTCCAATTTCAAGATCGGGTTTTAGCGTTGGATGATATTCGCGTAGTTATAGACCCAGAAAGCCTAAATTACATCACTGGGTTATCACTAGATTATTCAGAAGATTTGACAGGTGGCGGTTTTCGCTTTCATAATCCCCAAGCAACATCCACCTGTAACTGTGGCAATTCTTTCTCTATTAG
>NZ_VILA01000002.1:302509-477545 GCF_009712025.1 Dolichospermum sp. UHCC 0406
TCCCCAACTTCCCCAACTTCCTCTACTCCCCCAACTTCCTCTACTCCCCCAACTTCCCTGTTCCCTCCCAAAAATGATTGACAGAAAATCAAAAAAAAAGATATAATCAGGATTTGTTAAAACTTAGATCATAAAGCAGCTTCACGCGCTGTAACTCATGCCAACAATACAGCAGCTAATACGTAGTGAGCGCGAACTAGCGCGTCAAAAAACCAAGTCCCCTGCTCTGAAGCAATGCCCGCAACGGCGAGGCGTTTGCACCAGAGTATACACAACTACACCTAAAAAGCCTAACTCAGCACTCCGCAAGGTAGCCAGGGTAAGACTTACCTCTGGATTTGAAGTAACAGCTTACATCCCAGGTATCGGTCATAACTTACAAGAACACTCCGTAGTTATGATTCGTGGTGGTCGGGTCAAAGACTTGCCCGGAGTTAGATACCACATTATTCGTGGCACATTAGATACAGCCGGAGTTAAAGACCGCAAACAAGGCCGTTCCAAATATGGAACTAAGCTCCCAAAAGCAGGTAAAAAATAGGTAAGCGGCGGTTAATCGCGTTAAATACGGTTAATCGTCCTACCTGCAAACTGCGTAATAAACCAGCAGTAACGAATTTTTTTTCAGAAAATCAAACTGGATCTGGCATAAAAACAAGTTGTATGAGTTTGGAGAAGATAATCTTGTAAACGATAACAGCACTTTAATCTAAATTTTAAAGCTGATTACGTTGTCGTCTTCTGTGTCTGGTAGCAGATAATAAGTGAATTAATTCAGCCTCCTCTCAACTGATAGCGATAGCATGGCTCAAGCCATAAAGGAAAACACAGGAAAAATCAGCGGCTAATTAAACCGCTTTTAGTCTCCTGTGTTCTGATAGCATATAATTTCGTGGTCAAATTCCGTATTCAAGGATGAAGTATGTCTCGTCGTGGTGTTAGTCAAAGGCGCACAGTCCCGCCTGACTCAGTGTATAATAGTCGCCTTATCAGCATGATGATGCGCCGGATCATGCGTCATGGCAAAAAATCAATTGCCGCAAGAATAGTTTATGACGCTTTGAAAACTATTGAAGAACGTACTGGTGGAAGTCCATTAGAAACTTTTGAAAAAGCGGTGCGTAATGCGACACCATTGGTAGAAGTTAAAGCTCGCCGCGTTGGTGGAGCAACTTACCAAGTACCAATGGAAGTGCGTACAGATCGCGGTACTACTCTAGCATTGCGGTGGTTAGTTCAGTATTCTCGCCAACGTCCAGGTAGAACCATGGCCGGAAGATTGGCTAATGAATTAATGGATGCAGCGAATGAAACTGGTAGTGCTATTCGTAAGCGCGAAGAAACACATCGGATGGCGGAAGCGAACAAAGCGTTTGCACATTATCGTTACTAACTAGAAAAACGATATATCGTCTTCTCGTGTGCGGTATATCGTAGAATTTATAGCTAATGCCCAAAAAGGCAACTGCCTAGCTAGGCTAACAAAAAAAGACGGTTTTCCGTAAAAGTATAGAATCTTAACAAAGAGTAATATACAAGATATCATGAGGCGACAACCTTAGGAGGTAACTGTGGCACGCACGAACCCGCTAGAGAAAGTACGCAATATCGGTATTGCGGCGCATATAGATGCGGGCAAAACAACGACAACAGAGAGAATATTATTTTACTCTGGGATCATTCATAAAATTGGCGAAGTTCACGAAGGAACAGCCGTTACAGACTGGATGGAACAAGAACGGGAGCGGGGAATTACCATCACTGCTGCTGCCATTAGTACCAGTTGGAATGATCATCAAATTAACATTATTGATACTCCCGGTCACGTGGACTTCACCATTGAAGTTGAGCGTTCCATGCGAGTATTAGATGGTGTAATCGCTGTATTTTGTTCCGTAGGTGGTGTTCAACCCCAATCAGAAACAGTATGGCGACAAGCAGACCGCTATAAAGTCCCTCGCATTGCCTTTATTAACAAGATGGATCGCACCGGTGCGAACTTCTATAGAGTGCATGACCAAATGGTCGATCGCTTGCGAGCTAATGCGATCGCTATTCAACTGCCTATCGGTAGTGAAACTGAATTTAAGGGGATTATTGACTTGGTGAAAATGTGTGCATATATGTACACAAACGACCAAGGAACTGATATCCAAACAGTAGAAATTCCCGCTGGACTAGCCGAAAAAGCCGCCGAATACCGCATCAAGTTGGTAGAAGCAGTATCAGAAACTAGTGATGTGCTGATGAATAAGTACTTCGAGGGCGAAGAACTGACAGAAGCAGAAATCTGTACTGCCCTCCGCAAAGGAACAATTGCTGGAACAATAGTCCCAGTGCTTTGCGGTTCAGCCTTTAAGAACAAAGGCGTGCAATTGATGTTGGATGCGGTGATAGATTATCTACCATCACCACTGGAAGTGCCACCAATTCAAGGCACACTGCTCAACGGTGATCCCGTAGAACGTCATGCTGATGATAACGAACCATTATCAGCGTTGGCATTTAAGATTATGGCTGATCCTTACGGTCGCCTCACCTTCGTTCGTGTTTATTCTGGTGTGCTGAAGAAAGGTAGTTACGTTCTTAACGTCAGCAAGAATAAAAAAGAACGGATCTCTCGGTTAGTGCTGATGAAAGCAGATGACCGACAAGACGTAGATGAACTACGGGCGGGTGACTTGGGTGCTGCTTTGGGATTGAAAGATACTTTGACAGGTGATACCCTTTGTGATGAAGGTTTCCCAGTAATTCTGGAATCCCTATTTATTCCTGAACCTGTGATCTCGGTAGCGGTTGAACCCAAAACCAAGAACGACATGGATAAGCTTTCCAAAGCGCTGCAATCTTTGAGTGAAGAAGACCCCACCTTCCGTGTGCGTGTTGATCCAGAAACCAACCAAACCGTGATTGCGGGCATGGGAGAATTGCACCTAGAAATTCTTGTAGATCGGATGTTACGGGAATTTAAAGTAGAAGCAAACGTTGGTGCGCCCCAAGTGGCTTACCGCGAAACCATCCGCAAAGCCGTCGAAAAAATTGATGGTAAATTTATTCGCCAAAGTGGTGGTAAGGGTCAGTACGGTCACGTAGTGATCAACTTAGAACCAGGTGAACCAGGCACAGGTTTTGTATTTGTTTCTAAAATTGTCGGTGGGATTGTTCCCAAAGAGTACGTAGGACCTGCGGAACAGGGCATGAAAGAATGTTGTGAATCTGGTATTTTAGCCGGATATCCACTCATTGATGTCAAAGCTACCTTGATACATGGTTCTTATCACGACGTAGACTCTTCAGAAATGGCTTTCAAAATTGCCGGTTCTATGGCAATGAAAGAAGCGGCATCAAAAGCCTCTCCTGTCATTTTAGAGCCGATGATGAAAGTTGAAGTTGAAGTACCTGAAGACTATATCGGCAACGTGATTGGTGACTTAATCTCCCGCAGAGGACAGATTGAAAGCCAAAGCACTGATAATGGGCTGGCGAAGGTGGTATCGAAAGTTCCACTGGCAACCATGTTTGGTTATGCTACTGATATCCGGTCGAAAACCCAAGGTCGGGGTATCTTTACGATGGAATTTAGTACCTACGAAGAGGTGCCTCGCAGCGTAGCTGAGGGAATCATCTCAAAAAGTAAAGGGAACGCTTAATTAAAAAAGGAAACGATTATTCATGGCACGCGCAAAGTTTGAAAGAACTAAACCTCACGTTAATATCGGTACTGTTGGTCACGTTGACCACGGCAAAACTACTTTAACAGCAGCTATTACCATGACCTTGGCCGCTAATGGTCAAGCGGTGGGTAAAGGTTACGACCAAATTGATAATGCACCAGAAGAAAAAGCTCGGGGTATTACAATCAATACCGCTCACGTTGAGTATGAAACCACTGCTCGTCACTATGCTCACGTAGATTGCCCTGGACACGCTGACTATGTGAAAAACATGATCACAGGTGCAGCGCAAATGGATGGAGGCATCCTCGTAGTTGCGGCTACGGATGGTCCCATGCCCCAAACCCGTGAACACATCCTCTTGGCAAAACAAGTCGGTGTTCCTAGTCTGGTCGTGTTCTTGAACAAACAAGACATGATGGACGATGAAGAGTTGATGGAATTGGTAGAAATGGAACTGCGGGAATTGCTGACCACTTATGATTTCCCCGGTGATGATATTCCCATTATCAAGGGTTCGGGTCTGAAAGCTCTGGAAGCAATGATTGCTAATCCCAAAACTCAGCGCGGTGAAAATGAGTGGGTAGACAAAATCTATGAGTTGATGGATGCTGTAGATGCTTCTATTCCTACTCCTGAAAGGGATGTGGATAAACCATTCTTGATGGCTGTGGAAGATGTGTTCACCATCACAGGTCGTGGGACTGTGGCTACTGGACGGATCGAACGCGGTGTCGTTAAGGTTGGCGATACAGTTGAGCTAATTGGCATCAGAGATACCAAGACTACCGCAGTCACTGGGATTGAAATGTTCAAGAAGAGCCTTGATCAAGGTATGGCTGGGGATAATGCAGGTGTACTACTGCGTGGTCTCAAAAAAGAAGACATTGAGCGGGGTATGGTAATTGCCAAACCTGGTACAATTAAACCTCACACTGATTTTGAAGGCGAAGTTTACGTTTTAACTGAGAAAGAAGGTGGACGGAAAACACCATTTTTCTCCGGTTATCGTCCTCAGTTCTATGTGCGGACAACTGATGTAACTGGTACAATCAAAGCCTTTACTTCTGATGAAGGTGCAGATGTGGAAATGGTTATGCCTGGCGATCGCATCAAGGTAACAGTAGAATTGATTAACGCGATCGCTATTGAAGAAGGTATGCGCTTCGCTATTCGTGAAGGTGGCCGGACTATCGGTGCTGGCGTTGTCGCTAAAATCTTGAAATAACACTCACCTTTTTGCTCTTATTCAAAAGGAGTAGAGATGAATTATATAATCTCTGCTCCTTTCTATTCCCATAAACAATTTTAAATTTCAGATTTGCGATGAAATTTAACATCTAAAAATCTAAAATCTAAAGTCTAAAATTTACCGAACCTGGAAAACTAAAAATGGCAACTCTACAGCAGCAGAAGATTAGAATTCGTTTAAAGGCATTTGACCGCCGTTTATTAGATACATCTTGCGAGAAGATTGTTGAAACAGCTAACCGTACCAACGCTACAGCTATCGGACCAATTCCTTTACCCACAAAACGCAAGATATATTGCGTACTGCGATCGCCTCACGTAGATAAAGACTCCCGCGAACACTTTGAAACCCGCACCCATCGCCGGATTATTGACATTTACCAGCCTTCTTCTAAAACTATTGATGCACTCATGAAGCTAGATTTACCTTCTGGTGTAGATATTGAAGTCAAATTGTAAATTTGTCATTTGTCAGTGGTCAGTAGGGGCGAAGCATTTGGAAGATAAATTATCGGTCATTGCCAAAAATAGTTCTCCAAATGCTTCGCCCGTACAGTTGTTAGTTGTTAGTAGGGGCGAAGCATTTGGAAGATAAATTATCGGTCATTGCCAAAAATAGTTCTCCAAATGCTTCGCCCGTACAGTTGTCAGTTGTCAGTAGTGAAGGAAAAACAACGAACAACTGACAACGAACAACTGACCACTGACAACGAACAACTGACAATTAGCTCTGAGAAAATTTATCTCAGGGCTTTTTATTAGCTATAAAACATCATGATAAAATATGAATAAAGTACAGAGAAAGTAGGCAAGAATATAATATTTTAAGACTACAATTTATACTTAACTAACAATACTAACAATGACATCTTCTTCTAAAATCGCAGTGCGTGAACTACCTCTATTCCCATTACCAGAAGTGGTTCTATTTCCGACCAGACCATTACCTCTACATATCTTTGAATTTCGCTACAGAATCATGATGAATACGATTTTGGAGAGCGATCGCCGATTTGGGGTATTGATGATTGATCCCACAAAGGGGACAATTGCTAATGTGGGTTGTTGTGCGGAAATTCTGCATTATCAACGGCTACCTGATGACAGAATCAAGCTATTAGCTTTAGGACAGCAAAGATTTCGGGTTTTAGAATATGTCCGCGAAAAGCCCTATCGCGTCGGTTTGGTAGAATGGATTGAAGATCAACCCCCAGCTAAAGATTTACGTCCTTTAGCATCTGAGGTAGAACAACTGTTGCGGGATGTTGTGCGTCTTTCTGCCAAGTTAACAGAACAAGAGATTGAACTACCAAATGATTTACCAGATTTACCCACAGAACTATCTTATTGGATAGCTAGTAATCTCTATGGTGTCGCTCCCGAACAGCAAGCATTATTAGAAATACAGGATACAGTTGCTCGTTTAGAACGAGAAGCGGAAATTCTCACTTCTACTCGTAATCATTTAGCAGCGCGTTCTGTACTTAAAGATACGTTTAATGAAATGGAATAAAGGAAAACGTTACTTAATCTTTAAAGATCCCCGACTTCTCTAAGAAGTCGGGGATCTGAATCTGGTAATTGATTGCTATAGGATAGAGATAACAGTCCATCTATCCTGAATCTATGTCTAACTCTAAACAACCCCTGACCTATCCCACCATTAGCAAAAGTGATCAAATAGATAATTATCACGGAACTGTGGTTGCAGACCCTTACCGCGCCTTAGAAGACCCGGATACGGAAGAAACAAAGGCTTGGGTAGAAGCCCAAAATCAAGTTACTTTTAGCTACTTAAATGAAATTCCTGCTAGGGAAAAAATAAAACAGCGTCTCACCAAACTTTGGGATTATGAAAAATATGGAACTCCCTTTAAAGAAGGTGAAAGTTACTTTTATTTCAAAAATGATGGACTGCAAAATCAAAGTGTTCTCTACACTCTCCCAACCTTAGAATCAGAACCAAGAGTATTACTTGACCCTAATCAACTTTCAGAAGATGGTACAGTTGCCCTTTCAGGAATTGCTATCAGTGAAAATGGTCAACTTTTAGCTTATGGTTTATCTAGTTCTGGTTCAGATTGGCAAGAATGGAAAGTGAGAGATATTGCCACAGGTGAAGATCTACAAGATCATTTACAATGGATTAAATTTTCTGGTGCTGCTTGGACTCATGATCATCAAGGTTTTTTCTACAGTCGTTATGATGAACCAAATGAAAAAACCAAATTAGAAGATGTAAATTATTACCAAAAATTATATTATCACAAACTTGGTACACAGCAATCAGAAGATATTTTAATTTATCATCGTTCTGATGAAAAAGAATGGGGTTTTGGTGGTAACGTCACCGAAGATGGCAAATATTTGATAATTTCAATCTGGCTAGGAACTGACTCCAAAAACTTAGTTTTTTATCAAGATTTAACAAATCTAAATTCTGAAATTATCGAACTAATTAACCAATTTACAGCCGATTATAGCTTTATTAATAATGATGATCATATTTTCTACTTTCGCACAGATTTAAATGCCCCAAAAGGCAGAGTTATTGCCATTGATACTAAAAAACCAACTTCAGAAAATTGTCAGGAAATTATTCCTCAAGCTGTAGAAACATTAGAAAGTGTTGGTATTCTGAATAATCAATTTGTCGCTGATTATCTGCAAGATGCCCATAGCCAAATCAAGATATTTGATCTCAAAGGGAATTTTATTCGAGAAGTAGAATTACCCGGAATTGGTTCAGCAAGTGGATTTAGTGGTAAACGCCATGATCCAGAAACATTTTATAGTTTCACCAGCTTTACTACTCCCGGAACTATTTACCGTTACGACATGAAAACGGGTAAAAGTGAAATTTTCCGGCAGCCAAAAGTAGATTTCAATGCTGATGAATATGAGACAAAACAGGTTTTTTATGAAAGTAAAGATGGTACAAAAGTGCCAATGTTTATTACCCAGAAAAAAGGAATTAAATTAGATGGCAATAATCCCACTTATCTCTATGGATATGGTGGTTTTAATATCTCATTAACACCAAGTTTTTCTGTGAGTTTATTAATATGGCTAGAAATGGGGGGAGTGTATGCTGTTCCTAATTTGCGGGGTGGTGGTGAATATGGGGAAGAATGGCATCAAGCAGGAATGAAACTGCAAAAGCAAAACGTTTTTGATGATTTTATTACTGCTGCTGAATGGTTAATTGCTAATAATTACACTAAACCTGCAAAACTAGCAATTGGTGGAGGTAGTAACGGCGGTTTATTGGTGGGTGCTTGTATGACTCAACGCCCTGATTTGTTTGGTGCAGCCTTACCCGCAGTGGGTGTTATGGATATGTTGCGTTTCCATAAATTTACTATTGGTTGGGCTTGGGTAGCTGAATATGGTTCTTCAGAAAATGCGGCAGAATTTACAAATTTGTATGCTTATTCACCTTTGCATAATTTGAAGATGGGAACAGCTTATCCGCCAACTTTAATTATTACCGCAGATCATGATGATCGTGTAGTTCCTGCCCATAGTTTTAAATTTGCTGCGGCTTTACAAGCAGCCCATAATGGTAATGCACCCGTATTAATTAGAATTGAAATAAAAGCAGGACATGGTGCAGGTAAACCGACAGCAAAAATTATTGAAGAAGCAGCAGATAAGTGGGGTTTTTTGGTACGCGTTTTGGCGATTGATGTTTAACTTATTGGTAGATAAATTTCCGATAATTTTCAGTTACTGCACACACAATACTTGTTTAAACCTGCGTCTTTAATGCTTTCACNATATATATATATATATATATATATGAGTGCATAGTATGAGTTAATATTTTGGTAAAATTTTACCTAGCGCGAATTTTGGGTTCAATGCTACTCTTACTTCGTGACTGCAAAATGAATCAAAAAAGCACTGAAAAGAAAAACTATGGCTCAAGCCCATTACCAAATCCTGTTTTTAGAAGATTCCCCAGTAGATAGGGTATTATATAGCCGCTTTTTAAGTCAGGATACGTTGGCTACATATGAGATAACTGAGGCTAAATCAGGATTAGAAGGATTAACCAAACTAGCGGAAAGCCAGCCAGATTTAATTCTTCTAGACCATCAACTGCAAGATATGAATGGGTTGGAATTTCTCAACCAGTTGCAGCTACAACTCAGTAGTCCACATATTCCAGTGATTATTTTAACAGGAACAGGAGACGAAAAGATTGCTGTGCAAGCAATGAAGAACGGTGTTCAGGACTACATTGTTAAGGATAAAATCACTCCCCAAGGGTTGTGCCGCGCCATTCATGAGGTATTAGAGAAAACCCGCATGATGAAGAATATGCAAGCCCTTTATATTCCCCTCCAGCAAGCAGAATTATATCAAGATTTGCAAAAACTCAATGCCTCTTTAGAGAAAAAGGTACAGAAACTGACTGAGGAACTAGCAGTTAGTGAAAGTAAATATCGCGCTATCTTCAACCAAAGATTTCAATTTACAGGGCTACTTGACCTAGAAGGGATGGTATTGGAACTCAACCAAGCATCTTTGGAATTTACTGGGTTGCAAATGGCAGATTTGATCAACCGTCCCATTTGGGAAGTTTATGGTTGGCAAATTTCCCAGGCAACTCAGGATCAGTTAAAGCACGCGATCGCTCGTGCTGCCCAAGGTGACTTTATTTCCTCCCAAGTAGAAGTACAGGGAATAGATAATCAAATCCTCACCATAGATTTCTCCATCGGACCCCTAAGAAATAATGCCGGTGAAGTAGTTATGCTGATTTCAGAGGGACGGGATATTACTGAAGCAAAGCTTAATGAAGCTAAATGCAAGCAAGCAGAAGCCACTTTAAAATTTCAAGCCCAGATCCTCGAAGAAATTCACGATGCTGTCATTACTACTGATATCAATGGCATTATTCAAAGTTGGAATCTCGGTGCAGAGAACTATTATGGGTATACAGCAGCGGAAATGATTGGGCAGAGTGTGAGCATTCTCTACGTAGATCCAGTTGAACTCGAAACAAACGTGATACTACCCCTATTGGCAAAGGGTCGTCATGAGGTAGAGGTGGCTACCTGTCGCTCAAAATCAGGAGATATCCTTTATATCAACTTGCGGCTTTCGGTCATCCGGGACAACCATGGCAACATTACCCATATAGTTGGCTGCTCCCATGACATCACTAAACAGCAAGCTGCAATTAAAGAGCGGAATGATATATTAAAACAAGAACAAGCTGCTCGCAAACAAGTAGAAGCTGCTAACCGCATCAAAGATGAATTTTTGGCGGTTGTATCCCACGAATTGCGGACACCACTGAACTCTATACTCGGTTGGGCTAGTTTACTCAAAAAAGGTAAATTAAAGCCAGAAGAAACGGATGAAGCTCTAAGTATTATTGAGCGTAATGCCAAATTACAGGTTTACTTAATTAATGATTTGCTCGATATGTCCCGGATTTTTCAGGGTAAAGGGACAATGAAAGTCTCTTCAGTTAATCTTGCTACTATAATTTCAGCAGTTTCAGAAACACTGTTTTTAGCACCCAAAACTAAAAAAATTCAGATTCAAACTATTATTGCAGCAAATATTGGTCTAGTTGCTGGTGATCCAGTCCGATTGCAACAAATCGTGTGGAATTTGTTGTCCAACGCTGTCAAATTTACACCTCATGGTGGGCAAATAGAAGTGAGGCTAGAGTGCGTTGGCTTTGATGCTCAAATTACAGTCAGTGACACAGGTAAAGGAATCAGCCCAGAATTTTTACCATACATATTTGATTACTTTCGTCAAGAAGATAGCTCAACTACTAGAGAATTCGGTGGCTTGGGGTTGGGGTTGGCAATTGCCCGTAATTTAGCAGAACTGCATGGTGGCACTATTCAAGCTGATAGTTCTGGTCTGGGACAGGGAGCTACTTTCACCTTTAGACTACCGTTAATGAATGCTAACTCAGAAAATGCTGATTATCCTCAGCCACAAGATGGATATTTAGCTTAACCGAATCAAACTTAAACTAATTGGTAGTAAATGTATTACCCGGCAAAGCATTATTTTTTCTGTCAATGAACAACTAAGAATTAGTTAATGCTTCCAAAAGTGGATATAAATTGAATTATTGCGGCTGAAGTGCGAGAAATAGGGGGAAATTTCCAATATTGACTGCTCATAAACAACAAATATGACTTTTTACAACATTTTTTTAACTTCTTTCCACAATTATCATTTTTTGTGTAATCATTAGAAAGTGGGAATTAATTCGGCGGTAATGTTTGTGGTTAGTATTGACAGGCTTTCCCTTTTGGTATTTACAGACTTTTCTCCGAAATCTAAATCTCTACATTCTTATGATTTTGGAAATATTCTATGTCAATTTACGTGGGTAACCTCTCTTACGAAGTTACACAAGAGGCTCTCAGTGCTGTTTTTGCAGACTATGGTGCTGTAAAACGTGTTCAACTTCCTACTGACCGTGAGACAGGCCGCTTGCGCGGCTTCGGTTTTGTGGAAATGGGTACTGAAGCTGAAGAACAGGCCGCTATTGATGCCCTTGATGGTGCTGAATGGATGGGTCGTCTTCTGAAAGTGAACAAGGCCAAACCCAAGGAAGATAGAGGTCCTGGTGGTGGTGGTAGTCGCGGTGGCTACGGCGGCGGCGGTGGTAACCGTGGCGGCGGCGGCGGTCGCTATTAAGCTGAATTTCGCTAAGATCTTTTAGTTATTCAATGCTGAAAAAATTACCTATTCCCTTCGCGGGGTGGGTAATTTTTTTGATCGTAAAACCTCTTCTCCAGAAAGTACAGCCGGAAGTTGGACAATTTCTACAGGTTTTCCTAGTCGGTAGATTTCCACTTGTTGATTTTGGGGGTTAATTAACCAACCCAAACGCAAACCATTATCTATCAATTAGCCTTCTTCATCATCACCAAAATCAGGTTCAACACCAAGAGCGCGTAATTGTGCTGCTAATCTTTCTGCACGTCTTCTTTCTCGCTCCCCTTGTTTTCTTTCCCGTTCTGCCGGTGTGAGAACCCAGTTACCTGAAGCATCATACCAGCGTAACCACTGCCGTTCAATGCCTTGATAGACACCTTGCCACAGTCCCAAACCTAGTTCAATATCATTTAGCCATACACGCAGTTGATTGATTTCCAATTCAGCATAACTACTTCCCTGTAACTGAAATGCTCTTAACTGGTCAGTGTAACGGTCAAAAACTAGATAATAGGGTACTCTTAAAACTCGTTCGTAAACTTCCCATTTAGTTGGAGGTTGACTAGCATCTCGTAAGGTTCTCCCTAAATCTTCTTTTTCTGTTCCTGGTGAAATAAATTCTACCACTACAAAAGGATTAACGCCTTCTTGCCAAACCACATAACTAAGCCGTAGTTCTTTTTGTGCATACAACCTAGGGACATCAACTACCGCAAACCAGTCAGGGCGTTTATACCATAATGGATGATGAACATCGTAGTAAAGATTTAAGTCTGTGGCGATAAATACCTGATTTTCCGGGAACTTTGAAGGACAAAAAGTTTCCCGTAATAACTGCGGTTGTAAAAGATGAAATTCGTCTGGCAAACCGGCTTCCTCTGGATCTTCGCTAGGTAAATCATACATTGTCGGTAGGAATTCCTGAGCAGAACGCGGTGGGTCTGTTTGATACATAACGGCTGCAAAAAAGAAATGTCAATTTCACTATCAATACCTTGTCCATTTTCTGTAGGTTAGGTTAAGCGACAGCGCAACCCAACAAATGCGTTGGGTTTCATGCTTCAACCCAACCTACAAATCTTGTTTAGAAAAAATTTTAGTGCATCATAATTTGGCACATCGAATAAAAAAATTACCTGTTCAATTTTGATTAATTTAAGCTATACTATTCAGTAGTGTAAATTCATATCTATATTTACACTGAACACCCCAAACAACTATAATGTTGAATGAGGTGAAATTAAATATAAAAAGGAGCAACATCAGATGTCTTACGTTTTATGTGTTGTTCTGGCTTTGCTTATTTTGGCTTTGCTTTCTCTGGCTTTTATCTCCAGCAAGACTGCCGAAATTGCAAATTCAGGCGTTTTAATGTTCCGTTCAATTGAGCATATCTTAGAGCGATGGATTAATCGCAATAAGTAATAGGTACGTTTAAGTAGGTGATACTACTATTGTATGTTCTTCTGTATCAAAGTTAACCTTACTAAGGGCGCACTTCTCTTATATAGGGGGTCTGCCCTTTTTTTTATTTAAACATTTGACGCATCATGTAAACCAATATAACAAGAATATAATAATCTGTCAAGCGCAAAATATAAAATATTGTTCTCGTTCCTAGTCTCTGACTAGGAATGCAGTTGATGAGGCTCTGCCTCAAGTACCAGCACAAAATGGGGTAAAATGGCTTGTATTCTGGGATTGGAGGCAGAGCCTCCTGGTAGGCATTCCCAGCCGGAGTCTGGGAACGAGGGATATATTTTTTATTTTCTTAAATATCGCATTTACGTCACCTTTGTCCAAACTCCAAAAATGTGATGCTTGGGGAGAGGGATGCGATCGCTTGTAAATGGTAAACTCCAAGAGTGCGATGCCTGCGACAAGGGAAAACTCTTACCTTTGCGCCTTTGCGTGTTAGCGAAGCGGGGCGAAGCCTGGCAGACTTATATTTTAACTAAACAAGAAAATCAAAAAATATTTAGGTGGGCAATGCCCACCCTACTGTTTAATAATAACTGGCGGATTTGCGATAATGTACTGCTGTGACACCATCTTGATTTAAGACCTTACCATCATCAACAGTGGCATAAACTAACCAATGATCACCAGATTCCATCCGACTTTGGACAGAACATTCCAAATACGCTAAAGCACCATTGAGAATAATCCCGCCATTATTGGCTTCTTGAGTGTCCAAACCGGCAAATCTATCTTGTCCAGGGGCGTAAACTTTCATAAATTGCTTACGAATTTCTTTCCCTTCCGCCAAAATATTGACTACAAATTTGTTATTTGTATAGGATAAGGATTCCATAGCTCGTTCTTTAGCTACCGCAATGGTTAAACCAGGAGGATTAAAACTGGCTTGTGTTACCCAAGATGCTAACATTCCCGTTTTAACATCACCTTGGCTTGCTGTAACCACACATATAGAACCAACAATCCGCCCTACAGCTTGTTCGACATTACTTGCAGGTTGTTTAGCGACAACTGATTTTTTCGCGGCGCGTTTCAATGCTTGGGCGAAATCAGTTCCCGCTTCTTCGCAGGTTTGCAAGGTAACTTCATTGGGTTTGAATTTAACGCGAATGGTGTCAAATCCAAATCTGTATCCTGCGTCTTTGAGTTTGCTTTCAATTAAATCAACGGCTTCTCCACTCCAGCCAAAAGAACCAAATACGCCGGCTAATTTATTGTTAGTTGCGGTAGAAAGGACAATTCCTAATGCTGTTTGCACGGGTGTGGGTGCGTGTCCTCCTAAGGTGGGAGAACCTATGACGAAACCGGCGGATTTTTCAATTGCGGCTTTGATTTCTTCAGGTTCGGTAAATTCGCAGTTAATGGCTTCGACATTGACACCGGCTTTGGTGATGCCGCGAGCGATCGCCTGTGCTAAAGTTGCAGTATTGCCATAGGCTGAGGCATAAATCAAAGCCACTGTCATATCAGCGGAAGTTTGCTGTTTAGTCCATTCCCGATAGCCTTTGGTAATATCAATTAAACCATAGCGGACAATTGGACCATGACCAGTAGCATACATTCGCACCGGCAAATCTGCTAATTTTTCTAAAGCTGTTTCGATTTGTCTGGCGTGAGGTGCCATTAAACAGTCAAAATAATAGCGTCTGTCTTCGTTAAATACTTCCCAACCTTCATCAAAAACTTGATCTGAGCAAATATGCGCTCCAAATAGTTTATCAGAAAACAAGATTTCTGTTTGCCGGTCCCATGTACAAAGTTCGTCAGCGTAACGGGGGTTAGGTGTGGGAATAAATTGTAAATGATGTCCTTTTCCTAAATCTAGGGTATCTTCTCCCCGCATGACCAAAATTTGTAAATCGTCTTTTTCCAAAGCCGCGCGTAAATTTATCGCCCCTGGGTTAGAACAAACAAAGGTAATTTGGGGGGCGATTTCCAGTAATGCTTTTAACGTTGCAGCGCGGTTGGGGTTAATGTGACCTAAAATTACATAGTCGAGTTTTTTGACATCGAACCGCTGTTGTAAGGCTTGGAGGTAAATTTCGGTAAAAGTTTCGCCAGGGGGGTCAAGCAGGGCATTTTTATCGCCTTGGATGAGATAAGAATTAGCTGTTGTTCCCTTAGCTAAAGCATATTCAATTTCAAATCTTAGTCTTGCCCAACTGCGCGATCGCAATACGATTGTATCTGTCCCAATGGGCAATATTTGTACGTCACGGGGTTTAGTGGTCATTGGTGATTGGTGATTGGTATGAATTATGTTTCGCGCAAAGGCACAAAGGAGCAAAGGCGCAAAGGTTAAGATTTTTAATTTTCCAATTTTAGAGGGAACGGGGCATATTTTCATCAACGAGGAAGTTCAAAATTTACGCTCCCAATGCAGTGACTTGGGTGTATTTAACTAGATCAGCAGCGTAACTGAGAGCAGCTTCAACTTGATTTTTACTGAGTTCGTATTCTTGCATGACTTCTTCCTTGCTCATACCACCAGCAAGAGAGCCAATAATAATAGAAATAGGAACGCGGGTTTCGGTAATAACAGGTGTACCGTGGTGGATACCACTATCTACGCTAATATGCGGTGCAATTTCCATATATACCTTTCTCTTTGCTATTTTTTCATTGTGCCTGGAAATCTAGCTAAAGCATATTCAATTTCAAATCTTAATCTGGACCAACTGCGCGATCGCAATACGATAGTATCTGTACCAATGGGCAATATTTGCACGTCACGGGGTTTAGTGGTCATTTGTCAGTTGTCAGTTGTTCGTTGTACGGAATTTTCTTTCCCTGTTCCCTGTTCCCTGTTCCCTGTTCCCTATTTTTAATAATGATTCCCGACTTTGCGGTGGTGTACTGCTGTCATGGCATCGGGATTGGATACTCTACCGGCGTAAGCTGTACTGTATACTGCCCAATGATCACCACAATCCATGCGGCTAACTACTTCGCATTCTATGTATGCTAGGGCATCTGTGAGGATAGGTGCGCCATTTTCAGCAGGTTGGGTTTTCACACCTTGAAAACGATCTGCACCGGGAGCAAATCTTTTTAAGAAGTGTTTCATTAATGGTTGATAGTTGCCTTCTTCGAGTACATTGAGAACGAAGCGATCGCCTACTTGCATGAGTGATTCTATGGCTCGATCTTTGGCGACGGCAATGGAAAAGCCCAAGGGTTTGAAGCTGGCTTGACTTACCCAGGAAGCTAACATGGCGCTGGATACGTCGGCTTTTTTGGCTGTGATGATATATAAACCACCGCTAATTCTGCCCAAGGCTTTATCTAAATCAGCAGCCAGGGATTTCATGGCTTTGATGCTTTTGTCTCTTGTTACCCATTGTCCCAAGTCTGTCCCCGCTTCTTCACACTTTTTATAAGTGTTAGCTGTGGGTGTTTCCCGAATTTCAATTACGGGAAAAGATAAGTGTAACCCTAAAGCCCGGAATTTATTTAATAGGGGATAGGTGGGTTCATCATCTCCTCCACCGGTTTCAAAAATGCCAATGGCTTGTTTTTCTTTGGCAGAACCTAAAACGGTGCTGAGGGCGGCTTGAATGTTAGAATTGCCTGAAGTTGGGGGCATTCCCACAACTAAGCCTGTACAACGTCCTACCAGTTCCCGCAGTTCTTGTAATTCGTTGACGCTGGCTAAATCTACTATTTCGACAGCGACACCAGTTTTTGTCATCCCGTTAGCAATAGATTGGGCGATGCGATCGCCAAAACCGTACTCGGAAACGTAAAATATTCCTACTGGGGTTTCGGCTTTGGTTTGGCCTTGACTCCAACTGCGATAACGGCCTGTCAATTCTTCCACATTGTGATATAATAGGGGTCCATGTCCGGTGGCAATCATGCGAATTGTTTTCAATTCTGCCATGCGCTTCATAGCGGACAGGACGGAACGGGCATTTGGTCCCATCAAACATTCGTAGTAATATTGAAAATCAGCTTCTATTGCTGCTAAATCGTCATCAAAGGTACTTTCTGAGCAATAATGTAACCCGAAAGCATCGCAGGTGTAGAGAATTTGGGTTTTGTGGTCAAAGCTGAAAATGGTATCCGGCCAATGTAAATTAGGAGCAATGACAAATTCAAATTCATGGCCATTGCCTAAATCTAAGCGATCGCCATTTTTGACAATTTTGCGGTTAAATGGTTGATGTACCATGTCCTCCAAAAACTGAATTGCCACTTTTGACGCAACTACAGTTATATGAGGAGCGAGTTGTAGTAAGTCTTTTACTAAACCGCTGTGATCTGGTTCAGTGTGACTCACAATTAAATAATCAATATCTTGGGGATTAATTAAACCGGTGAGAGTATCAAAATAAAGTTTGCGAAACTTTTCATGGGAAGTATCAACCAGGGCGATTTTTTCCCCCCGAATCAGAAAAGAGTTGTAGGTTGTACCATTTTGTAAACCAAACTCAATATCAAAGCGATCGCGGTCCCAATCCAAAGACCGAATTGCGGTAGTATCTTCACTAATCTCTACAGTATTTATAGTCAGACGCTTTTCTAGTTTCTCGGTAAGCAATACCATAACGCCCCTCTTTAATAAATTGAGTATTTATGCCTTTCTCTTATTGTGGCACAGCTTGAATATTAATTTTTATTAAAAAACATATACCTCAGTTAAGAAAATTAAAACTGTCAACAATCATCCTCAGTCAAAAGACCAACAGCATCTTTCCATAGTCCTAATTGTGGGCAATTCCCGTCTCCATTGGGCATTATTCATAGATAAAATCTTATACTTAATAATGGATAAATCCTATCTACTTAGGTCAGCGGGGCTAACTTGAAGTTAATCAGCTACTGAAGCATCAGTAAAAAAATAGAACCAGGAATTAATTAAAGTTTGAAAGTGGGGGTTAATCTCCTCCTTGATTTGAATTGATAATTACTTATTGTTCTCTGTTCACTTTATTCAAAGTAGTTTAATGGTTAATTATTAAAATAGATTTATCTTTCTGTTCTAGAAAATACTATGCCACAGCGGATAATTATAGAAGTCAATAATTTGTTTAAACGGGATAGAATTGTTCGGAACTTAGAACTTTTTCAGGATATTATTGTTATCTCCCTTTGCGTGAGTTTGTTTTGTGTCATGCTCATTCGCTTAGGAGATATGTTTTTATCATTTTTAAGTCCATTAGATTTACGGCAAGTAACATCTGATATTTTGTTTATTTTGATATTAGTAGAACTGTTTCGGTTGTTAGTTGATTACCTGCAAGAACGGAGTATTTCTGTAGGTGCAGCGGTAGAAATTACGATTGTTTCGGCTTTACGAGAGGTAATTTTACGTGGTGTATTAGAAATTTCCCGCGACCAACTTTTTGGACTTTCTGTATTTCTACTAGTTTTATCAGGAATTTTTCTGGCTTTACCTTGGATGCCTCGTTTATTAGAACAGGTGAAAATTAATCAGCATGAAACAGTAGATACAAAACCAGAATTGTAATTTTATTGAAGAATAGGGAAAAGGATTATTTTACTAATTCCCTATTTAATTTTTGAGTATATTTGCTAAATAGTTTTTGTGCGACTCTGAAATCATACTGATAAAATAATACCTTTGCCATTGCTACGTAACACTGAGGTAAACAATCCAACCTCCAAATCAAGGCTTTTCTCAATTTGGCGTAAGTATTAATCAAAATAACTTTATCTAGACTCCGAAATAAGATACTATAGTTGCTAAAACTTGATCCTCAAATATATGTCTCAATTAACATCAAAACAATGGATTTTAATGCAACAGAGAATAACACCTTATTTATTTTTATTACCAGCCTTAATTATTTTAGCATTAACTGTTTTTTATCCAGCAGTTCAAGCCTTTTATCTCAGTTTTACCAACTATGAAAATATAGGAGATCCTCCTCAATGGATTGGCTGGAAAAATTTCCTGCGTTTATCGAAAGATCCAGTTTTTTGGCAAACATTACAAAATACATTTATTTATCTAATTGGTGTTGTGCCAATTTTAGTATTTTTACCCTTGGCTTTAGCAATTTTAGTCAATCAAAAACTGCGGGGAATGAATTGGTTTAGAACAGCTTATTATACTCCAGTTGTCATTTCCATGGTAGTAGCTGGGATAGCTTGGAAATGGTTATATGCAGAAAACGGATTGCTGAATCAAATTCTCAAAACTTTAGGGATTTTTACCGACGGAATTCCCTGGTTAACAAGTCCTGATAAGATATTGGGAATTGTCCCCATTTCCCTAGCTAGTATTATGGCTGTAACGATTTGGAAGGGCTTAGGCTATTATATGGTAATTTATTTAGCTGGATTACAAGCCATTCCCGCTGATATTTATGAAGCTGCGGCTATTGATGGTTCAGATAGTGTTCGTAAACATTGGGATATTACCTTACCATTGATGCAACCCTATTTAGCTTTAGTGGCTGTAATTTCGGCAATTTCCGCAACTAAAGTTTTTGAAGAAGTTTATATTATGACCCAAGGCGGACCGCTGAATAGTTCTAAGACTATTGTTTATTATTTGTATGAACAAGCATTTGGTAATTTAGAGATTAGCTATGCTTGTACCATTGGTTTGGTGCTATTTTTAATTATTTTAGGGTTATCAATTTTAAGATTAGTTGTAAATCAAGATGGTAATGATTTTAGTGTTTAATATTTAAAGATGAATTTTGCATCAATATCTATTACGATTCATGTACTTGAACGGTAACTAATCTGGCTATTCTAAGCCTGGTAGGGTTAGTTGTAGTGCGTTTATTTGTGGCTGGGTGGCTGGGATAGGAAGGTTTTCCGGTTTATCTGTAGATTTTGGTTTTGGCTGTTGTGGGTGATTTTCTGCGGATAATGCGGATATGTCTAGTTCGTTGCTGTCTGAGGATGTAAGTTCTCCACGAAAGGCGCGATATAGCAGCGTTTGAAATAAATGTTCTGCTTGGCGTTCGGCTTCTCGTTGTTGGGTGCGAAAGCGTTCATGTTTTTGGACTATTTGGGCAAATTTTTCTTGGAGTGGGAGAGGGGGGAGTGGAACAGGTAAAGCTTTTAATTGTGTCATATTAATAGTTGCTAAATTAGTTGTTTGCTTTGAACATTGCAAAAAATATAATTTAGTGTATTGAGTTAAAAGTAATTTTGCAAAAAACTCAGGTAATATGATTTTCCTATTTGTTCTTACTCTAAATATATGATTTTGATGTATGCAATTTTCAATTTGACCATGCCAAATTGCACCACGACCTAATTTATCATAATCACCGCCTTCAGTCATTAAAATATCACCTTTTTGAAGTTTTAATTGTTCTACTTCTTGTGGTAAAGCTTCAATTAATTTTATATCTGTTAAATCAAGATAACCATCCTGTACGTTGGCAACACGCATATATGGAACTTGAACAGTTTGTTTACCATTAAACTTTTGTCCTTTGGTTACTCCTGAAGCAATATCAGCAACATCATCTAAATTTTTAATAAACCAACCCATCGGATTAGTAACAGGATCGCCGAACATTTCCAGAAAGACGGATTGTAGAAAGGTTTCGCTGAGTTGTAGGGAGTAGCGACGGGTTCGACGTAGGCGATCGCATTTTTCCAATATTGCTGCAATTCGCTTTTGTTCTGGTAATGGTGGAAGGGGGATAATACACTCTTTAAGGATGGTAGTATTTAAACCATCCATTATTGCCCCTCTTGACATCTGGGCTAATTGTCTTTTTAAACCTTCAAATCCATTAATTGCATAACAAAGATAAGGCGGATAAACTTTTGATTGATCAACTCTCATGCGGAAAAGATGAGAGTCAATAATTAAAGTATCAATACCATTAGGAACAACCGCAGCACGGCCTATTGTTCCCATTGTTGTAACGACAATATCCCCTGGTTCTAATTTATAATCTGCAAGTTGTGTAAATTTTTCTTGAGTAATAAACTTACGAAAGGAGGATACAAAATGATTTGGTAAAACATTTTCAATTCCAGCAACAGGAATACCAATGTTTACAAGTTCATTTTTTTTAAGTGAGCTTCCAAATGGACCAATTTTAAAAGATCCTCGCGTTGGATGGGCTAGAGTTTCAATTTTTACTTCTTTAAATATCACTTTAATAAACTTTCCAATTAGCGCAATTTTTTCTATTACTATTTAGCCAGGGAATAAATTCCCTGTCTAAAAGCTCAAGTCCGTTAAAACGGACTAAAATTAGATTACCAAAAAATCGGGTTTAATTGCCAAATAAAATTACCATTATTCCCCAAAAAAACAATCAAATCAAAATCCAAATTATATTCAGTCGGTTTCAACCGACTTCAGCTATAAGACAGGGAATTTATTCCCTGGCATTTATTGGCATTTATTGGCATTTATTGGCATTGATTAGCATTGATTGACATTTATTCCCCGGTATTTATTCCCCAACAAAACCGATAAAATGAATAAACCCATAAATCTATAACAACATCTCCAATTCTCGTACCTCAGCGCCCATAACATCCTCCAATTTTAACAACCTTTCTAAAGTCACCTGGGGAATATCATAAAACACCTCATCCTGTTCCACCTGACGATAACGACTTGCAGATAAATCATATTTATTCCCCTTTACCTGCGCCTTAGTTACCCAAAATTGACGATTCAGGCGATTAATTTCATTTTGCAACGGTGAGATTTTTTCATGTAATAACGCCAACTTTTGTTTATCCGTTTCCAAAGCCTGACGAGTTGCTTCATCATCAGCCGGTGCAACAGCATTTTCAAAAGTTAAACGATTAATTTCCTTATGTAATAACAAACGTTCCGCTTTTAAAGGTGCAATTTGCATTTTCAACTCCGCCAAACGTTCCTCATTTTGTTTAGTAACATCAGCATTAAACCGATTTTTCCAACAATCCAAAATATCAGGAATATCGTTTTCTGTCACAGCTTGACGCTTATCATCCAGAGAAAAGCCATCATGCTCCATATCATAGAACCAAACGCGGTCAGTCGTTCCCCCACGAGTAAACAGCAGCACCGCCGTAGACACCCCCGCATAAGGTTTAAACACCCCGCTAGGCATAGAAACCACCCCATCCAAGCGATTTTCTTCTATAATCTTTTTGCGAATCTCGACGTGCGCCTTACTAGAACCAAACAGCACCCCATCAGGGACAATAACCGCACATCTCCCACCCATATCTAAAACCCGCAAAATCAAGTGCAGAAATAACAACTCGGATTTTTTGCTTAAACCTGCCAATTTTGGATGTACATCTGCTGCATCAACCGCACCCTTAAAAGGTGGATTCATTAATACTAAATCGAGGGTATTTTCATCATCAAATCTTTTAGAAAGAGTATCTTTAGCAAAAAACCGAGGCTGTTCAATACCATGCAGCATGAAATTCATTGAACCGATGCGTAACATCGTCATTCCCGAATCATTATCATAAGCTGTAAACGCCTCCGTTTGCAGAAATTCTGATTCTTCTGGTGTGAGTAAATCACCAACTAAATGTTTATTACCTTTTTCATCAAATAATATTTCTGGAGTGGTGTTTTTTTCTAAAATATACTGATAAGCATTAACGGGAAAACCACAAGTACCCGCCGCTAAATCACCAATTCTATCAGTAGGTTTAGGTTCTACCATTTCCACCATCATGCGGATAATATGGCGGGGAGTTCTAAACTGGCCATTGCGTCCAGCAATACTTAATTTATTTAATAAATACTCATACAAATCACCCTGAACATCTTGATTTTGTTCAGAGATTTTCATTTCATCAATGGATTTACAAGCCTCAATTAACAAACTGGGTTTATTAATTTTAAATTCCGCAGTTTGCATATACTCACTAAAGGAACTTTTATCTTCATTAGTTTCTTGCTCGTTTCCTTCCTCAGTTTCTTCCTCGTTGTCAGAATTACCCATTTCTTTCAACCAGGGGAAAACTTTATTTTTGACATGATTTAAAGCATCCTCGGCTTTCTTCTGTGTCCAATTTCGCCAACGCATTTCTGCGGGAATTTTGGGCTGATAATCTTCTTTGCGGCGTTTGGCTTGACGTTCGTTCAAATCTTCGGTTTCGTCTAAGCGTTTGAGGAAGAGGAGAAATGAGAATTGTTCGATAGCATCCATTGGGTTGGATAAGCCTCCTGTCCAGAGTTTATCCCACAGGAGGTCTACTTTTGATTTTAAAATTGGGTCGGTTAGCATTTTTAATTAGGGTTTTTGATTTAATGTAGCTATCTATTTATTTAGTCATTGATTTAGCCGGGGAATAAATTCCCCGTCTTATAGCTAAAGTCGGTTAAAACCGACTAATTATTTTTGAGTTTAATCCGTTTTAAGGGATTTTAGCTTTTAGTCAGGAAATTTATTTCCTGGTATTTCTGGGATTTTAGGTTTTGTTTTATTTTCTGGTGGTTTATCTAAATCTGTTTCTTGTTCTAATAATGGAATTGTGGTTTTATTTTGATGATGTATTTTTTGATTATCTACATAATCAATAGCTTCTTGTAATTGTTTACCTCCTAAAGAAAATACACCATATCCCTCCTGCCAAGCAAATTGTTGTGTTTTACCAAAAGTATGATTATAATGGTAAGCACTACTACCTTTTAAAGTTTTCACAAATTCAGCAATAGACAATTTAGGAGGGATAGAAACCACAAAATGAATATGGTCTTCAATTCCACCAATAGCATGAATTATACACCCTAAATGATCCGCCTTCCCAATTAAATAACCATAAAATTTTTCCTCTACATCATTGGTAATTAAAGGCTCACGTTTTTTCGTAGCCCAGACAACATGATAATACAAGCGCCACAAAGCCATAATGAATTTTAAAAGAATAACAATAAATGTGTAATTATCCAGCCATTCCAGCCAATTCAGCCAGGGAATAAATTCCCTGTCTCAAAGCTCAAGTCCGTTTCAACGGACTCACATTATATTACCAAAAAAATGAATTAAATTAAAAATAAAATTTCCATTATTACCCAAAAATCAAAAAAAGAATCACATAAAAACCCAACTTAGTCGGTTTTAACCGACTTTAGCTATTAGACAGGGAATAAATTCCCTGGCTCTGTTGTCTCTGTCTCACATTATATTACCAAAAAATTGAATTAAATTAAAAATAAAATTTCCATTATTACCCAAAAATCAAAAAAAGAATCACATAAAAACCCAACTTAGTCGGTTTTAACCGACTTTAGCTATTAGACAGGGAATAAATTCCCTGGCTCTGTTGTCTCTGTCTCACATTATATTACCAAAAAAATGAATTAAATTAAAAATAAAATTTCTATTATTACTCAAAAATTAAAAAAGAATCACATAAAAACCCAACTTAGTCGGTTTTAACCGACTTTAGCTATTAGACAGGGAATAAATTCCCTGGCTCTGTTGTCTCTGTCTCACATTATATTACCAAAAAAATGAATTAAATTAAAAATAAAATTTCTATTATTACTCAAAAATCAAACAAAGAATCACATAAAAACCCAACTTAGTCGGTTTTAACCGACTTTAGCTATTAGACAGGGAATTTATTCCCTGGCTATTAAATCTAACTCAATGAATAAATAAATGAACAAATAAATTTTAAGCCGCCAACAATTCCGTAAACGCTAACAAATCATCCACCTCATCATCAGAAAAAAACCTATCAACGGCATTTTTCCCAAACCTAGCCAAAGCCCCCTCATACAAATCAGCCACCTCTAACCTCTGCTTTTGTAAAAACACACTTTGCACAGCCCTTAAAAAATTAATCTGATTAGCATTATACTGGTGTTTGGCAATAAAATCCTCAAATTGACGCTTTACCACCTCATCATAATCTGGTATGGCATCCAAATCTAATAAATGCCGCAAAAACGCCAATAAACTATTAGCCTTTAACCCGTAAGCCTTGCGAATATTCGACTCAGAAAGCTGAATATTACCACCTCCTAAACCTTGGCGTAAAGTTCTTTCTAACTCAATCAATTGCCAATCTGTAACCGCTTCACCTTCCTGAATAGCCTTAATAGTAGGATGAACATCTACAATTTCATTTATTTTTTCCTCAACTCGTTTTTTATATTCCTCCACATAAACTTGTTCACCACCCTCACCCACAGTAATAAAACCGCGAGTAGCCACAAAATCAGCTAAATCTAACTCTAAAAAAATACTAGGGCGTTGTCGCCGATTTTTCATTTCTTCAGCTAAATCATTGATTATCTGATTTAATTCTTTCACCGTTGCATTATTCAACCGTGAAGATAAACATAACTTAATTGCATCTTGTTTTCGTTTATCTTGATGGACAAAATCAGGTAAACGACTCACATCTTCAACAATAGATTGTACAGTATCCGGTTTTGCTCCTTCCGTTTGAATTTCTAATTTTAATCGTTCAACTTTACTTGTAAAAGTTGCTGCTGCTATCTCCACACCTGGCACAAATCGCAAAAGAGGAGCAACTTTAAACCGTAATGACTTCAATTTATCTTTAGTAATGTAATTCCAAAATAAATCTGTCCAAGCTTCTGCAATATCCATATCCAACATCTTCTTTTTGACAGTAAATGAATCTGTCGGAATTTGGGTTATTTGTTCCCGTAAACTTGCAATTACCGCTTGACATTCTGGTGATTCTTGGTCATGTAAATATAACTCCAGCAAATCCAAACGAGTGTTAAAAATGCGTTGAAGTACAGGAATAGTTTGGGCTACTTCTGTTTGTACTTTAGATTCAAATTCATTTTCCCAAAAATCAATAATTAAAAATTCCTGCTTTGTCCGATTTGGCAACCATTCCAACTTTTTACAAGCCTTTTGATTGCGTGTTCCTCGTCCAATCATTTGCCAAAGTTTAATCTGTGATTGAACAGGTTTCATAAACACCAAATTCATCAATTCCGGTACATCTACCCCAGTATCCAGCATATCCACAGAAATAGCAATGCGAGGCATATCATTTTTTTTAAAATTCCCTGTTAGCTTGCCTTTATATTCTGTTTTGTGGGTAATTACTCGCACCAAATCAGAATATTGTGGATACATTTCTTCAAAAGTTTCACATAGCCTAAAAGCGTGTTCTTGAGTTAATGCAAATACAATGGTTTTCGCTGGTAGTTGCCCTGATTCATCTTTATGGCAAACTTCCATAATTTCTTCCCACTGCTTGCGGAGAGTGTCTTTATTACTAACCTTTTTTTCTAAATCTGTACCGGAAAAATCAATATCATCTGGGTCAGTTCCTTGTGCTATCAATACATTCCGTTCTTCTTCTGAAAGTTTCGCGCCTTTAATACCTTCACTTTGAAATTTAGTTTGTGCTTGATAAAGACTAAAATCAACTAAATTTTTCTCTTCAACTGCTTGTTTATAGGTGTAGAGAAAACTAGGAATACCATCAAAACAGTGAAAAGTAATAAATGTATTCCTATCAATAAAATCTGCGGGAGTAGCTGTTAAGCCAATCATCCGCCCATCAAAATAGTCCATTACCTCTTGAAAGAGATTGAAAATAGAACGATGTGCCTCATCAAAAATAATTAAATCAAAAAAAGCTGGACTAAATTTTTTATAGGAATTTCTCAAAGTCTTTTCCACAACAACATACAGCCGTTTAGTTTTATCTATGTTGTAGCTGAAAATGCGATCGCATGGTTCATGGGGTATATGTTCCATAAAACCATCTTCTAAAGCTTGCTTGACTAAATTATCCCTATCAGCAACAAATAAGATTTTCCGACTTTGATTAGCCTTTAAAAATAAGTCAATAATCGCCATTGCGGTGCGTGTTTTCCCTGTTCCCGTAGCCATTACCAATAAAGTGCGGCGTTTTCCTTCATCAAATGTTTCACAAACCCGACGAATAGCTTCCTGTTGATAATCTCTCCCAGCAATTTGGGTATTAATTGGTAATGAACTTAACGCAATTTTATTTTGACGAATATACAGTAAATTTTCTAAATCTGCTGGCGAAAAAAAGCCAGCTACCTGCCGTTTTGCAGAATTTCCCACATCCCAAAAATAAGTTTCCTCCCCATTCGTCATAAACGCAAAAGGGCGGAAACTTTGATGTTTTTCTATTTCTTTAACGTAGTATTCTACCTGGGTTTGGGCAATTTTAGGATCACTGCTTTGGCGTTTTGCTTCCACCACTGCTATAACTTCCCCATTGGGTTGGTACAAGCAATAATCAGTAACACCGTTCCAAGGTTCGGCATGATAGCCATCCACAGGAATTTCTAACCCCACTTGGTGGGGGTCTTTGATGTTCCATCCTGCTAAGATTAAAGCAGGATCAATTAATTGTGTCCTAGTGTTGGCTTCATTCGCTGACATTACAGCATCCTTTAGTACATTCTGCTTTGCAGAGTATTACTGTGCTTATATTTTAGCTATACAGCAACAGTATAGTATGCTTTTTAGCGTTAGCCAACACTCGTAATGTAAAAAATAATAACTAATTCTGTGGGTGTTCTCTTTAACTGGACTAGTAGTCTGTCAACCCGAAAATGACGGGTGAAGGCAAGCAGGGGGAGAAGAGAGGCAGGGGGGCAAGGGAGGGAAGAACAGAAGTTTTTTCCGATCATTACCCGTCAAATTTATTTTGACGAACTACTAGCTTCATTCTAAGATCCACAATTGCGTGTCGCTTCACTTCACGAATTATAGAAGATGGAGATATTGGATGTTTATTAGCAAAAAATCGTGCGATAGCGAAGCGCTGCTGCAAGCAGTTCGCTTGCTATACAAAAGCTCTAAAATCCAGGAATGGCAAATGTTTTTGGAGAGTGACAGGAGAGGGATAGTTTCCCACTTTATTATTCAGTTTCTAACTTTATTCTCTTTATACAATCTTACAACTGGAACGAAGCTGTTAACGCCACCGCTAAAGCATCTGCCGCATCATCCGGCCGAGGAATTTCATCTAAATCCAACTCCCGCATCACAGCCTCTTGCACTTCTGCTTTATCTGCTTTACCATAATTCGTTAAAGCTTGCTTAATTTGGGGAGGTGCAAATTCTACATAAGGAAGCTTACGCTGTCCTAAAACTAACATCAGTACACCCCTGGCTTGTGCTACAACAATGGTATTTGCCATCCGATAAAAAAATAACTTTTCAATTGCCACCAAATCTGGCTGTAAGTCCTCCATCACGCTGTGTAAATCATCAAATAAAATACATAGTCGCTGAGTCATTTCCACATCAGCATTTGTGCGAATTACGCCAAAATCTACCATCTCTACCGTTGTCTCTTGTCCTTTATTTTGACTTTGTTGCCAATTAATTGCCCCAAATCCCACAGTTGCCAGTCCTGGATCTATTCCTAAAATTCGCTTTTTCATCAAATTCACTTTTATTAAATTGGTAAAACACAACGCCGCAAAAGTAAGATAGGTATTTTCCTCAACTGTTGATTCCCTATCCTCCCTGAAATATAAAGGATTAAATCAAACTTATGGTTTTTTCAGTATTGAAAGCAGGTGATGTTAAGTTTCTGTTAAATATTGTTTTTACCAACTTTCCCTATTAAGTATGTTCATCGGTTTTTTGAAACAAGCCATTAATTCGCTACAACTAGAGTCTCACAGTCGCACTTCCCACCGGGTTAACCAATGGTTCAAATGGTTATCCCCTGGATTAGCGGTGAAACGCTGGTTACTTATCACTGTTGGGGGTGTTGTCTTAGCCAGTTTGGGGTTGGCTATTTGGGTAAAATTAACCCCCATTTTTTGGATACTAGAGTTGCTAAAAGGTCTTTTGGGACTCCTTGCGAATATTTTGCCCAACTATATTAGTGGTCCATTACTCCTTCTTTGTGGTGTCCTGTTGGTGCTGTGGGGACAATCCCGCACTGTCGGTTCAATTACAGAAGTCCTCAGACCTGGAGTGAATGAAGAGGAATTAATAGATGTCCTCTTAGCCCACCGTCGCTTATACCGGGGTCCAAAAATTGTAGTTGTTGGTGGTGGAACTGGACTTTCAACGTTACTCAGAGGCTTAAAAACTTATAGTGCTAATATTACTGCTATTGTCACCGTAGCAGATGATGGCGGTTCTTCTGGGAGACTGCGGGAAGAATTTGGCGTTTTACCACCGGGTGATATCCGCAATTGTTTGGCGGCGTTAGCAGATGAAGAAAAATTACTGACGGAATTATTTCAATATCGCTTTCGGGCAGGAGATGGTTTAACAGGTCACAGTTTTGGTAATTTGTTTTTAACTGCCATGACTGATATTACTGGAGATTTAGTCCAAGCGATCGCTGCTAGTTCTAAAGTATTGGCGGTGAGAGGACAAGTTTTACCTGCTACCCTCAGTGATGTCCGTCTCTGGGCAGAATTGACAGATGGCCGCCGCATTGAGGGTGAGTCGAATATTCCCAAAGCTGCGGGAAAAATTGTCAAAATTGGTTGTATTCCTGAAAATCCACCGGCAGTTCCCGCGGCAATTAAAGCCATTCAAGAAGCTGATTACATTATTATTGGTCCGGGTAGTCTTTATACAAGCTTAATTCCTAATTTGTTAGTTGGAGAAATTGCCGATGCGATCGCCGCTACCAATGTACCCCGCATTTATATCTGCAATATCATGACCCAACCAGGAGAAACTGATGGATATAGCGTTGCTGAACATATTCAAGCCATAGATGATGCTTGTGGCAATAGAAGGTTATTCGATGCCGTATTAGTTCATAAAAAAACACCCTCAGCCCAAGCGCTTATCCGTTATGCCCAACAAAACGCCCATCCAGTTTTTTTAGACCGAGAATCTGTCACCCAATTAGGACGGCGAATAGTTCCTGCTAATATTTTATTTGAAGATGAATATGGTGCTGTTCGCCATGACCCCCAAAAACTAGCCAAAGTTTTATTAAAATGGTACAGTGGAGCGCATCACGGGAAGTAAAAACTGGGGACGGGGAAATATATTTCCCCATTACCAATTACCAACCTAACATATTTATGACTTCTTCCATCATTTCTCAAACTGAACCACCCCTTCCCCCTTGGGAAACTTTACCGACAATGTATGATTTACCTAGCGAAAACCCAGAGGAAAAAGGCTTGCCAGACGACTTTCATTTTTTACAACCTTTACTTTTATATTTAACATTTCAGCCAACAACCTGGAGTTCAGAACTTGTTTATAGTGCTGCTGATCTGAATCTTTATTATGATCTGCAAAATCCTTTATGGTATAAACGCCCAGATTGGTTTGGTGTAGTAGGAGTCCCCAAATTATATAATGGTCAAGATTTGCGTTTAAGTTATGTCACTTGGCAAGAACCAGCAAACCCTTTTGTAGTTGTAGAATTATTATCTCCTGGTACAGAAGATGAAGATTTAGGTAATAGGGAAAGTAAGATAGGTAAACCTCCCACAAAATGGGAAGTTTATGAACGTATTTTAAGGATTCCCTACTACATTGTTTTTAGTCGCTACACCAATGAAGTCCGCGCATTTCAGTTAGTAGGTGGTCATTATGAACCTATTAATATGATTGAAGGACGCTTACTAATGCCAGAATTAGGTTTAAGTTTAGGACTATGGCAAGGGACATTTCGAGATATTCCTAAGTTATGGTTAAGGTGGTTCACACTAACAGGAGAATTAATTCCTGAACCAACAGAAGAAGCTATTGCTGCTAATGAAAGAGTTATTCTTGCTGAACAAGAAGCTATTGCTGCTAATGAAAGAGTTATTCTTGCTGAACAAGAAACAATAGAAGCAAAAAGAAAAGTTGAACAACTAGGACAACTGTTGCGTGATTTAGGCGTTAATCCCGATACACTGGATAATGCTTAGAGGTTGTTTAAAAAGTATTATATCAAACCAGTAATCTCCAAAAACCTAACCCCCCTACCCCCCTTCCCTGCAAGGGAATGGGGGTTTTAAAGCCTCTCCCCTTGCAGGGGAGAGGTTTGGAGAGGGGTCAGTCTACACATTCAAAACTTTTCAAACACCCTCTTAGACATTACCAATTACCAATTACCAATTACCAATTATCAATGACTAAAATTTTCCTTCCAGATATAGAAGCAACACAGCAATTAGGTATTACCCTTGGGGAAACTTTGACTGCTGGAAGTGTGATTTTGCTAGAAGGTGATTTAGGTGCTGGTAAAACTACTTTGGTGCAAGGTATTGGTAAAGGATTGGGGATAATTGACTCTATTGTTAGTCCTACCTTTACTCTCATTAATGAGTACCCAGAAGGGCGCATTCCCCTTTATCACTTGGATTTATACCGTCTAGAACCTCAAGAAGTTACAGGCTTGAACCTGGAAAGTTACTGGGAAGGCATAGAAGTAACACCGGGAATTGTCGCCATTGAATGGGCTGAACGAATGCCATATCTACCAGATAGTTACTTAAAGGTATGTTTAACCTATGGTGAAAATGGCAGCCGTCAAGCCGAAATTATTGCTGTAAATTAATTTAATTATGAGGTACGAACAACGGACTTGATATAATTAGAGGATGTTTGAAAAGTTTTTAATGTATAAATAAACCCCTCTCCAAACCTCTCCCCGACGCGGGGAGAGGCTTTGAAACCCCCATTCCCTCGCAGGGAAGGGGGGCTGGGGGGTTAGGTTTTTGGAAATTATTGGTTTCATCTAATACTTTTCAAACAACCTCTTAAACATTCTCCTATCAAAAAAATATTATGGTTTGCGAGAATTAGTATTACTAAATAACCAAGAAAGAAGGTTAGCAACCGTAGCAGCGCCAAAGGAAAATAGGGCGATAATGGCATCACGGGGTAAAACACCATCTAACCAACTACCTTGGATACTAGAAACAGGAAAATCTTGATCTAGTCCAATTTGAATTTGTTTGGTTTTACCAGAAAACCGGGCTTCTATACCTTTTTTATCAGATATTATTTGCAGATTGCGGATAAGTTGAATATTTAACGGTTTATTAGTGTCTTCTCCCATCAGAAACTGATTTTCTTCAATTTCTCGATCCTGTTCTGCCATGCGAATTTTACCTTCGACAATGGTAGATATTTCTAAATCATCTCTCAGGTTGCCACCATTTTTATCTACGTGAGTAAATGTGACATCTTTAGTTTTTATTTTGCCTCTAAACCATTGTTCTGATTCATATTTTGGTGGTTTTGATAAAGTGAGATAAATATTAGTATTTTCTTGAATGTTAAAAGTAAATTCTTTATTATTGGGGTTGACAATAAACTCTAATTGTGCTTGATCATCCTGTGACTTCGGTAAATTTAAACTGGGTATTTTATAACCTTCTATAATAACTTTGATAGGCTGTTCACCTAAATAGATTTCTAAGGGATTGGGATTATTTTGAGAATTGGGAAGTAGAGAAAAAGCTAGTTGCTGACGATAAAAATCATAATTTAGTCTAGCTATTCTTGTTTGGGGTTGTAGTCGTAATTCTTTCAGATTAATTTCGCTTTCTGTACTAGAATTGGCTGGAGTAATAATTATTTTACTTTCTCTGTCTGTAAGTTGGATTTCCAAGGAATTTAATTTATTAATTTCTGGTAAAGATTGACTTTGAAAACTGCCAGTAAAAGTTAATTTTTGCTTACCTTCGGTTTCTAGTTCTTTAATGTTTTTAATATTGCCGATAAAAAGTTTAGGTTGATTATCATCATAAGTAAAACTCATTTCTTGAAAAATAAGATTACCTTCAAATATATGAGTTCCAGGGACAATAGCCGCAATAGTAATAATACATAAAACCACAAGCAATATTATCACCAAGAAAGATGATTTTTGCTGGATTAGATATTGTTTTAGATTTGGCAATTGCTGGAGAAAATTATGATTAATATTATTAATTTTTGTCCGAATTAAACCAGAGTTAGTAATAATAAAGTTCTTAATCTTACTAAATCTGGAATTGTGAGAAGATTTCTGTCTGCCTTTTTGCCGATATCCCATGATTTATTTTAACCAAGTTGGGTTATGTTCAAATACAATGCGTCGTTCAATTCTATCGCTTGGTTCATTACTGCGTTCAATATTAGCGATATAGTGAAGTTGATAGCGTCCTGCTGGGGCGTTACTTCCATCCCATGTAAAACTAATTTCACCGCTATTGGGGGTAGTGCGAGATGTCCTATATACAGGCTGTTGATCTTTTTGATCTGTGAGTGGAAGGATTTTTAAACTGGTAAATTTAACTCGATCTTGAGAATAAAAAACAAATTCATATTTACCAGAAGTTTGTCCTAAAGTAACAGGAACATAGACATTTTGAGAACCCAGGCTATAGGATGCTACAGCGCGGAGTTTATTTGTAGGGATATTGGCTTTTTTAAGAACGTAAGTATCCCAGCTAAAGCCGAAATTTGCACCATTTTTAGATAATAGTAAATCATCTAATTGATAGTGATAATTATCATCCAATGATTTGACTATGACTTGAGGATTTTTACCATCTTTAATGCGGGGAACTTGTAAGGTTATGGTATTACCATAACTGGCAATGTTGCGGGTAGCAATGGAAATTAAACTCAAGCTATTGCCGCTTAAAGGTTCGAGTTTGATGCCTTCACAACGGTTGGGTGGTTGACGGCGGATATAATCTGTAGAACGGGCATTTCCTTTAGGACAAGAGGCAACAGCAGAAAGAGGATTAATGCCGAGGATTAATAAGCTGGCCAGTAGAATTTTATAACTCATGGTTTCGTTAAAGTAAGTGGGCGTTAAAAAATATAATATAAACCTAACCCCCCAACCCCCTTCCCTACCAGGGAAGGGGGAGTCAAAGCCTCTCCCCTGGTAGGCTACAGTGTACACACATCTCTAGAAAAGATGCTAAACGTTATTCGATCCCCCTAAATCCCCCTTAGAAAGGGGGACTTTGAGAAACTTAGCCCCCCTTTTTAAGGGGGGTTGGGGGGATCTGAAGCCTGTGTGGCAACTCTAGAAGACTTGTGTGTACACTGTAGACTAGGGAAGGGGAGTCAAAGCCTCTCCCCTCGTAGGGGAGAGGTTTGGAGAGAGGTATTATATTTAATTTTGCCAAGTTAGTTACTTAAAGTAATTTTCCAGATGGACAATTGTTTTTTAACTACAGATATAGGATAGGCAAAATTTTTGGTTTCACCTGATTTTCGGGCATAAACTACGCCTATAAGCCGATTTTCTGAGTCTATCACGGGACTGCCTGAATAACCAGGTTTAAGTTCGGCCTCCGATATTTGTAATTGTTGGTTCTGATAATTGATTTTTCCTGATTTTACAGACCATGATTTATCTTCACCTCTTTGGGCATCATGACCGATAATTTGAATAGGCATTGCGGGGTTGATGGTAGTAGACATTGATAAAGGTTGGATGTCTTCTGGTAGTTTACCGCTAACTTCCAAAACAGCTAAATCGAGTTCATCTGTAGGAGTCTTTTGGAATAATTTGGCATTCCTCCTCATTCTGACTTTACCTGTTGGTGGAGAACTGAAAAACTCCACTTGAATATTTTCACCCTGTTCATTGCCATCAAAAATTACATGACGATTGGTGAGAATTAATGTCCGGTTGGCATCTTGCTGGATAACTACACCAGTACCAACCTCAATTCCTTGACGTTGACTGTTAGAAAACTTGGCAGTAATGAGGACGACAGAACGTTTAACAGGTAAATTGGGGTCATTTTTGGGCAAAAATCCCATATCGTTTTCTACACTGGCTAGTTTATTTTGTTTTTCAGTCCATAATTTTCGTGCTTCTATATTATTGTTACTGGCATATATATAATCGGGGTCAAGTTCTTCGGCTTTGTCGAAATGTTTTATAGCTTCTTCAAACTTTTCTTGCTGTTGAAATACTAAACCTAAAGTGAGCAATAAAATACTTAATATCCGATTTCGCATAATAATATTATATATTTGCCAGAATTTGATGCTTTAATCTTAATTTAAAACAAAGAATTTACGCAGCATATACGCAATATTATCATAATAACCACAATAATGGAACAGAATTATACTTTACAAGGTTAGGAAATAGACTTTTGTAAGATTACAAAAAACCTGTAGGTGTAGGGGTTTCAATGGTGTCAACTTAATTTAAAAATAGCTGATCTGTTGGCTTCCACAACCGCCAGGGAATAAATTCCCTGTCTCATAGCTCAAGTCCGTTAAAACGGACTCATAAATTTTCCGAGTGTTTAGAGGATGTTTGAAAAGTTTTGAATGTATAAATTGACCCCTCTCCAAACCTCTCCCCGACGCGGGGAGAGGCTTTGAAAATCCCATTCCCTGGTAGGGAAGGGGGCAGGGGGGTTAGGTTTTTGGAGATTATGGGTTTTCTCGTTAAGTTAACACCAATGAAGCTCTTGCTTTACCCCTACCGATGGAATCGAATAATTAAGCGCAATCTACAAAGATTTTTAGCTACCTTGTCACCCGTTAAAAGTTAAAGCTTGTCCACGAACTTGTGTATTTAGCTGACCATGATAGCGAAGCGCTCCGTAGGAATCATAAACAATTTCCCCGCCGACAATTGTTGTTACAGGCCAACCTGTTAAATTCCAACCTTCAAAAGAACTCCAACCACACTTGCTGACAACTTCTTCCCGTTTAACTTCATGGTAATTTTTTAAATCTACCAAAACTAAATCAGCATCATAACCGGGAGTAATTTCTCCCTTATTGGCAATACCATAAGCTACAGCGACCGCTTTAGACATCCATTGCACAACTTGGGCAACAGTACATTTTCCATCCATAGCAGCGGTTAACATTAAAGGTAAAGAAGTTTCTACACCGGGCATTCCTGAAGGGGTATTTGGGTAAGTTTGGGATTTTTCCTCCAGAGTGTGGGGGGCGTGGTCAGTGGCAATAAAGTCAATGATACCATCACGTAGAGCTTGCCAGAGAACTTCATTATCATGGGGCGATCGCAATGGTGGATTCATTTGCGCTAAACTACCAATAGTTGCATAAGCATTAGTATTCAAAAGTAAATGTTGTGGTGTTACCTCTGCCGTCACCCAACTTGGTTTATCCTGACGTAGTAACTCCGCTTCCTCGGCTGTTGACATATGTAGAATATGTAACCGACGTTGATATTTCTTAGAAAGTTTTAACGCCAATTGGGTAGCTAATAATGCCGCTTGATTATCTTGAATTTGGGAATGAACAGCCAAATCTGTAATCCCCGCAAACTCCTGTTTTCGTTGCTTAATTCTCTCTTGATCTTCCGCATGAACAGCAATTAAACGGCTTCCTTGGGCAAAAATCGCCTCTAGAGAGTCTTCTTGGCTCACCAACAAATCTCCGTGCATGGACCCCATAAAAATCTTAATTCCCGGTGTCGGCTGGGCAGAGAGTAAATCTGGTAGATTATCAGCCGTAGCCCCAATAAAAAAGCCATAATTAACCAAGCACTTCTGGGCAGCCCGTTGTAACTTATCATCTAAAGCTGATTGGTTGATTGTCAAAGGTCTTGTATTCGGCATTTCCAGAAAGGAAGTAACTCCCCCTTTAGCGCAAGCACAACTGGCAGTAAACAAGTCTTCTTTGTATTCTAGTCCTGGTTCACGGAAATGCACCTGGGGGTCAATCACACCAGGCAACAAAGTTAAACCTTGTGCGTCAATCTCACGGGTAGGTCTGGCATTAGTGATTTCTTGTCCTACTTGGGTTATGTGCCTTCCTTCTATCAACACATCCCCAATCATTGACTCACCATTGGGTAAAATAATTTCAGCGTGACGAATCAGTAAACTTTGTGGATTTGACATGGATTTAAGATTTTTCGGGATAAAGGAACTATTTATGGATGATAGATAACTTTTTCTTTAAGGTAAACTTAATCTGCACCAAGAACCCTTAATTTTGGGTTTTGTGTTAAAAAATGTTTATCATCAAGTAAGCTAAAAACCTGAATGTTTGTAGCTGACAACAGAAAGGCACTAGATTTTTTTACTTTATTTAACTGTCATCTGCTCCATCTGGTTAAGATTAATAATATCAAGTCTATCTGTCTGAGTTCAATACTAGTCTCCTAACATACTTCAACAATTTCATGCAAAATCAAGCGTCTGATAAAAACTCTAGTCAAGAACCTGATAATTCCTGGATAGTAGAGCTAGGTAAAACGATGATCTTGAGTATCTTTCTGGCTCTAGGAATTCGTACCTTTGTTGCCGAAGCCCGTTGGATTCCTACTGGTTCTATGGAACCAACCCTCCATGGTGTCAAAGACCAGTGGCTGGCAGACAAGATTATTGTTGATAAAGTGAAATATAAATTTGCTAACCCCGAACGGGGAGATATAGTCGTATTTTTACCGCCACAAGAAATCCAGAATAATCCTGAACGGGAAGCATTTATTAAAAGAGTAATTGGTTTACCTGGGGAAAAAGTAGAACTCAGAGAAGGGAAAGTATATATAAATAGCCAGCCTCTACCGGAAAATGTTTACCTATCCTCTTCTGTGCGGACTTTTGTTGAAGCTTGCAATAGTAGCGGACTCCAACCTCCTTTTTTGGCTAAACCGGAAATTATTCCCGCAAATTCTTACTTAATGCTCGGTGATAATCGTCCTAACAGTTATGATGGGCGTTGTTGGGGTGTTGTTCCCCGAAAAAATATGATTGGTCGGGCTGTAGCTCGTTTTTGGCCACTTGATAGAATGGGTGCAATTGATAAAGCTCCTGCTTATTCATCTCCAAAACCATGAAATGATGCCATATCTAGCCAAGATTTTGCTATATCCAATTAAGTCGCTAGATGGTATAGAAGTAGAAAAGGCGACTATTCTCGACCGTGGCGCACTTGAGTATGACCGGGAATTTGCATTTTTTGACGCAGAAAATAAGTTTGTCAATGGTAAACGTTATCCAAAAATCCTTTTGTTGCGTTCAGAGTTTTCCCTAGAACAAAGACTGGTAAAGTTGAAGTTTCCTGGTGAAAACTCAGAACAGGTTTTTCATTTAGATCAACAACGTCCAGCATTAGCCGCAGTTGTCAGCGATTTTTTGGGTTTTCCTGTGCAACTACAGCAAAATACCGCCATGGGTTTTCCTGATGATACAGTTTCACCAGGAGCAACGGTAATTAGTACAGCAACTTTAACGGAGGTTGCGTCCTGGTTTTCTGGTATCAATGTTGATGAAATGCGGCGGCGAATGCGTGCCAATATTGAAATTGATGGTGTCCCAGCATTTTGGGAAGATGGGTTATTTGCTGCTAGTGGGGAAACAGTACCCTTTAAACTGGGAGATATCCAGTTTTTGGCAATTAACCCTTGTCAACGTTGTGTAGTTCCCACACGCGATTCTTACTCAGGGGCAGTTTACCCAAACTTTCAGAAAATATTTGGGCAAAAACGCCAAGCAACTATGCCCGCTTCTGTAAATACAGGGCAATTTAATCATTTTTATAGATTGAGTGTGAATACCAGAGTTCCCATTTCGGAAGCGGGGAAAATGATGAGACTTGGTAATAGGATCGAAATATCTTATTTCTGAATAACCACCTTACTTACAGCAGATTTCGCTCTAATGAGATACAAACTTGAATTATGAAACTCTTGTAGTGCGGGCATCTTGCCCGCTACATAAGTACCTCATCACACCGGAAAGTGCTGTAACTACTATTGTAACCTCTGCATGAGGGTTTTTGCTTGTTGACTGATTGCTTGCCAATTTTTCTGTAACACTGATGCTTGCGGAAATAATTCGCTACTCAACCCTACGGCTACCGCACCAACTTGCAAAAAATCTTTGGCATTTTCTAATGTCACCCCACCAGTAGGTATTAAGGGAATATGCCCAAGAGGTCCTTGTAAACTTTTGATATAGCTAGTTCCTCCCACTGATTGCACGGGAAACACCTTCACACAACTTGCTCCATAATTCCAAGCGGTAATAATTTCTGTCGGTGTCAATGCACCGGGAATAATCGGAATATTTTTGGCTACTGCGGCTTGAATCATTTCGGGATCAGTGTGGGGACTGAAGAGAAATTGCGCCCCACAAGCGATCGCATCTTCTAACTGTTGGACATTAAATAACGTTCCTGTCCCAATCATACAGTTAGGTAATTTGGCGCGGAGTTGGGAAATTAATTCGGGTGCATGATCGCTATTCCAGGTAATTTCAATTAACTGCATTCCCCCAGATGCTACAGCTATGGCCATTTGCTCACCCCATACCATTTTTGGGGCGCGAATCACCGCGATCGCTCGGTGTATTTTTAACTGTGATAACCAAACTTGATTAGACATTTTTACTGTGACTTGTAACCAAGAGGTCAAAAACCTCAAATATAAACATAACCTAGGAACAGGATCAAAACATTCCATCTTGCTGATTCACCGAAAATTATCAGGAGAATGCCGGAAACTTAAAACTTAGGAACGCAAATTTAGCCCTGAGACTGGCAAAGTGGTGTAACGTGGTGAACAATGGAGTAGCTGTATCTTTAGTCATGTAAATTTATGCCCAGAACTCCGAGTGAATATGCTGTCTTCCTGCTCTTAGACAATGGACATCGGGAAGAAGTGCGCTTTCCTACTATTCAAGAATTTCAAAAGTGGTATAGCGGTGAGCTTGTGCCAAAGTCAGCTTCTCATGATTTTATTAGCGTACCGATTAAAAATATTCAGGGAGAATATATGGTGGTACGTCCGTCTAAGATTGCAGGGATTCGAGTAGAACCAATTTTTAATTCCAGTATTGAAAGATAAAAATGAGAAAAAACCTTACTTTGCTTGCTTTAAGTCTGGGAATTGCCTTGATAAATCCACTTTCGTCAGTTGTCGCTCAAGCTCCTAATTCGCAGCCAGTTACAATCCCAGTCACGCCTGAAGTACCACCAGCAGTATTACCAGCCCTCGAACCTATTAATTTAGAAACTGTTTGTACGCCCCAAAATTGCCTGGGTTTGGACGAACAACTTTGGGGTAAACAAGGTGATAAACAAGCATTGTTAACCTCTATAGATAACAGTTTGCGCTATTTGGCAACCAATAAGGCGATCGCTATCTATCAAACTTACCCAATCAAGGAAATTACCCTAAATCGGGTGCAGCGGAGTTTGCTACGCTTTCGACAACTGGTTGTTAGTTCTCAGTCAGCGGCAGAATTACAAGCTGCTGTGCGCCGGGAATTTGTCTTTTACCAGTCTGTAGGCAACGATGGTAAGGGAACTGTTAAGTTCACTGCTTATTATGAGCCTGTGTATACTGCCAGCCGTGTCAGGACTTCTGTATACAAGTATCCTCTTTATCGTCTGCCACCGGATTTCCAGAAATGGCCAAAACCTCATCCTAAAAGGATTGATTTGGAAGGCAAGAATGGGTTGCTGGGGGATAAAAGCAGGTTGCGAGGGTTAGAACTTCTGTGGTTTAGCAATCGTCTAGATCCATACATGGTTCATATCCAAGGTTCAGCCCAAATTAAATTAACCAATGGACGCAGAACATCCGTTGGTTATGCTGGAGGAACTGATTATGCTTGGACTTCCATTGGTAAAGAACTGGCAAAAGATGGCAAACTACCACTTAGTGGTTTAACTATGCCTAAATTAATTACTTATTTTCGCCAACATCCCAAGGAGTTAAGTAATTATTTACCCCGTTGGGAAAGATTTGTTTTCTTTGCAGAAACTAACGGTACACCAGCGACGGGTAGTATTCTTGTTCCTGTCACTGCGGAACGTTCCATTGCTACAGATAAATCTCTCATGCCACCAGGTGCATTAGCCCTAATTATCAATTCATTTCCTTATCCTACTAATGGTGGCAAACTGGAATCTCGTCTAGTTAACCGTTTTGTCTTAGATCAAGACACAGGTAGTGCAATTAAAGGACCAGGAAGAGTTGATTATTTCATGGGTTCTGGTCAATTAGCAGGCGATCGCGCTGGTATTTCCGGCGGTAACGGTTTACTATTCTATTTATTACTCAAAGAATAGGAGTCAGGAGTCAGGAGTCAGGAGAAAGAAAGAAGAAAATTTCTCCCCTGCTCCCCTACTACCTAATACGGTGGATAACTAAATTCATCATCATCTGCATAGACATAAGAACTAGTAACACCAGAAGTTTCTACTTTAGGAGCTTCTGGTTTAATTACTTCCTTACCAAATTCTTTGTATTCTTCAAAAGTCTTACAAATAATTGCTGACTCAGGGGAATCTGAGGCAATCATATAATCTATTAAAGTTGAAATTGTGGGATGTTTATAATCTACAGTTGAAGCTACCAAAGCAATATTCGGTTCTATTCCTCTTTCTTCCGGTTCAATGATAGGGCAAAAAATCCCATGAGCATGAAATAAAGGACCCTTGGGAGTTATTGGTTTCTTTTGAAAACCAGCATAAGCTTTTTCCAATTCCCCAGCAAAACCGCCAGTAATTCTCCCTTGTTGATATTCAGCGTAATTTTTACCAAAACTAGCGCCGGGTGAACCACTCAGAGTTAATTGTAGAGGTGATTGATGCAAAAACTTTTTATCTTCACCGACTAAAAAAATCAAATGGCGAGTATAAATTTTGAATTTAAGTTTATCAGCTAAAAACTCTTCTTTGTAATCTTTGTATGTACCTAATCTAATCTTGGTTTCCCGATCTTGCACAGATAACGGACCACGACGCACAATCACCAGTTTAGGAGTAGTAGTAATAAATATTGTTTCTACTTCTCCAGAACTAAATTCATGTTCTACCTGTTGCCAATTATCATCTGCTTCAAACCCAACAGACTGAGCATTATCACGGCTAATCGCTAAACCATAGCTTTGTAAACCATCTGTACCATAGCGAGGATTGATCATTAAACCCCAGGGAATCACTTGGGACGGTGGGGCATTAAATTTTTCGTCTTCAAAGTCGAATTTTGCAGATGCTTTCATGATTTTAGAATATCAGTGTGTTTAATTTAATAAGTCTATCGTTTGTACCATATTTTGTACCATCTATCTCCGGTATCAGGCACTTTGTGAATTAGATTGTAACAATTTCCGTTTAAATCCATTAATTCATCCCTTATTATCTGCGTTTATCTGCGTTTATCTGCGTTAAATTATTCTTAATCTCCTACTCTATTTGATATTAGGGCAATTCATCAATTACCCTAACAACTTATCTCAACTACAATGCACCAGCCGCAGTTTTATCAAGAACACCATTACTTAAATGCCCAGTAATATTCATCGCTTGCAGAACTGGATAACCTTGAATCCCATCAGGATAATCAATGACACTCACAGCACCATTACCTTGACGGAAGTTCCAGAAATTCTCGTTAGATAAACCGAGAATATGGCATAACAAGGTTTTATTAGTGGCATCATGGGCGACGACCAATCCTAGTTGTAATTGCTGCGATTGGGCATTTTCAACTATAGTATTCCAATCGGCAACACTCCGTTTTTTTACTTGTTCTAAATTTTCCCCTTCTGGCATTTGCACATTGGCGGGAATTGTGCGCCAACTTTCTAATTCACCAGGAAATTCTTGCTCAATTTCCGATTCAAATTTGCCTTCCCAAAGTCCATGACTAATTTCTCTTAAACCAGCAAATAGTTCTAATTTCAAACTAGCATGATATTTTAAGATAATTTCCGCTGTTTCCTTGGGACGGGACATGGTACTGCTAACAGCAAAATCAATATTTACGTCTTTGAGAAATTCTGCGGCTTTTGCAGCTTGGTTTCTACCATGATCATTGAGGGGAATATCAATTTGTCCTTGAAATTTGCCTTGACGATTCCATTCAGTTTCCCCGTGACGGACTAATAATAATCTTACGCCTTCATGACCAGGACGCAAGGAAGGGAAAGTTTCACCCAAATGTTGGGTTTGATTCATGGATTCTAACTGCACTGGTTCACCTAAACCACCAGTAAAATTTAAGATACTAATGCCACAGTTAGATTGTTGTAAGCAATGATAGCGACTGGGGGAAATTCCCAAAGCTGTGCTAATTAAGGCGCGATTGATGCCATTATGACCCACAATCAGGATAGTTTCTCCTTGATGTTGGGGGAGAATCTCTTGCCAAAACTGTTTGGCTTGGGCGTATAAAGCCAGCACTGGGAAATGTTCTCTAGTCCCGGAATCTTCATTCACAACCATGCGAAACTCGTGGGGAAGTTCTTTCCAGGTGCGGTAATCTTCAGTAAAGTTTTCTTTGACTTCACTTGTAGTCATTCCTACCCACAGAGGTAAATCAACTTCTACTAAGTTTTCATCAATTTGAATCACAGGAGATTGTGTAGCTAATTGACTGCGGATAATTTCCGCTGTGGATTTTGCTCGCTGGAGGGGACTACTATAAATAGCTTGAAAGGAAATACTACTGAGGGCAATACCAGCTTGACTGGCATCATTTTGACCTTTTGCAGTTAATGATGAGGCATCAGTTCGCCCTTGAATACGTTTTTCTATATTGTAGGTACTTTGACCATGACGCACGATGATCACACGGGTCATTTTTTTTCTTTCCTCTATGCAAAGCCCTAATTTTACTGCAAAATGTCCTCCTTGGACGATTCTGCTCTGTTGCTGATAGGATTTAAAATACAGAATTAACAATTAAGACAGGCTAAATTAATGACTAATCTCTAATTTTAAACAACATAATTCATCTATTTTAACAAACTTAATAGGTAGAAGTAGAATAGCTGTATTTGCCTCCGGTTCTAGAGGAAAAAATAGTAAACAATGACTGTCAATTATTACGACTTTATCATCATTGGTACTGGTGCTGGAGGTGCAACTTTAGCCTACAAATTAGCATCCAGTGGCAAGAAAATTTTAGTTTTAGAACAAGGTAATTTTTTACCTAAAGAAAAAGCTAATTGGGATACTCAAGAAGTTTCTCGCAAAGAACGCTATCGGACTAGTGAAGTATGGTATGACAAACACGGAAAAGCTATCAAACCGCTCACACATTATTATGTGGGTGGTAATACTAAATTTTATGGTGGGACTTTGTTTAGATTGCGTGAACAAGATTTTGAAAAGGTTATTCATGAAGATGGGATTTCTCCAGAATGGCCATTAAAATATCAAGATTTTGCTCCCTACTATGACGAAGCAGAAAAACTTTATGATGTACATGGGAAGCGAGGTCTTGACCCTACAGAACCGCAAATTAATCAAGAATATCCTTTTCCACCATTGAGTCATGAACCTTATGTTCAAGAAGTTAATGATTCTTTAAAAGCTCAAGGTTTTCATCCTTTTTATCAACCACTTGCTATCAAACTCAATGAAGTAAATCGGAGTTTAAGTGCCTGTATTCGTTGTCATACTTGCGATGGTTTTCCGTGTTTAATTGATGGTAAAGCTGACGCGGATATTACTTGTGTTCGTCCAGCAATGACTTATGAAAATATCACATTAATAACTGAAGCAAAAGTCATTCGTTTACATACTAGCCCATCGGGTCGAGAAGTGACTGGAGTGGAAGTAGAAATAGGAAATCAACGGCAGATATTTTCTGGGGATATTGTGGTAGTAGCAGGTGGTGCTGTTAATTCAGCATTATTGTTATTGAAATCTGCCAATGATCATCACCCCAATGGATTAGCTAATAGTTCTCATCTTGTGGGACGCAATTACATGACACATAATTTTGCTGTGGTCATGACTTTAAATACCAAGTTGAATAATACAATTTTTCCGAAAACTTTGGCTTTTACTGATTTTTATTGGGGAAATCAAGATTTTGCTTATCCTATGGGGAGTGTGCAATTACTGGGTGGGGCAAATAAGGATAAAATACTTGCTTATGGTCCGCCTTTGATGCCTAATTTTATAGCTGAGGCTATAGCGAATCATTCCCTATCTTGGTTAGTAATCACAGAGGATTTACCAGATTTTAATAATAGGGTTTTGAGTAAAAATGGGCAGGTTTTCCTGGAATATACTCATAATAATCAAAGGGCTTTTAATAAATTAATTCAGCAATGGATTCAGGTTTTACAATCAATTTCTGTATTTCAATCACCTGGAACTTTACATATTCCTCAAAAAATGGGTTTAAGAGAAGTTACTCATCAATGTGGTACTTGTCGTTTTGGTGAAGATGCAAATACTTCGGTTTTGGATATCAATTGTCGGACTCATGATGTTGATAATCTTTATGTTGTTGATGGTAGTTTTTTTCCTTCTAGCGCTGCGGTAAATCCATCATTAACTATTATTGCTAATGCTTTGCGGGTGGGAGAACATTTATTGACAAGAAAGTAGGTTAGCATTGAAAATCGTCGTTATGGCACTAGGCAAGAGGCAAGAGGCAAGAGGCAAGAGTGAAGAGGGTTTGGGCGATTTTACTTTTCGTTACATATTACTCTTCGAGAAGCCGCTCCGCGTCTACGGTTTTTTTCCGTTCACCTACTAATATAGTATTTGTGGTTATTTTTAGATAATTTTAGGCTCAAACCCAATTACGAACAACTTAAAAACTCTTTGACTTTTGCCAAATAAGTTTCTGCGTCTTCCAACATCGGAAAATGTCCCGTATTAGGAATAATATTTAATTCAACCTTATCACTTAAAGCCGCGGCTGTTTTTCCTAATTTAGCCGGAATAATAATGTCATATTCCCCAGCAATTAGCAAAGTTGGGATAGTTAATTTCGCAAATTCTCCCGGCATTGTTTCCGCTTGTTCTTGACTAACAGAAGTATAAATAGTCCCTAAAGCCGCATCATAATTAGCATTAATAAAATCTTCTAAAAAAGCCTGTCGTTCAGCTTTAGGAATAGAACGATGTAAAAACCTAGCCATAAACATTCTATCAGCCAAGGGAATTTTACTTAACCATTGGGGACGGAATTTAACTACATAACCACCGAATTGATGAAAAGCAGAAAAAGCCTTTTCATCATATTCAAAAATTCCACTACAAGTTAAAATTCCCTTTTCAACTTTTTGGGGATAACGATTAAAAAATAAAGTAGCAATAGAAGCACCCATAGAATGGGCATTAATATAAACACGATCAAGATTTAACTCATTTAATAAAACCGCCAAATCTTCCGCATATTCTGTTAATTCATAACTTAAATGAGGCTGACATTGAGAACGGCCAAAACCCCGTAAATCATATAATAAACAATCAAAATTATCTAATAAAGCCTCAGCCGTACTTTGCCAATATCTTGCTGAACCAGCCCAACCATGCAAAAAAACCATCACCGGTTTCATAACATCTGATGATTTTTTCATCCACTCGTAATAATGATCAACACCCCGAACATTTATATAACTCATTGTCACAATTAAGAATTAAGAATTAAAAACTAACAATTGTCAATTGACAACTGACAACTGACAATTGTACGGGCGAAGCATTTGGAGAACTATTTTTGGCAATGACCGATAATTTATCTTCCAAATGCTGCTGACAACTGTACGGGCGAAGCATTTGGAGAACTATTTTTGGCAATGACCGATAATTTATCTTCCAAATGCTGCTGACAACTGTACGGGCGAAGCATTTGGAGAACTATTTTTGGCAATGACCGATAATTTATCTTCCAAATGCTGCTGACAACTGTACGGGCGAAGCATTTGGAGAACTATTTTTGGCAATGACCGATAATTTATCTTCCAAATGCTTCGCCCCTACTGACAACTGACAATTGACAACTGACAATTAAGCCGACTCTGGTTTAGGTAAAGAAGAAGGATGTACTATCAGTTCCGCAGTAGAACGTTTTTCCACCATTTCCTTAGTAATAGTACAGCGAGTCACATCCTTACGAGAAGGTAACTCATACATTACATCCAGCATCAACTCTTCCACAATACCGCGTAAAGCCCGCGCTCCAGTTTTTCGCCGATAAGCCTCTTGAGCGATCGCTCGCAACGCATCTGGTTTAAAATCTAACTGGACATTGTCCATATTCAGCAGTTTTTGGTACTGTTTCACCAAAGCGCTGCGTGGTTCAGTCAGAATTGCCATCAGCGCGTCCTCATCCAGAGGATCTACCACAGCCACCATGGGAATCCGCCCAATAAACTCAGGAATCATGCCAAATTTCACCAAATCATCCGGTTGCAAATGACGCAATGTATCAGCAGCGCGTTTTTCCTTAGTTTGCACATCTCCTGGTTGGACAAAGCCGATTGACTTTTTACCAACTCTCTGATCTACAACCTTTTCCAAACCGACAAAAGCCCCACCACAGACAAACAAAATATTACTCGTATCAATTTGGATACAATCTTGATACGGGTGCTTACGTCCGCCTTGAGGGGGAACATTAGCAACAGTCCCCTCCAACATTTTCAGTAAAGCCTGTTGTACCCCTTCTCCAGAAACATCCCTGGTAATCGAGGGATTTTCACTCTTGCGGGCGATTTTATCAATTTCATCAATGTAGATAATACCCCGTTGAGCCTCTTCCACATCCAAATCCGCCACCTGCAACAAACGCAACAAGATATTTTCCACATCTTCCCCCACATACCCCGCTTCAGTTAGGGTTGTAGCATCAGCCACAGCAAAGGGGACATCCAGAATTTTAGCGAGAGTTTGTGCCAATAAAGTCTTACCGCAACCAGTCGGACCAATAAGTAAAATATTGGACTTTTGTAGTTCTATAGCATCATCAGCCTCAACTTTGGCACTGCCTTTAGCCTGAAGAATAGCCAACCGTTTGTAGTGATTGTAAACAGCGACAGATAGCACTTTTTTAGCTTCATCTTGGCCGATCACGTGTTCGTCTAAATAATTTTTAATCTCCCTCGGTTTAGGAATTTGATTAAATGAGAGATTAGACGAACGTGTCCGCCGTTTTTCCGCTGGTTCTGACTTTTGAGTTGGTTGTGATGCTGCCGCAGTATTAGTATCCAGCAACTCCTCATCAAGGATTTCATTACACAAGTCAACGCATTCATCGCAGATGTAGACTCCCGGACCTGCGATTAATTTACGGACTTGCTCTTGAGACTTACCACAAAATGAACATTTTAAATGGGAGTCGTACTTAGACATATCAGCCTCTTATTTCAGAATGATGACGATTTACCCTGCTGTGGGCAGATTTTGTCGAGAAATGACCTGATCAATCAAACCATAATTCTTCGCCTCTTCTGCTGACATGAAAAAGTCGCGCTCGGTATCAGTTTCAATTCTGTCTAAGGGTTGACCAGTATGTTTAGACATTAATTGATTTAATTCACCCTTGATGTAAAGGATTTCTCGCGCTTGAATTTCAATGTCAATAGCCTGCCCTTGAGCGCCACCCAGGGGTTGGTGAATCATAATCCGGGAGTCAGGTAAAGACATCCGCTTTCCGGCAGTTCCAGATGTTAATAAAAAAGCCCCCATGCTTGCGGCTAGTCCAAAACAGATAGTTACAACATCGGGACGTATTTGTTGAATTGTATCATAGATTGCCATACCCGCGTAGACAGAGCCACCAGGAGAATTAATGTACAATTGAATATCCTTTTCCGCGTCTTCAGAATCGAGGAAAAGTAATTGGGCAACAATAGAATTAGCGACAACATCATCTATCGGCGTTCCCAAAAAAATAATCCGCTCGCGCAGTAAGCGGGAGTAGATATCAAATGCCCTTTCTCCCATCCCCGACTGTTCTACAACCATCGGTACAATGTTGCTAGAGGTGCTTAAATTGCCACTAGCCCCGATAGGACTCAAGCTGTTGATGGGGTAATTTCCTGACTGCGATACAAGCATAATCTAGAATATTTAACAATAAATGAAATGAAATTGTGAACTGTTAACCATTATGCCTTATATGGCAAAATTCAGGGCGCAGAAGGCAGGGGCAGGGGGCAGGGGCAAGAGTAAAAGAAAGAACTTTTACCCATGACCCATGACCCATGACCCATGACCCATGACCCATGACCCATGACCCATGACCCATGACCCATTACTCAGGATTACTGGTTTCTTCTTCCTGAACTGCTTCAGCGGCTTCTGCTTCTGAATCTGGTTCTTCTGGAGGAGTTAAAGACCCTTCTGCTACTAGTTCCACAGAAGAACGTTCTAGTAACCAATCAACAATCTTTGTGGTGAGAAGTTCTTCTTGAACAACTCCACGTAATCTCTTTTCATCCAAATCTTGATCAGCATACTCTGTCAGCAATTCTGTGACTCTAGCTTCCACTTCTGCGGCTGCAACTTCAATAGATTCGCGTTTACCAATTTCTTGCAAAGATAGAGTCCGTTTAAGACGTTCTATAGCTTCAGGTTTGGATCTATCCCGTAATTGGGGAATAATTTCCTGGGTAAATAGCTTTTTCACATCTATTCCCTGCTCAGACAACTTCATTGCTGTTTGTGACAGCATAGCATCAACTTCTTGATCAATTAATGTTGTTGGCAAGTCTATTTCGACATGATTAAGCAATTCTGTTAATAAAGCTTCTTGCTGATTATTTCTGGTTTTATCTGCCGCTTCTTTTTCATACCGCTGGGTCAATGATGCCCGCAATTCCTCTAATGTCTCAAAGTCACTGACTTCTTGAGCAAAATCGTCATCCAACTCTGGCAATTCTTTAACTTTAATTTCTTTAAGCGTGATGGTAAACAGAGCCGCTTTACCAGATAATTCTTCGTTACCATAAGGATCTGGGAACTGAGCAGATACCTCTTTTGTTTCCCCAGGGTTCATACCCACTATCCCCAACACAAAACCGGGAATAAACTTATCTTCTTGTAACTCAACTTGAAAATCAGTTCCTTCTCCACCAGGAATTGGTTTGGGTTCACTGTCAGGATCATCACCTTGAGTTTTAGCAATTACACCCTTAAAGTCAATTACTGCCATATCACCGATTTCCGTAGCCCGTCCTTCTACAGGGACTAAAGTTCCTAACTTTTCTCTTTGGGCTTCAATAACGGTATCTACCTGGGTAGGATCATATTTAATTTCCTCCGCTTTGGCTTCTAAACCAGTGTATTGGTTTAACTTGATTTCTGGAATTACATCCACAGCCACCGCAAAAGTCAGGGGTTTTCCTGGTTCATAACTATTAATCAAATCATCAAAGGAAGAGCGTAATTGGGGCTGACCAAGAGCGGTAATTGCTTCTTGTTTAATTGCTTGCTCAATCCCTTCTTGAATGATTTCTTCTAGGGCAGTTGCCTTAACGCGAGTAGTACCGATACGTTGTATTAATATTTGCCGGGGTACTTTGCCTTTACGAAACCCAGGAATATTTACGGTTTTAGTTAAATTTCTCAGGACTTGCTCGTATTTTTGTGTGGTAATTTCCGATGTAATTTCTATTTCTAAACCAATTTGACTAGCGGGGAGTTTTTCCTGGGTAACTTTCATGCTTTATTTCTTGTTTTCTGGTATTTTAATCTGCTATCTAAATACTAGACAAGTCTAGACATTTACTTCTTACTTCAACGGGGGTATGGGATTGGGCATTGGTGTCAACTTAAACTAAAAATGGCTTATCTGTTGCCTTCCACAACCGTCAGGGAATAAATTCCCTGTCTCATGGCTCAAGTCCGTTTTAACGGACTAATAAATTTGCCTAGTGTTTAGTCATCAAAAGATAACTTTTATTATCAGCAAGGAGCTTGAGTTCCTTGCCGGATGGGGTTTTGCGTTAAGTTGACACCAATGGGGATTCAGTTATCCCGACTTCAGCTTACACGCTGTCTTCAAGACGTGATTATCTACTGACTAGCTATCATTCAGCTAAAAATGCTTATGAATCTCCTTAGGGAGATATCCAGTATACTGCCAAAAGTCAGGGACAAAACACTTTATGGTATTCTTCAATGGTAGCCTTAACTCCGGTAACATAACTTTACAGATCGGGCTTCTTAAAAATACCTAAAATATTAATCGCGCTTCTTTTTTTTTGCAGTTTGCCGTATAATAGAATGTTATACGATAGTATATAACTATATTTGATCGCTATAACTTAAATTGCTGTAAACCATGGTATCAGTTAATTTTGCCATATGAATAACAAAGTCTCAAATTCCTTAATAACCATCAAAAACTGAGATATAATCACAAAAATATGCAAATTTTACTATTTAAAATCTGCTGTTGAGCGGAACGACAGAAACATTTAATTTTTAAGTTGTCCGAAAAAAAAGTGCTAATTACCTCTTAGAGGAGGAGTCGAGTTTGTCTAAGTCCTATCGTGTAGCTATTTTGGGTGCAACTGGTGCTGTAGGTACGGAGTTGCTGGAATTACTAGAAAGTCGAAATTTTCCCCTAGCTGATTTAAAATTGTTGGCATCAGAACGCAGTGCGGGAAAAACACTCAGATTCAAAGGGGAAGATATCCCAGTTGAAGCTGTGAGCGATCGCAGTTTAGAAAATATAGATATAGTCTTAGCTAGTGCTGGAGGTAGCATCTCCAAAACATGGGCTGGGATAGCTGTGCAAAAAGGAGCAGTGGTAATTGATAATTCCAGTGCCTTTCGGATGAACCCGGATGTCCCCTTGGTAGTTCCAGAAGTAAATCCCCAAGCCGCATTTACTCACAAAGGAATTATTGCCAATCCCAACTGTACAACGATTCTTATGTCCTTGGCAGTGTGGCCTTTACATCAAGTCAAACCAGTTAAAAGGATTGTAGCTGCTACCTATCAATCTGCTAGTGGTGCTGGTGCTCAGGCCATGGAGGAAGTAAAAATCCAAAGTGACGCTATACTACAAGGAAAACAACCTGTAGCGGAAGTTTTACCTTACCCATTGGCATTTAATTTATTTACCCATAATTCTCCGATGACAGCTTGGGGATATTGTGAGGAAGAAATGAAAATGGTGAACGAAACCCGCAAAATCTTTGGTAGTCAAGAAATCAGAATTACCGCGACTTGTGTACGGGTTCCCGTCCTCCGCGCCCATTCTGAGGCGATTAATCTAGAGTTTGAAACACCTTTTGATCCAGATGAGGCCAGAGAAATTTTAAGAAAATCACCTGGTGTTAAATTAGTGGAAGATTGGCAAGCAAATTATTTCCCTATGCCCATAGATGCCAGTGGCAAAGATGAAGTTTTAGTAGGCAGAATTCGTCAGGATATTTCTCATGCTTGCGGTTTAGAATTGTGGCTATGTGGCGATCAAATTCGTAAAGGTGCAGCTTTAAATGCAGTGCAAATTGCCGAATTATTAGTAGAAAAAAATTTACTAAAATTGACTACAGTATAAGTTTAAATTCAGTCATTTGTCACCATTAATTAATAACTGACAACCGACAACTGTACGGGCGAAGCATTTGGAGAACTATTTTTGGCAATGACCGATAATTTATCGTCCAAATGCTTCGCCCCTACTAACAACCGACAACTGTACGGGCGAAGCATTTGGAGAACTATTTTTGGCAATGACCGATAATTTATCTTCCAAATGCTTCGCCCCTACTGACAACTAACAAATTAGGAGAGAAAAGAGTGTGGGAGATTTTGGAACAGTTGTAACCGCTATGATTACGCCGTTTAAAGCAGACGGTAGTATTAGTTATGATGTAGTTGCCAAACTAGCAGATTATCTAGTTAACAACGGTACAGATACATTGGTGGTGTGTGGAACAACAGGGGAATCCCCAACCCTGACTTGGGACGAAGAATACCAATTATTTGCTGAGGTATTGCAAACTGTAGCAGGTAAAGCTAAAGTAATGGCTGGATGTGGTTCTAATGACACCAAAGAAGCGATCGCTGCCACCCAAAAAGCCGCTAAGATAGGAGTACATGGTTCTTTACAAGTAGTTCCCTACTACAACAAACCGCCACAAGCTGGATTATATCGACATTTCCAGGCAATAGCACAATGCTGTCCCGACCTGCCAATGATGTTATATAACGTTCCTGGGCGCACAGGTCAAAACCTCAGTTCAGAAACAGTGGTCAAGTTAGCAGAAATTAATAACATTGTTGCCATTAAAGAAGCCAGTGGTAACTTAGATCAAGTGAGTGAAATCCGTCGCTTGACACCAAAAGAATTTGAGATTTACGCTGGAGATGATTCTTTAACCCTGCCCATGTTAGCGATCGGCTCTCAAGGTATAGTCAGTGTAGCTTCTCATTTAGTGGGTAATCAAATCCAAGAAATGATTCAAGCATGGAAAGTGGGAAAAACTCAAATTGCTACCGACATTCATCTGCAACTGTTCCCATTGTTTAAAGCTTTATTTTTAACTACCAATCCCATTCCTGTCAAAGAAGCACTAAAACTGCAAGGTTGGGAAGTAGGTTCAACTCGTCCACCCCTGTGTGACGCTGATACAGATGTATCTAAAAAATTAGAGTCAGTCATGCAAAAACTGAATTTAATCCCAACCACAATAGGTGAGTGATTTATAAATAATGTGTACAAATTGTTACTTTATTGCAATTTAAACACCTGTGCTACAACTGAATCATATAAAAATCATTCAGTTTTAAGTCCGTTTTCGGTAAACAAAATTGAATAGGACTCCATCAAAAACTGAATTTAAACAGAAATTTGGTCTTTTCTTTCATCCCAGAAACCGAACTATCAACTGATTCACAACTAACAAAAATATCCGGGACAAAATGGTTAAAAACGAAGCTAATTCCGCTCTCAAAATTATTCCTTTGGGCGGTTTACACGAAATAGGTAAAAATACCTGCGTTTTCGAGTATGAAGACGAAATTGTCCTTTTAGACGCAGGATTGGCATTTCCCACAGAAGCCATGCACGGGGTAAATATTGTATTACCTGACACAACTTATCTCCGAGAAAATCGCCACAAAATTAAAGGGATGATCGTCACTCATGGTCATGAAGACCATATTGGGGGAATTGCTTTTCACTTGAAGCAATTTGATATTCCAGTGATTCATGGACCAAGACTAGCAATGGCAATGCTAGAGGGTAAATTGGAAGAAGCTGGGGTAAAAGATCGCACAGAATTAAGAACAGTTATGCCCCGTGACATGGTGCGAATTGGCAAGCATTTCTTAGTTGAATATATCCGTAACACCCACTCCATTGCTGATAGCTTCACTGTTGCTATTCATACACCAATAGGCGTAGTTATCCACACCGGAGATTTTAAAATTGATCATACTCCCGTAGATGGTGAGAAGTTCGACTTACAACGTCTGGCAGAACATGGTGAAAAAGGCGTACTTTGCTTATTGAGTGATTCCACTAACGCAGAATTGCCAGGATTTACACCTTCTGAACGGGCTGTTTTTCCTAACCTTGACCGAGAATTTTCCCACGCAACTGGGCGCTTATTTATCACGACTTTTTCTTCTAGCGTCCATCGCATTAACATGATTTTGCAACTAGCAAGAAAACATAATCGTGTAGTGACGATTGTTGGGCGTTCCATGCTGAATTTAATCGCCCATGCCCGCAATTTAGGTTATATCAAATGTGAAGATAGCCTGTTCCAACCGTTGCATACTGTGCGGGGAATGCCAGATGAAAGAGTGCTGATTTTAACTACTGGCTCTCAGGGTGAAAGAATGGCAGCAATGACAAGAATTGCTAATAAAGAACACCCCCATATCAAAATTCGCCAAGGAGATACGGTTTTATTCTCTGCTAACCCCATTCCTGGTAATACAATTGCGGTGGTTAATACCATTGATAAATTGATGATTCAGGGGGCAAAAGTGGTCTATGGACGGGATAAGGGGATTCACGTTTCTGGCCACGGTTGTCAGGAAGAACAAAAGCTGATGATTGCTTTAACTCGTCCCAAGTTCTTTGTGCCATTTCACGGTGAACATCGGATGTTAGTCAAGCATTCGGAAACTGCTCAAAGTATGGGCATTCCGGCAGAAAATATGATCATTATCGAAAATGGGGATGTCATTGAGTTGACAGAACATTCTATCCGCGTTGCTGGGAAAGTGCCAGCAGGGATTGAATTGGTGGATACTTCGAGTTCTGGTATGGTTAGTTCTAAAGTGTTGCAAGAACGCCAACGCATGGCTTCTGAAGGGACTGTGACCATTGCTGCTGCTATTGATTGGAGTGGTAAGCTGATGGCTAAACCAGAACTTCTCATGCAGGGTGTGGTGACAAGTATCGAGCGATCGCTGTTGCAAAAATGGGTACAACAACGCATTGAAGAAATTCTCAGCGTCCGTTGGTCAGAGTTTTCACCTGTTGAAGGACAACCCGCTGATACAGATTGGGGTGGTTTGCAGGAAACATTAGAGCGTGAACTGGCTCGTTCTATGCGGAGAGAGTTGCAATGTCAACCTTCTCTGACGTTGTTGATGCAAGTCCCTGAAGAACCTGCTGCTAAGGTTTCTGATGGTAGAAGACGACGCACTCGTTCTACTGCGGTTGCTTCTTAAAGAATTATTTCGCGCAGAGACGCTAAGGAGCAAAGGCGCAAAGGTGTTTTTTGGCATCTTTGCGTTTTTGTTTGAGAGCTATTTTGAGGATTACCGCTGAGTGTGGTAACAGAACCAATGTTAGTCGCACCGGTTATAGCTAATAAGTAGGGAATGGGATTTAAGCCTAAAGATAGAGTTAGACTTAAAGCGAGGGGTGTAAAAATTAGGGCTATGGTGTCATTGAGAAAGTAGGCAGAGAGGATGCCACAGCCAAAAGTAAGGACTATCAATAAGCTCAGAGGACTACAAGTAAAGCTCAATAGCAACACCAATACTTAGATAGGTTAAGGAAAAGGTACTATAAATGACGAATTTAGTAAAAATCACGGACTAGATTTAGCTATGTAAGAATATTTTTCTTAATCTTAATTATTGATAATTATTGCTATAATAAGTTTTGTTGCAGTTAAAAGAAATCACAACTAAAGGCAGATGTCTTTATTAGAATTTTAACTGTGCCAAGTTACTAATAAGATTGAACAAGTACAGTATTGCTTTTTGGGAAATTATGGTCAGATTGACGTATTAACATATAGATTCAATCAGAGGAAGCAGTTAATTACACCTCTTACAGAATTTCCTTCCTGTTCTGTGCTTCAGGTTCTTGTCATACTCTATATTCATTAGTCAAGTGAATACCCTCATAAGAAAAGAGGAATTACTGTGAAAGTATCTAAAAATACCAGCAAAAATATTTTTTTAGCAAGTTGGATTTCTATAAATCCAGTAGAGGCTAGTGCAGCTAATGTTAATCCATTGCACCATGTTGCAGCTAATTCTATTTGGGACTTTTTGCGTCCTGTGCGTAATTGGCTAGATAACATCCAAGTAAGCGATCGCCTATTAGCTCATCGTTTGTGTAAATACATTCCGGCTCAGTGTCCATTTGAGCGTGATGTCAAAGTATTTGGGAAAACACTGTTTCACATTCCGCCAATGTGTAAACTTAATCCTTTATACGAAGAAGTAGTAGGTTTGCGATTTAAAGCGATGTGCTATCTAGCTGATACCTGTGGCGAAGATATTTCCCAATATTGCTAATGGGTAATGGGTAATGGGTAATAGGTAATGGGTAATAGGTAATGGGTAATAGGTAGTAGTTTTACAACTGACAACGAACAACTGACAACTGACAACTAACAACTGACAACTAACAACTGACTAATTCTTTTGCTGTTGCCATTTTTGGATAGCATCCTGAGCATCTTCATAAGCAATCGTCACTTTTGGGACTAATATAGCAGTGGCGACAGCGGCATTAAAATCTCCTTGAGTGGCGCGGATTTTGGCTAAATCTAAAATTTTTTCACTCCACTGATTAATTGACGTTTGGGCAATTTCAAACCCAGGTTGTCCTTTTTGGATTTTTTTGGCTACTTCGATAGCGCGATTATATGTAGATGCTTGTTCGGGAATGATCAAAGCTGTAGCTGCATCTAAGAGAGTTTTATTACTTACATATTGCTTGGCTTCTAGTTGCCATTTTTGAATGACAGTTTGGGCTTGGGTATGAAGCGGCTCTTTTTTGGTAATTAACTGGGCAGTTGCTATCGCATTTTCATATTTTCCTTGTTTGGCTTGTGCTTGTGCCAACTCTAAAATCATTTGACACCAAACCTGAATATTCTCCTGAGCTTTGGCGTATAGTGGTGCGTCCGCTGGAGTTCTTTGGGCTTTAGCGATCGCAATACTTAAATTACTCGGTTGAGTAGGGACAAGAGACATTTTTTCTAGGTCGGAAATAGCTTGATTACGTTTATGAGAGTCTGTATTTGAATTGATTTGGGCTGTACTAGGATTTTGAGGAGTGGGAAATATTTGGGGAAGTGGAAGTTTGCTAGTCCGATGATTAGATACTGTTTTTGAGGAATTTTTAAACCGGAAACTCTCATGATTACGGAGTAAAAATGTAGTAATTAAACCTACTACTACCATAGTACCGCCACCCCAAATAATAAACTGTTGCCAAATTGGTAGCTCGGACTGGGATGAAGGATAGGTGTTAGCTGTGGGGAGAGCGGGAATAAATCTGCCCCCCGGTTTGGATGCTGGGGAAGTTGCTAAGGTGTAATTGCTGCTAATAAGTGACTCTGAGGTTGGTGGAAGTGCTAAATTTCCCCCGGTCTTTATTTGGCTTAAAGTAGTCTCTACTGAGGCATTCTCTGTCCACCAAGCCTTATCTGTGGCGCTAGAGGGACTATTTTCTAGAGGAGGTGCAGTCCGGGTGATAGCAAAACTTTCTGCTGGGAAAATTAGTGCTTCTGAGTTTTCATCTAATGTCAACGTGGGTAAAATAGCTGGCTGGGTCGTGGGAATCACAGTCATGGGATTTTGGACTGGTCGCCAGTGGTGTTGACAAAGTTTGGGGGTAAGATAAGTCAGATAAGCGGCTAAATCGGCAAAGTTGTAGCCTTTTGCAGAACCCAAGGCTTCTAATAATGCTGCTGTGAAGAAACCATGACCTAATTCTGTGCTTTCATGGGAAAATTCTTCAGGTTGACAGGAAATAATTGCCCCCATTTGCAGTTCTTGGGCTAGTTCGATGATTTCTTGTCCTACGGGTGCATCGGCTTGAGTTCCAAAAGCGCGGTTAATATCAAAGATGAGTAAGATATTGAGTCCGGTAACTTGTAGACTCTGTAAGAGCGATCGCACTTCTATCCCGGTTTCGGGAACTTGATCAGGATTCCCTGCGACTGGCATTAAATAATCTTGTTCTTTGTGGTTAACCCCGTAGCCGCTAAAAAATAACCATAGACAGTCCTCTGGCTGCCAGAATGTGGCTGCTAATTCTTCTAGCAACGAGAGAATATTTTCCTTTGTCGGATAGGAGGATTGCTCTCCTATGGGGGGTGAAGTATTTGTCATTAACAGGCATTTTTCGGGAAGAAAACCTGCTTGTGTCACCAAAAAATCCTTAATTGCCTCAGCATCGGCTTGAGCGCAACTGAGAGGTTGAAAGGATTGATATTGATTAATGCCGATGGCGATCGCCCAGTAATTTACCATCCCGCTCTTTGTCGGTTGTTTGTTGTTTGCCTGAAATTGCTGTTAGCACGGGGCTTTAACCACAAAGCTAACTTACATCTTATAGTTTAGTTAATCTTCACCTCTCGATGAAATTAGTTGTAGTTTATACAACATAAATAATCGTAAAATACTTGCACTCGATTTCCATGATCGATCACTCAGGAGCTACAAGTTTATGTTCAGGATTTATACAGAACAACCATTTTCAGTGATCCTCGTTTCAATTATTAGCCAAGTTGGCAAAAAAATCCGAATTATTCATAAGAATACCCGGTAAGTGGGAAACTCAGTGGCTTTAGCCCTGAGAGGGAAACGGCACGAGCGGTTTTAACCGCTGTGAATCTTAAAATTGAAACCAGATTTTTGATTGGAACCTGGAAACCAACTCCCATTTCTGGGGTAATGTTAGCTAGATGCCTCCGGCACGCTGGCGCGAACGACCAGTTATAAGAGCTTGTTAGACTTGCAACACTGTTTCAGTGACCTTAAAACTGTTTAATTGCCAGCGACAGAGCAGGGAACTAGTGAAGCAGCGCGGTCTTGGGGGTTTCCCCCATGAGCGACTGCTGAACCCCGAAGGGGCTACGCATTCCAGGGTGTCGTGACTCAAATAACGGCTACCCTTCGACTACGCTCAGGGTGGTCTGGTCAGTACGGCTTGCTTGATTACTCTTGCAAGCCCAGTCCCTTTAGGGCTGGGTTACTGACAGTGGAGTTTGGCTGTTCTTAGCAGTTCCTTTATGGTTAACGACGGAAGCGATCGCACCAATCTTATCATTAAAAGTCATTCGTCCTCAATGGAAAAAACTTCCTGATCCCCAACAAGCGGGCAATTTACTTCAAAACAGCCCGCTTGTTACTGTTATTTGATCAATAGATGACAAGCATTCCAATCCTTAATCTTTAGCGATGATTTGGATAACAGTTCTTTTAATAGTCCCATAATGTCAATTGATCGCTTACAATAGGAAGGTTGTCAAGAATCACGATATACCGCTGTCATGGCTGTTCCTAAGAAGAAAACATCAAAATCTAAACGAGATAAACGTCGCGCTACCTGGAGACACAAGGCTGTTGTTGAAGCGCAAAAAGCTCTTTCCCTTGGTAAATCCATTTTGAGTGGCCGTTCTAAATTCGTCTATCCAACGACTGAGGAAGAAGAAACAGAAGAATCTTAAAGAAGAATTCAGTAGTCTCCAATTCAGGAGTTAGAATAAATTTATACTCGTGACGGCTGAGATTTGAATTTTTACAAGATTACTAAAAACCTAAATGTGTAAGGGTTTAGCACTGCGCTTTACCCCTACCTGGAGAATCAAACAATTAAGCCATTTTTTGTATCAATACCTACGAATCAAGGCTTTTTTCAATTTGGCTAAGGTATTGAAGTATAGATTGGGATTCCTAGAAAATCCTCAAGTTAAATTCTGACTCTGTGATTCCTGGAATTTTAAATGCCAATAATTTTTTTCAATAGCGATAATTTACCTTGATAGGGTGCGTATCGCCAATTTATATCTAAACGAAATGAGTTTTGCAAGACACTTTTGTCATGAGAAAAAGTGTCGAAACCAGCTTTACCGTGATAGCTACCCATCCCACTATCACCCACACCCCCAAATGGTAAAGAAGAAACAGCAACCTGCATTACTGTGTCATTAATACATACTCCCCCAGATGACGTTTCCTGTAAAATGCGGTTTTGCAGGTTTTTGTTTTGGGAAAATAAATATAAAGCCAGGGGTTTTGGTCTAGAGTTAATTAAGGTAATAGCTTCATTGATATCTGTATATTCAATGATGGGTAAAATTGGCCCGAAAATCTCCTCTTGCATAACTGCATCTTCTAAAGAAACATTTTCTAATAAAGTAGGAGCAATATAAAGTTCTTCACGGTTAGTTTCACCACCAATAATCACTTTACCACATTTGAGTAAATTAGCTAATCTGTCAAAATGTTTTTGATGAATAATTCTGGCATAATCGGGACTATTAGCAGGATTTTCACCATAAAATTCTTTGAGACATTTTTGCAAAGCATTAACTAAATTTGGTTTAATTTTAGCATCTACCAACAAATAATCCGGGGCAATACAAGTTTGTCCAGCATTAATAAATTTACCCCAAATAATGCGTTTGGCGGTATGTTCTAGATTGATATCTGTATCAATGATACAAGGACTTTTTCCCCCCAATTCCAAAGTCACTGGAGTGAGATGTTTTGCAGCAGCTTCCATGACAATTTTACCAATGGCTGTACCACCCGTAAATAAGATGTGATCAAATTTTTCTGCTAGTAACTGTTGACTAGTTTCGACTGCTCCAGGGACAACTGTAATATATTCTGGATCAAAGTATTTATGAATAAGTTCTGTGATTAAATTGGAAGTATGAGGCGCAAGTTCTGAAGGTTTAATAATAGTACAATTTCCCGAAGCAATCGCCCCAACCAAAGGTGAGATAATTAACTGAAAGGGATAATTCCAAGGACTAATAATTAAAATTACTCCTAACGGTTCTGGATATATTTTAGCCGAGTATGGAAATAAGTCTAAAGGAACGGCTGCTTTTTTGGGTTTTGTCCAAGTATTGATATGTTTGAGAGCATAATCAATTTCTTTATTCACACCGATTTCTGTAGCGTAACTCTCAAATTCTGGTTTACGTAAGTCGGCTTTTAATGCTTGAATAATTGCTGTTTTATTCTCAATTACTAATTGTTTGAGGATTTTGAGTTGTCCAATCCGAAAAGTAACATTTTTCGTTTTACCAGTTTGGAAAAACTGCCGTTGTTTGGCAATAATCTCGACGCATTTTGGTAATTCGTTAGTAATCATTTTAACCAAATTTTAAAGTATATGTTTTAATATAATGCAATAACCTCTCATAGAGATTCACCAATTATGGATTTGTCCAATTTTACTACACTACAAAATTTAGAATCAGCCTTTGGTGGGGAATCAATGGCAAATCGTAAATACCTATTTTTTGCAGCAGTAGCACGTAAACTGGGTTTTTCCGATTTAGCGAAACTTTTTAAAGAAACAGCAGATCAAGAAACTGAACACGCTTTTGCACATTTTGAATTATTACATCCAGAACTTGTAGTTAAAGACGCGGCGGTTTTAACTGATGCACAAAAACGGGAAATTATCTCTCGTTGTTTGTCTTTAGCGATCGCAGGTGAAACCTATGAATATACAACAATGTATCCTGAATTCGCTGCTGCTGCCCAAACTGATCGAGATCATCCCGCAGCGGCAGAATTTCTCCAACAAGCTCAAGAATCTAGTGATCATGCTAACACATTTCGCACCGCAGCCCATCGTTTTGGATTACTTAAATTCATTGAAAATCATCACGCAGATCGCTACACTGAAGCCTTAGAAGTATTAAACGGTGGAGAAGCTGTCACCAGAGTTGTCAGTGAAGATCCGCAAACGCAAAAATGGATTTGTAGACAATGCAGTATGATTTACGATCCGGTTACTGGTGATCCTGATTCGGGAATTGCACCAGGTACAGCGTTTGCAGATATTCCTGATGATTGGAATTGTCCTATTTGCGGTGCGACGAAAAAGACTTTTAAGCCCCTTGAGGAAAAAGTTGCTGGTTAAGATAAGTAAATATCGCAGTTTTATTTAATTCTAAGTACAAGCAAAATATAAGTTATTGGTGTCAGGTCATTAAAAACACATCTACCAGTAGTATCCATAATTACAGACACTTCACTACTATTTAATTGAGGAAATTACTGGAGTGAAGTGGACTGAATTTTTTTCAAAATTAAATATTGCTATATTTAGTGTAAAAATATTCCTACTGAAATAAGCTGCAAAAAAAAATTATGACTATGTATCCTAACCTCAACCGGGCATTTGCTCATCCTGTACTAAAGGTAATTAGCGGTTTGAATAATTTCAATGCTGCTAGTGTGGCTGCAACTGTAAAAGCGGCTGATTTGGGTGGTGCGACTTTTGTGGATATTGCTGCTGATGTGGATTTGGTAAGATTGGCGAAAACCTTGACTAAGTTACCTATTTGTGTATCTGCGGTTGAACCAGAGAAGTTTGTCACTGCTGTGGCTGCTGGTGCGGATTTGATTGAAATTGGTAATTTCGATTCTTTCTACGCCCAAGGACGCAGATTTGAAGCTGCTGAGGTTTTGGAACTAACTCGCCAAACCCGTGCCTTGCTGCCAGAAATTACCCTATCTGTGACTGTTCCCCATATTCTCACCTTAGACCAACAGGTACAACTGGCTGAAGATTTGGTGAAAGCGGGTGCTGATATTATTCAAACTGAAGGTGGTACTAGCAGCAATCCTATTCACCCTGGTACTTTGGGTTTAATTGAAAAGGCTGCTCCTACTTTAGCCGCAGCTTATGAAATTGCCCGTGCGGTTTCTGTGCCTGTACTGTGTGCTTCTGGTATTTCTAATGTTACTGCACCTTTAGCGATCGCTGCTGGTGCATCTGGTGTTGGTGTCGGTTCGGCTATCAACCAACTCAACAGCGAAATCGCTATGATTGCTGCCGTGCGGAGTTTAGTAGAAGCTTTAGCGACTGCAAATACTCGCACATTTGCGTAAGAAGTAAAAGGCAAGAGGCAATAGGCAATAGGCAATAGGCAATAGGCAATAGGCAATAGGCAAGAGGCAAGAGGCAAGAGGCAAGAGTAAAGATATTCTCCCCTGCCCCTCTGCCCCCTGCTTCTTCGCACTTTGACAAATTCAAGATAAACAATTTTTCAAAGTATCAATGACTTTATCTTGTTGTTCTTGCTCCAATTCTGGGAACATGGGTAAAGATAAAACTTCTTGACTTGCTTGTTCTGATACTGGCAATTGTCCTGGTTGATAACCTAAATTTTTATATACTGGTTGCAAATGCAAAGGTAAGGGATAGTAAATCATGGAATTAACACCCTGTTCCTGCATTTGGTTTTTTACGGAATCTCGATATTTACCACTTGCACCATTACGTCTTTCTCCAGAGATGCGAATGGTGTATTGATTCCAAACACCAACTCCGGAGGTAAATTCCTGGGGGACAATGATATCAGAAAGTTGACTGAGGTGTTGGTAATAATAATCAGCGATTTGCTTGCGTCTGTTATTCCAAAGATCGAGATAGCGGAGTTTAATTTGCAGAATTACGGCTTGAATAGCATCTAAACGACTATTGACACCGATTTCTTCATGAATATATCTTACTTTACTACCATGTTCTCGCAAAACTCGTAATTGTGTAGCGATCGCTGGATCATTTGTGGTAATTGCCCCACCATCACCGCAACCACCGAGATTTTTGGTAGGGTAGAAACTAAAACAACCAATATGTCCAATACTCCCAACTTTTTGATTTTCCCAACTTGCACCGGTAGCTTGAGCGCAATCTTCAATTACTGCTAAATTATGAGCTTTGGCAATTTCCATTAATCCTGTCATATCTACAGGGAGTCCAAATAAATGCACTGGCATAATTGCCTTGGTTTTTGCTGTAATCGCTGCTGCTACTTTTTCTACATCTAAATTAAACGTAGTCGCATCAATATCTACAAATACTGGTATTGCTCCAACGGCACTGATAACTTCTGTTGTCGCAAAAAAAGTAAATGGTGTGGTAATAACTTCATCACCTGCCCCAATTCCTAAAGCGCGTAATGCTAAAAATAGGGCATCAGTACCAGAGTTACAAGCTACGCATTCGCTTACGCCATTATAAGCTGCAAACTGTTGTTCAAAATCTGTAATTGCTGGACCACCAATATAACGCCCAGAAGCCAGAACCGCTAAGACAGCAGCACTTACTTCAGTTTCAATGGTGGCATATTGTTGTTTAATATCAAAGGCCGGAATCGAATTTACACTTTTAATCATGAGGTTTTATTTGTCAGTTGTCAGTTGTCAGTTGTCAGTAGGGGCGAAGCATTTGGAAGGTAAATTATCGGTCATTGCCAAAAATAGTTCTCCAAATGCTTCGCCCGTACAGTTGTCAGTAGGGGCGAAGCATTTGGAAGATAAATTATCGGTCATTGCCAAAAATAGTTCTCCAAATGCTTCGCCCGTACAGTTGTCAGTAGGGGCGAAGCATTTGGAAGATAAATTATCGGTCATTGCCAAAAATAGTTCTCCAAATGCTTCGCCCGTACAGTTGTCAGTAGGGGCGAAGCATTTGGAAGATAAATTATCGGTCATTGCCAAAAATAGTTCTCCAAATGCTTCGCCCGTACAGTTGTCAGTTGTCAGGATAAAGAAGGAAGAATTAAAAAGATTTCCCTGTTCCCTATTCCCTGTAATACGTAAAGTTTTTAATTGTTAAGAGGTAGAGAAACTATGCCAGAGCTAATCAAACTGGATATGGTAGATTTGGCGTTAGCTATAGGGTTAATGGCGATCGCCATTGGGATATCGGCGTGGGAGCAATTAGGACTAGAATTAAATTTAAGCGTAGCTACTGGTAGAACTATCCTCCAACTACTTGTATTAGGATACACTTTTGACTTCATTTTTGCCGTTAACAATGTTTGGGCGGTACTGGGAATTTTAGCAATAATTTTGACAATTACTGTAATTATTACTCGCAACCGCATCAGTCAAAAAATTCCGCAAGTTTTACCTTTAGCTGGAAGTGCGATTTTTGTCAGCACGTCCTTAACATTGCTTTATACCAATTTTTTAATTATTCAACCAGAAAGATGGTATGAACCACGTTATATCATTCCCTTAGCTGGCATCTTGCTGGGTAATGCCATGAATGCAGCCGCAATAGCCGGAGAACGTCTAGTTAGTAGTATCAACCAATTTCCCACGGAAATAGAAACTCATTTAAGTTTAGGTGCAACTGCTGAACAGGCGATTAAGCCCTACCGCAAAGAGGCGATTCGCGCCGCACTTATGCCGACTTTGAATCAAATGATGTTGATTGGTATGGTAACAATACCAACCTTTACCAATGGACAATTATTAGCCGGTATCACACCGCTGGAAGCTGTGTCCTATGAGATTTTAATTATTTTTATGGTAGCTGTCACAAACTTATTAACAACTATTTTAATTACCAAAGGTTTATGTCGGCAGTTTTTTAATTCAGCAATGCAGCTTATTCGATAATGAGTGATTGGTGAAGAGAAATTTAGTTGTAGGTTGGGTTGAGGTAACAAAACCCAACAGTTATAATGAAGGTGCATAGAATAAGATTCTAAGAATAATTGACCGCAGATGAACGCGGATAAACGCGGATAAATTAATAGATTTTGTAATGCTTTTTATATTAACAACAAGTTCTCACATATTCTTGAAAAACTGGAGATAATTTAAACAGAATTTTATATTCTTTGATTTTGGTTACTAAATACCGTTGTTTTAAGGATTGTAAACCATTATTAAAATCAACTGAGGGTAAATTTAAACTTTGTCTTAATTTTTCTCTGGAAATAGGGTTTTCAAATTTACTTAGTTGTAACCCACATTCCGCACCCTTAACTGTCACAATCGTTTATTACGGAAATTAATTAATAAAAAAGGAGTAAAAAATTACCTTTAACTTAAAAAAATAGATTTTGGATAGAAAAATTTATTAGATATATTCTCAATAAGGAGCAATAAATACAAGAGTGGTTTGGTAGAGAATTTTAATAATATAATTATATGCTGATAATATCAATACATAATTGTAACTTATGTTTATCTAAAAATAAAGTTAAAAAGGCCATGAAAATTTCAGAACATTAATTTTATTAATGAACCAAATGGTCTAATTAAAATATTGATAATATTGATAAATCAACTTATATATCTGTAGTAATTACGGCAAGCTTCCGGGAGGAATAGAAGAATGTATTTCATTTCTGATGTTAAATTATAAAATTCTCTTTTTTCTTGAAAAGTAACAAGATGAACTTGAGCCGATACACAAGTTAGGCATCTTAATATTCACAAATAAATAACCTGGCAGTTATTATCAACTACCAGGCTTTTGATTACTCAAAAATTATGTTATGGAGAAATTACAGAATACCCCAGAAGTGGAGAAAGCCTTGACCAGAAAATAGTTCAATCAAAGCTGCTGCTGAAAAACCAATCATTGCTAAACGACCGTTCCAGATTTCTGCTCCCGGTGTAAAACCCCATTGCCAAGCGTTGCGATCTGTAGCTACAGGTGCTTTAGCTGTTTTTGTTGCATTAGTCATGATCAGCACTCCAATTAGGATTTACTAAGCTTTGTTGTCTTATGTAAATAAATATAACATTTTTCTGAAAAAAATAACATTTATTTATATTTTTTTTTGCAACTATGTGTAGATCAGGATCTTATGCTTAAACCACGTGGTCTGGTTCTAAAGCACAGGGATACGCCGAATCCCCCGTTTCTACCTGAATAGTAGAGTGTTGAATCCCGAAATGGTGTTCAAGTTCGTGACAAACTTCCCATAAAAAAGCATCACCAGGATAACCTTCTGGTATGACTAAATGAACTGTGAGTGCGGTTTCTGTCGTACTCATAGCCCAAATGTGAAGATCATGGATTTTTGACACCCCAGGACATTCAATTAAGTAATTTTTCACAGCCCGCAGTTCAATTCCTGCTGGTACACCATCAAGTGCTAAATTTACGGAGTCTCTAAGTAAATGCCACGTTCCGGCGACGACAACAGCCACCAGCACTAAGCTAACTAATGGGTCAAGCCACAGCCAATGGGTGAATAAAATCGCAATTCCAGCTACCACAACTCCCAAGGATACCAAGGCATCAGCAGCCATGTGTAAAAATGCTCCCCGAATGTTTAAATCGCTTTTGCGTCCTGACATAAACATGAGTGCAGTAGCAGTATTAATGATAATGCCGACCAGGGCAACACCAATAATAGTTTCTCCCGATACTGGACCAGAATCATTAAAGCGGCAAATAGCTTCCCAAGCAATAGCACCCATAGACAAAAGCAAGACCACAGCATTTACTAAAGCAGCTAAAATCGAAGAAGCACGCAATCCATAGGTATAGCGGTGGCTGGGAGGACGACGGGAGAGGGAACTTGCACCCCACGCTAGGAGGAGTCCCAAGACATCACTTAGGTTATGACCCGCGTCAGCAAACAAAGCCAAGGAGTGTGCTAAGTAGCCATAAGTGGCTTCAATAATCACAAATCCTACATTCAGCGCTGTTCCAATGGAAAAAGCCCGGCTAAATGTGGCTGGGGCGTGACTGTGATGGTGTCCATGTTCGTGGTGATGATGATGGTCGTGGTCCTGTGTCATAGTGATGAGTTGGGAGTAAAGAACTAGATAAATACTATGGTTGGTACATTGCTATTGAACCTGATAGCGGTATTTTAGTGCGTTCTACTTAATATCACCGCAAATACTGTACTTCCCAATCTTCAGATATATTGAAAAAAAGAACTCATATAAAGCTAAAATTTAGAATACATGATAATAAATTCATAATTAATAACATTCAGTATATGCCTATTATACCTAATTTATTTAATCAATTCTTGAAAACGTTCATCTTCCCGAATAGCATCAAAATCTGAATCAGTTTTTGCCCATTCTCTAACTTCAGGATGCAAATTAATTGCTGTTTTTAGGTTTTCAATTGCTTGTTCAATATTACCTTGCAGGGAATAACTATAAGCTTTATTGTACCAAGCTTGGTGATCATCAGGTTTAAATTCCACAGCTTCGTCGTAGGAAGATATGGCTTCTTCATACCTGCCTAAATTACCTAGGGAAATGCCCCGGTTGTTCCAAGCTTGGTGATAATCAGGTTTAAATTCCACAGCTTTGTCGTAGGAAGATATGGCTTCTTCATACCTGCCTAAATTATCTAGGGAAATGCCCTGGTTGTACCAAGCGTTGTGATAATCAGGTTTAAATTCCACAGCTTTGTCGTAGGAAGATATGGCTTCTTCATACCTGCCTAAATTACCTAGGGAAATGCCCCGGTTGTACCAAGCTTCGTAGTAATCAGGTTTAATTTCCACAGCTTTGTCGTAGGAAGATATGGCTTCTTCATAATCTTTTCTAACTCCTTGCAAATTACCTAATCCAAAAAATAATTTAGCTTTTTGTTCATCATCTATTTCATGTTCAATAATATCTATAATTTCTAGAATTTTCTTATTTGCTTCTTCATCCGTTAATTTTACATATTCCTCATAATTTCTTTCCCGAATAATCCTTGTAGCTTCTTGTTCTAGAGTTTTTGAATCTAAAGGAAAATCAAATAAACCAGAACGCCAATCAAAGAAATCGGGGGCGCGGTGAATAAAATATTTAATTGCAAACTGCGGTAATAAAAATATAAAACAAATATTAAAACTATCTCTAAACCGTTCTCGTTGTTGGTTGATATTAATTAAAATCGGTGGTACACTTTCCCAACTATAATGATGAGTTTGTCGACTATTCCAACCTACTAAAGTTTTGGCTTCTTCGTATTTATAGAATGAAGACTCTAAGCCTGTAATAAATAATATATTGATATTGTTTTTGTTAGGTAATTTATCAACTATTGCATATAAATTCGTCACATCTTTATCTAATTTGATAACTTCTATATTTTGATCATGAATATCTGCTTTCACTTGACTAATTAATTGTTCACCTCCGGCCGGAGAACAACGCACAAATAATATACTAAAGCCGTCTGTAAACTGAAGTGTACGAATAAAGGCTTGATATTCTTCATCTTTTTCTATTGGTAAATCTTGATCCCAATCAGTGAGTTTAAGAGGCATAATTTTAGAGGATTTTTTAATAAAATTGTTATTAATATTACGACTTTAAAAACCTAACCCCTAACCCCTTCCCTACAAGGGAAGGGGAACAAAAATAGGAAATTCACAGCATCTAAACTTTTTCCTGTCCCCTCTCCTCTTAGGAGAGGGTTAGGGAGAGGTCTAACTATCCAGGATATACCACAAACCTAACCCCTAACCCCTTCCCTTGTAGGGAAGGGGAACAAAAATAGGAAATTCACAGCATCTAAACTTTTTCCTGTCCCCTCTCTTCTTAGGAGAGGGTTAGGGAGAGGTCTAACTATCCAGGATATACCAGAAACCTAACCCCTAACCCCTTCCCTAGAAGGGAAGGGGAACAAAAATAGAAAATTCACAGCATCTAAACTTTTTCCTGTCCCCTCTCTTGTTAGGAGAGGGTTAGGGAGAGGTCTAACTATCCAGGATATACCAGAAACCTAACCCCTAACCCCTTCCCTAGAAGGGAAGGGGAACAAAAATAGAAAATTCACAGCATCTAAACTTTTTCCTGTCCCCTCTCTTGTTAGGAGAGGGTTAGGGAGAGGTCTAACTATCCAGGATATAATTGATTATAGGCATCCTGAAATGTTTTTATTCCTTTAATTAGAGGATGAATATCATACCAAACGTTACTTCCTCCCTCTGATTCGAGATAGCGATATTCTAAAATACAACGATTAAATAATAAACCCCGATGTAACTGATCATTAACTATTTCTTTGGAATAATGAACATTTGCCAGATCTTTCCATTCATTCGCATAAATGGTATCTTTATATGTCTTTCGCAATTCGCTAATTGAACGCTGCAAGGCTTTGTCAGTAATAGGTAAAGACGTTGTATATTTGAGTGCTTCCTTCATTAATAATAATAAATTCCGCGCATGACCGCCACTCATTAAACATAACATTTCTAAAGATGATCTGCTTTCAAATAAATCAACAATAGATTTATTAGGATCTACTTTCTTTAGTCGTTTTTGGAGAATTTCAATAACTTTATCAAGTCCTGGTGAAAAAGGCTCATTTTCAGGAGTTTTTACCATAATCATCGGTAAAACTTGGGGAAGTCCATAAATCTCTGTTAATGATGCTGCGCGGTCAGAATAAAGTAAAGAAATTGGGATAGTATAAACTAAATGACAATCTAAATTTTTGAGTTGTTCATTACGGTCTATAAAAATTTCGTCATGATTGCTGCGACCATCTGCTTGAATTATAGGGACAATTCTATCTAAGCTATCAGCAATTAAGACCAATTCAGAATATTTTGAAAGTAGATTTTTTTTAGCATCTCGAATAAATTCATTTAACGCCTCAATTAAAGTAGTAGTATGAGGATCAATCAATTGACGAATTTTTTGGCGTTCACTGGGTTCACTTCGGATTTTAGTGGTAATTTTGGCAAATTGTGAAACCTGTGCTTCAATTGATAATTCATCTATAAAAATCTTTGTTTGTAATAAATCTTTTAGATCTTCACATCGTTCTTTTAACCAATTCAATACAGCTTGAGAATCAGTTCTATCTTTAAATGCTGTTAAAATATTGCGTGTGCAAGCTAAAAGAATATCTGTATATTGAACATCCTCTGGATCAATATCTTGTTCATCAGCCGCAAAGTAGACGACAAAAAAACCGTTTTCATCTAAATATTTTTGTAGTCTTAGTAATTCTGTAGATTTACCTGCACCACGATGACCTGCATATAATTGACAGGTTTTTCTGTCAGAATATAATATCTCTCTCCCTACCGCTTCCAATATGTCACCATCTCCCCGCACATCGGTACAATCCACATAAGCAGGATCTCCAGCAGGTAAAGGTCGGAATGGGTCAAAAGCGTTATATAGTCGTTTTAAGAAGGCAAAATTTGAGGTCATAGTCGTAAATTTCAGCATCTAGAGTTATATTAACGCAAAAAAACTGAGATTTATATTTTTATTTGAATACTTACCAGCATCCAGAGCAAAACCTGCATAAATGCTATACTAAACGAGTAACTCTTAGAGTGATAAATTTATGAGTTCACCATTTCCAGGGATGAATCCCTACTTAGAAAATCCTGATTTATGGTCAGAAGTACATCATAGATTAATTACAGCGATCGCTATTGCTATCTCTCCTACTTTGCGTCCTCAATATCGAGTAGCTATTGAAAAACGTACCTATAGACTTGATACTGAAGACTCTTTATTAATTGGTATTCCTGATGTAGCAATTTTATCAGTTAAACAAGCACAAAAACCAAATATTCATAAAACTGCAATAGCAACTTTATCCACAGAAACAGAAAATAAGGCGATTACTGTAACCTTACCATTACCTTTAGAAATTAAAGAAGGATATTTAGAAATTAGAGAAGTTTCTACAGGTAAGGTAGTAACTATAATTGAGATACTTTCTCCCACTAATAAAAAAACTAAAGAAGGTAGAAAATCCTATTTAGATAAACGGGAGAAAATATTGCAAAGTGATACTAACTTAGTAGAAATTGACTTAATTAGAACTGGGGAAAAAATGCCCATTGTTACCAGGATTTCTGATACAGATTATCGCATTTTAATTGTGAGATCCTATCGGTTTCCATCGGCTCAATTATTTGCATTTTCCGTCAAACAAACTATACCTAATTTTCCCATACCTCTACAAAAAGGAGAGGAGGAAATAGAGTTAAATTTACAGAATTTGTTCTTAGAAATATATGAACAAGCTGCATTTGATTTAACTTTAGATTATCATATTCCTCCTGTACCAGACTTGTTAGCGGAAGATCGAGAATGGATGGATATATTATTAAAAGAACAAGGAAGAAGAGAGTAAATAAAAATTATTACTGACATTGCCGTTAAAATGATTGATTTGGTCTTAAAAATCCCCGTATCTAGAGACCGGGGACTGTCAAAATCCTACTCTACTTCCACCACACTAATAATCCTCTCATCCCGATTAAGTTGACAAATACTTTCACCCTTACTATCTTTGTTGAGATTAGGAACTGCATCTATTGATACGCGGATAACTCGCTCCTTATTTGTCAATAATGCAACCTCCGAACCTGGTTTTGCTGCTACCATAGCCGCTAAATTGTCGGTTTTATTATTAAACTTCACAAGTTGTACCCCTAAATCCCCCCGACTAGCCGCCCTCAACTGATTTGCAGCTATAATTTTGCCATATCCTTCTTCCGTCACCAGCAATAATTGGTTATATTTACTGACATTGACACAACCAACCATTTGCTGATTTTTCAAAAGGCGGAAAGCTTGTAAACCCATTGCAGCCCGACCCATAATCGGTAGTTGTTCATCATTGACGGGAAACCTTAATAGACGACCGCTAGAACTCGCCAAAATTAGATGTTCTCCGCTGCTGAGGAATTGGGTAAACGCTAATTCGTCCTTATCTTTAAGCTTCAAAATTGTAATTCCTCGCCGTGAGAAATTCACAAATTCCGACAAAGATAGGCGTTTAATCCGTCCTTCCTTCGTTAACAGAACCATTTCCAACGTTTCGGGTTTTTCTGGCAACAAGAACCGAGTAATGATACCTTCCGTGTTACCTTGAGCGGTACTGGTAAGCATCGTAATCAATGGCGTTCCTCGTGCTGAACTTGTAGTGAGCGAAGTCGAACTACGTCCAGTAGTCAAAGGAATATCTCCCACCGTAATGGGATAGACTTTACCACCGCTAGTGAGGATTAACAGGTCTTTGTGAGTATTAGTTAATGCCGTTTGGATCAGGAAATCATGATCTAGCAAGCCATTTTCCCCTTTTGTTTTTTTACTGTTGGGGGAAATCCGCCGCACATAACCCCGCTGAGTAACTTCGACAATAGTTTCCTCTAGCGGTGCTTCCGGTTTAGGAGTGGGGATTTTCGCTGGAGAATGTTCTTCTGCGGCTACTGCTGCTGCTTTAGCTTTACCTTTCTCTTCGGAAACTGGTTTTTCTGTAGTGTGAATTATTTTCGTCCGTCGCGGATCATTGTACTTCCGTTTGAGAGTTCGCAAATCTTTTTTCAGGGCTTTGAGTAATTCCCGTCTGTCGTCCAGTAATGTCCGCAATATACTAATTTCCTGGTTAAGTTGGTCAAATTCCTGTTGTAAATTTTGCTGTTCTAACCCAGTGAGACGACGTAAGGGCATAGACAAAATGGCATCTGCTTGGACATCACTTAAATCTAGGCGATTACAAAGTGTCATCTTGGCGGTACTGCCATCGGGCGCTTGCCGTAATATAGCAATAACATCATCCAAATTTGCTAAAGCTTTCAGTAATCCTGCCAGGATATTTACCCGATTTTCCGCTTTTCCTAATTCGTAACTGTAGCGACGGTTGAGGGTATGTTCTCGGAACTTGAGAAATTCGTCTAATAGTTGTCGTAAGGTTAATTGGCGGGGTTGTCCATCAACTATAGCTAAGAGAATCGCGCCAAAGTTAGTTTGTAAAGCAGTTTGGTGATATAAATGCTGGAGCAATTCCTGGGGATTTGTATCGCGTTTGAGTTCAATAACTACACGCATTCCGTCTCTGTCACTCTCATCTCGAATGTCAGAAATTCCTAGTAAACGACCTTGGTTGACTAAATCGGCGATTTTTTCAATCCAACCAGCCTTATTAACTTGAAAGGGCAGTTCAGTGACTATTAATGCTGTCCGGCGTTTAGTTCCCCTGGTGGCAGGAATTTCTTCCATTGTGACGATGCCGCGCATGATAATACTACCTTTACCAGTGGTATAGGCTTCTCTAATGCCGCCATGATCAACAATTTCCCCACCAGTAGGAAAGTCGGGACCAGGAATTAATTGAAATAATTTTTCATCGCTTAACTCTGGGTTGTCAATTAAGGCAATTAAGCCATCAACGATTTCTCCCAAATTGTGGGGGGGGACATTTGTAGCCATCCCTACGGCAATTCCTGCACAACCATTCAGTAACAAAAATGGTAATTGAGCCGGGAGTACGGTTGGTTCTTGTTGGGAATTGTCGAAATTACCAGTAAAATCCACAGTTTCGTCGGCAATTTCCGCCAACATTCCCTCATGTCCCACCGGTGCAAGACGGGTTTCCGTGTAACGCATGGCTGCCGGTGGATCATTATCAACGCTACCAAAGTTACCATGTCCGCCCAGTAAGGGATAACGGCTGGAAAAGTCTTGGACTAGCCGAACTAAGGCATCATAAACTGATTGATCACCGTGAGGATGATATTTACCGAGAACGTCTCCCACTACACGAGCGCATTTTCGGTAAGGTCGATCTGGTGTTAAACCGAGTTCGTGCATGGCATATAGAATCCGCCTATGTACTGGTTTTAACCCATCTCGAACATCTGGTAAGGCTCGCCCCACAATCACACTCATGGCATATTCTAGGTATGACCGTTGCATTTCGGTGTGTAGGGCGGTGGTGATGACCTGTCCCTTGGAGAGAAGGTTTAACTGTTTTGCCATGAGGTTTTTCCCTGAATTTTGACTACACAACAGCCGCTAGAAGTTGACACGCTCCGCAATCACAGCATAACGGATTAAATAGAAATACTCACACAATCTTGATACTCATGAAGATAAAAAGCAGTAGTATTATCCTTGATGTGATCTAAGCTTATAGATTATTAAAAATACAATACAGATTGGTCAGGTGTTAACCCTATTTAATATAAAGTCTCATGAAAACTGTTCTAATTGTGGAAGATGATTTAATTAATGCTCGCGTTTTTTCTAAAATTCTGAGTAAACGCGGGGGATTGGGGGTAAAACATACGGAAAATGTAGAAGAGGTCATGGAAATTGCCCAAGCTCGTGAAATTGACCTGATTTTAATGGATGTGTCCCTATCACGTAGTGTATACCAAGGTAAGTCTGTTGATGGGATCAAAATTACACAGATGTTAAAGTCTAACCGACAAACAGCCAACTTACCAGTGATTTTAGTGACCGCACACGCGATGGAAGGAGATCGGGAGAATTTTTTGAACCAAAGCGGTGCTGATGCTTATATTTCTAAGCCTGTGGTTGATCACCAACTGTTTATTGACAAAATTATGGCTCTTTTACCACCAGAATAGTCAGTTGTCCGTTGTCCGTTGTCCGTTGGCAAATTCTTTCCCCCTACTCCCCCTACTCCCTCTACTCCCCCTACTCCCTATTAGGGTGCTTCCTCCTGGGGCTGTGAGGCTGATTTAATTTGTGGTAATTCTAAGAATTTTTTGGTGTCTGTAAGTAAGCGATCGCCCCACAGGTTTTCTTTGAGAAAATCTAAGTCAGCATAACGGGAATCTATGCGGAGCGCGGATACTCCCATTTGTAAACTTTTTTGTTTATCGCCCTGATTATAGGAAGCTACGGCTAAAGCTAATAAAGGTTCTGCGGCTTTTTTATCAATGCTAACTGCTGTTTGCCATTGCTGGATCGCTCCGGTGACATCACCTTGTTCGTATTTGATTAAACCAATATTGTTAATTGCTGGCCAAAACTTTTTATCTTGGTTGACTGCTAAATTGAATTGAGCGATCGCATCTGGGAATTTCTGTAACATCAAGTAAGCATTGCCCAAATCAAACAACCCTCCAGAATAATTGGGTTTTAATTTCAAACCAGCTTGATAATTGGTAATAGCTCCTTGGTAATCTTTTTTTTGAAACTTAGCTGAACCCAACGCAAACTGCACTTCAGGATTTTTAGGATTGAGGGTTTGGGCTTTGCTCAAGGAGGTAACAGCCTGATCAAATTCTTTATTTTGTAAATGCAAACTCCCCAGTAGCCACCATACTTTGTCATTCTGCGGGGCTAATTTCGTAGCCAACTGCGCTCTGAGCAAAGCTGGTTCAACCTGCTGAAACTGAGCTAATTGAGCCGCTTGCTGGGCTAAATTCAAGCCCTGTTTCTCTAATTGAGCATTATCAACTTGCACTGTATGCGGAATAAATGCTTGAGCATGAGCAGCTTTTGGCAAACTCCATACACTACAGGCAACTAAAAGAGAAATCAACCGAATATATTTTGGCACACTACCACCTACTAGTCCGAATATTGGAATCTTATCGCTAACGCCACGCTATCAGATAGATTGGTCAATTGTCAGTTGTCAGTTGTCAGTTGTCAGTTGTCAGTTGTCAGTTGTCAGTTGTCAGTTGTCAATGAGTAATTTTATTCTTCCTTCTTCCTTCTTCCTTCTTCCTTCTTCTTCTTCTTCTTCTTCTTCTTCCTCCTCCTGACTCCTGACTCCTGACTCCTGACTCCTCTTATCAAAAATGGGTAGAATCACAGTGAAAGTAGTACCTTCACCCAGATTGCTGGCTACTTGAATTTGTCCTTGATGATGCTCGATAATGGCTTGAGCGATCGCTAATCCTAATCCTGAACCAGTAGTTGTGGCTGTAGCCGTTTTCCCACCTTTATGACTTCGTGCCGGATCAACTCGATAAAAGCGGTCAAATAATTTTGGCAGCGCGTCCGCAGGAATACCAGAGCCAGTATCACTAACTTTTACTTGTAAATGAGAATTAGTGTAACGCATTCCTGTAACTCGATTTATCCCCTCTATTCTTGCTAACTCTACTTTTATTACTCCCTGGGGTGGAGTATATTGCAAGGCATTACCAATCAAATTTGTAAATAATCTGACTAATTGCTCCCAATTTCCCGTGAGAGTAAACCAGTTTTCTAATAATTCGGGATTAACTTCCGTCAACGGAGAATCAACTAAGTTCAAACCCAGATTAATTTGTTTTTCTCTAGCTACAAATTGTTGTTCTTCTACAACTTCCATTAACAAAGCATCAAGAGGACAAGATGAAAATAAATCTGTATTAATCCCACTATCTTGTCTAGCTAAAAATAGCAAATCATTAACTAACTTTCCCAATCGTTGAGTAAGTCGTTCTACTACTTTTAATTGTTGTTTATATTGAACTGTATTTTTTTCTTCTTCCCGTGCATCCAAATCAGCCAAAGCAATTTGCACATTAGTTTGAATCAAAGCAATCGGACTTCTTAATTCATGGGAAGCATCAGCAGTAAATTGTTTTAAGCGTTGGTAAGATTCTCCAACTGGTTCCATAGCTTTGCCAGATAAAAACCAACCACTAGCGGCTACTGACAAGATCATTAGAGTGATACCTAAAGCCAAATCAAAAATTAATTCTCTGCTAGGTTTCGTTACCTCAAACCAAGGATGACTTACTCGTAAATATCCTAAAACCTGTCTTCCTTTTTCTATCCTTTTTGTAACTTGTCTAAATAACTGTGCAGATTCTCCCCATCCTCCTATGCCTTCTATTTGCACAGTTTCACCTGTATGATTAGTATGAATAGGAATATCTAGTATTGCCGAAAAAGTTGACCACAATAATTCACCATTAGGACTAAACCACTCTAAATCAATCCGATCATCTTCGGTATTTTCAGCATTATTAGGAAAACTAGCTTCTACATTTACTCGCACTTGATTTGGTTGAAAGTTTATCGGTTCAATTACCAAAGAACGCTCGACAACTTCCACGACATGATACAATGTATCGTCAATTCTTTCAATTAATGTACTGCGAACATACAAATATACTCCACTGGCAAATAATAATAGTAAAATCGCAGTTATAGTAGTGTACCAAATCGCTAACCGCCGACGAGTAGCTTGAAACAGATAAATAGACATAAAATTAATAACCAGTCATTTATAATTTGACAGACTACTAGATCCCTGACTTCTTTTAGAAGTCAGGGATCTCTCTCCTAGAAAATATTCACAAATCAAATATTATTCCTATCTTACTCATTTGATATCGTAACTCTGCTTAATGTGCGCTATATGATCGACAGTGCAATCCAACAAATCATGTTAGGTCTTCTTGTGTTAACTGAACCTATAAGGTTATCCCACTAAATTTATGAAATATCAAATCCACTGGCGTAGCGTTTAATAAACTCAACACCTTTATCTGTTACCCAATAAGTAAATGTCAGTGGAAACATTTTCCTAATCCCAGAAGGACTGTCAGCCAAATATGACATCCCATCAATTTGTTTATCTAAGAAAAAACCATCTCTTACAGCATTTGCGACCATCAAATCACCCGCAGCACCCAATACAAATACCCGATCTTCTGACTTTGCAAGAGCCTCAAACAGGCGACGTTCAACTTCACCGTAACGATTGTTCAAGATTCCCAGATTCTGCTTGTACATCTGCACAGATGTTTGATCAATTTCTTTTTTTTGGTCATACCTAGTATGGCAGTTTGGACAAAGGGCTATCAAGTTCTCAAACGAATTGTCCTTTGTTTTCGCCCATGGAACTATGTGGGCTATCTCAGTTGTTGTTGATCGGCAAGTGGGGATTGCACACCGATGTCCTGCTTCTACAAGAACTGCACGTTTGATTTTAGATGGAATGGCTATGCGTTGCATTACAGTTATTTTTCCGTACTAACTAACAAAGATCACGTTAAGAATAGCAAGAAATTTTCTTGATATCTACTTAATTTAGGGTAGATGACTAGAATTTCTCTAAAAATTATCATGATTTCAGAACTTACTTTCTAACCACCATAAGTATATTAACTTGCAAATAAGCATTGCTGGAGATGAGGCAATCATTATAAGCTGTCACGCATCTAGTTTTTGAACCCAATCTAGGCTATAGGCGGGTTTCCACCTTCAAATTATACAATTTAAGTGCGCGACAGCTTACTCATCCACAGTATCCATCGCATTGTCAATCAAATTTGTTGAGACTTAATTAAATTTGCTCTCGTATCTGAATAAAATATTTTTTATACATAAAAATATCAAATCGCCAACTTAATCAGGTTTCTATACCAAGAATTGTTAAAATCTATGCCCCAGCCATTAAGATATTGATATTCATGCTCTATGGGCAATATCTGCCTTAATCTAGGTGATCATGGCAAAACCAAAAAAGAATTCTGATTCCATAAATCTGAGCGATCCACAATACTATATTAACCGTGAATTAAGTTGGCTAGAATTTAATCATCGGGTCTTACATGAGGCTTGTGATCCCAGAACTCCTCTGTTGGAAAGGCTGAAATTTTTGGCCATTTTTAGTTCCAATCTGGATGAGTTCTTTATGGTACGAGTAGCAGGTTTAAAGCAACAGGTAGAAGCCAGTATTAATTTATTAACGCCAGATGGACGCACACCAGCAAAACAGCTAGATGATATTCGTCTGCATTTGACTCCCCAACTCAAAAAACATAACGCAGAATTTGAGGAAGTTCTGCGACCACAGTTAGTAAAACAGGGAATCTATATTCTCGATTACATAGAACTGAATCAAAGACAGCGAAATTACTTAAATAACTATTTTGAAGAACAGGTTTTTCCGGTGCTAACTCCCCTCGCTGTTAATCCTGGTCATCCCTTTCCCCACATTTCTAATCTCAGTTTAAACCTGGCAGTGGTGGTCAAAAATCCCGATACTGAGGAGGAGTCTTTTGCTATAGTTAAAGTCCCGAAAGTCTTGCCACAATTTTTACCCTTACCACCAGAGTTGGGAATTCAGGAAGATGGTAAAACTGCTCATTGGATCGGAGTTCCCTTAGAACAAGCGATCGCTCATAACTTAGAATCCCTCTTTCCAGGGATGAGTATCCAAGAATATCACCCCTTCCGCATTACCCGTGATGCTGATCTGGAACTAGAAGAAGACGAAGCAGATGACCTGTTATTAGCTATTGAACAGGAACTTCGCAAACGCCGCATGGGTGGAAATACCGTCAGGTTAGAAATTCGCTCCCAAACCCCCGCATCAATTCGTTCCCGGCTCTTACAAGATTTGGGATTAACCGAAAGCGATATTTATGAAATTGATGGTCTTTTAGCACTGCGGGATTTAATGTATTTTCTGGCATTACCATTACCAGAACTTAAAGATCCCCCCCGTCAATCTGTTGTTCCTTCCCGCTTGCAACGGCTCAGAGAACCCTGTATTGATGCTGACGTTCCCGAACTAGAAGAAGGAAGAGACTTTTTTTCCATCATTCGTGAAAAAGATTTACTCGTCCACCATCCCTATCAATCCTTTTCTGGTACAGTAGTCCGGTTTATTACTAGCGCTGCCCATGATCCTCATGTTCTTGCCATTAAAATGACTCTTTACCGGACTTCTGGGGACTCACCCATCGTTAATGCTTTAATTGCTGCGGCAGAAAATGGCAAGCAAGTTTCTGTATTAGTCGAATTAAAAGCCCGGTTTGATGAAGAGAATAACATTTACTGGGCAAGGCGTTTAGAAAGTGTTGGTGTTCATGTTGTCTATGGTTTAGTTGGTTTAAAAACCCATAGCAAAATTGTTCTGGTAGTGCGCCGGGAAAAAGATAGAATGCGCCGTTATGTACACATTGGTACAGGGAATTACAACCCAAAAACTGCACGACTCTATACAGATTTAGGCTTATTTAGTTGTCGGGAAGAATTAGGTGCAGATTTAACAGATGTGTTTAATTTCTTAACAGGTTACTCTCGCCAAAAATCCTATCGAGAAATTATGGTAGCACCTGTGAATATGCGCGATCGCTTTCTGGAATTAATTAAGCGCGAAATTGAAAATGTCCACAATGGATTTTCTGGTCGCATCGTTGCTAAAATGAATGCCCTCGTTGATCCACAAATCATTTCTACACTATACGAAGCTTCTCGTGCAGGTGTACAAATTGACCTAATTATTCGCGGTATTTGTTGTTTGCGTCCCGGAGTGCCAAACCTGAGCGAAAATATTCGCGTCATCAGCATTATTGGTCGCTTTTTGGAACACTCCCGCATATTTTACTTCTACAACAATAGTCAAGAAGAAATATATATTGGTAGTGCGGACTGGATGCGTCGCAATTTAGATCGTCGAGTGGAAGTCATTACCCCCATTAAAGACCAAGATATTGCTAAGGACTTGCAAGAGATTTTAGGAATTATGTTGGCAGATAATCGTCATGCTTGGGAATTACAACCTGATGGTAGTTATATTCAAAGATGTCCTTGTGATAACTGTCCAGAAGCTAATTCTCAAAAAACTATTATGTCTATGACATTACGATCTGTAGGCATAAATTAAACTCTCATTAGTTGCAGCAAAAGTGAATAATAACCTCTGCCAATATCACCGACTTCTTTGATCAATTTTCTCATGCAAATAATTAATCGGAGAAGTCGGGGATCTCAACCATAGCTTAATTAACGTACCCTGCTGTAAATTCTTCTTGAGTCAATAAATATATATATTTTAAATAGTCTTCAGACTTATACAACTATCAGACTAAATGTATATTGTTGAGGACATTAGACTTGATATTCGGTGATGAATAACATATTTTGGAGATGATGCACTATGATAATATGCCAGTTTCATAAGTGCTGAATCTGTCGCCCCCAGTATTATGCAAAAAGAACAGTTTTTTATGGAAAATTTGCATAAAAATTAACTTTTAGTGGCTAAAATTCATCCATAAGATAGAGTGAAGTATTTCACTTGTACTCATAAACTATAAGAATTCATATTTATTCTTTTTCTGGAATGTTAATGTTGTCCCGTGAGTCTTCTAATTTGCGCGTTCTCATAGTTGATGATCATGAACTCACTCGTTTAAGCCTACAATTAGTTTTTTCTGTTCAAGAAAATATCCAGGTTGTTGGTTTAGCTAGTAATGGTCAAGAAGCTATAGAAATGGTTCAATGCTATCAACCTGATGTGATCATTCTCGATTTACAAATGCCAATTATGGATGGTTGGTCAGCATCTCATTACATTAAAGCTATATCTCCAAATACTCAAATTCTGGCTTATTCCTCTGTAGATGAAGTATCTTTTGGAAAAAACAAAACTAGGCATAACTTTGATAAAGTTTGCAAAAAAGATATTCCGACAAAGGAACTCATTGCCTTAGTCAGAGAGTTAGGGAACAGACATAGGTATTCTTCATTTCCAGAAGAAATATTGAACTCTGCCTAATCATAAATTTATGTAGGTTGGGTTGACCCTGGGAAACCCAACATCATTAATAATTAAAAAAGTACAAATTAGATCAGGCAAAAGGCAATTGACAATTATCAATTACCTTTTCTCCTGTCTAAGTTTTAGATAACTAACAACTTAGGTTAATTATTTCCTGCTTGGGGAATAGTCCGTTTAAATTCATCAATTAAATCATCTAATTCTTCCAAAGCTTGATTGACATCAACCCTTAAAGTTCCCAAATTGGGTTGTTCTAATAAACTCAGCAACCGCTCACGTTTACCTTGAACAGTGCTAATTCGGTCTTTAACTGTCTGAATATCCATTTTTTTGCGTCCAGTTTTGAAACACTTCAAATCTAAAGTTAACGCAAAAAGGAAAAATCTCCATATCCCTTTCCCAATCTGCCACCAATCAGCGATGATAATAAAAGATGAAAATAAATTATACTAAGCTTAAATTATGCTCGGCGGAATTTCTTTGGGAACACTTGGTTTAACAGTAGGTAGTATACTCACCATCACAGGTTTTGTTGCCTACTTCATGGATAACGCTACCCTCAATCTAGTAGGATTTTTCTATGGTTTTCCGCTATTACTGGGAGGTTTAGCCCTAAAAGCTAATGAACTTAAACCCATCCCCTTCAGCCAAACTAGCACACCATCAATCCTCGAACTCAGAAAGCAACAGGCAACTGTCACACAAACTAAAATCCGCAAAGACATCACCCGCTTCTGTTATGGGCAAAAATCCCATCTAGATTTAGCCTTGGCTTATCTAGGTTTAAGTCCCACAGACGAAGTCAGACCAGTCGTCACCGGTTTGCGAGAAACCGAAATCAACGGCGCTTATACCCTAATCCTAGAATTCGATTCACCACTTATCACCTTTGATACCTGGCAACAAAAGCATGAAAAAATGACCAAGTATTTTGGTCCAGGTGTAGAAGTCAACATTAAACAGCCCAGAGAGGACTACATTGAACTGTCTTTGATGAAAACTTTAATCTAAAACCTCTATCCCGCAAGGAACTCAAGTTCCTTGCTAATAGCGCAAGTCATCTAAAGATGACTAAACACTTAAAAAAGTTCCTAGTCCGTTTTAACGGACCTCAGCTATTAGACAGGGAATTTATTCCCTGGCTCAAGTTCCTTGCTAATAACAAAAGTCATCTAAAGATGACTAAACACTTAAAAAAGTTCCTAGTCCGTTTTAACGGACTTCAGCTATTAGACAGGGAATTTATTCCCTGGCGGTTGTCTGGCTGGCGGGTGTCTTAAACCTAGCTCTGGTAGAACTATCTTAGTATAGTATAAGCATCCCTAGAAATACCCACCATCTACCATGAGCCAATGCCTTAACCCCGCCTGTATTTATCAAAATCCCCAGGGTACTACCTATTGTCAAAAATGCGGCGGTAAAATCCTCTTAGATGATCGTTATCGTCCCATTAAATTTCTCGGAGAAGGTGGTTTCGGCAGAACATTTCAAGCAGTAGATGAAAAAAGATTAAATACACCCTGCGTCATTAAACAATTCTTACCTCAACAAGCAGGAAGCGGCGCATTACAAAAAGCCACTGAACTATTTCAACAAGAAGCCAAAAGACTGCAAGAACTAGGAAAACATCCCCAAATTCCAGACTTAGAAGCCTTCTTTCCCCAAGATGGTAGACTTTATTTAGTCCAAGACTTTATTGATGGTCAAAACTTATTACAAGAATTTCAAAATCAAGGCACATTAAACGAACCGCAAATCAGAAATATCTTAATAGAATTATTACCTGTTTTACAATTTATCCATGATAACAAAGTCATTCATCGAGACATCAAGCCAGAAAATATTATTAGAAGTAAGAACGGTAAATTATTCCTCATTGATTTTGGCGTTTCCAAAGAAACAAGCGGTAGTATTTTAACCAGAGTTGGTACAACCGTAGGTACTCCCGGATATGCGCCTCCAGAACAGTTACGGGGTATGGCTTACCATAATAGTGATCTCTATAGTTTAGCTGTTACCTGCGTCAGATTATTAACGGGACATTTTCAAAAATCTGATGGTTCAGATCAATTGTTTGATACTAACAGAATGGAGTGGCAATGGCGAAAATATGTTTCTTTAAGTCAGGAATTAATAGATGTATTAGAAACAATGTTGCAGGATATTCCTGCTAAACGTTATCAATCAGCCACAGAAGTTTTAGCGGCATTGTTAACTCAAAAAACAAGAGTTATTCCCACTCCACCACCACCACAAACTTCTCAAAATCCCTTTCAACAAATTTTCCAGTTTATTTCTCCACCCACAAACCCACCCAAACCACCAGCAAATATAAATCCTCAATCATCATTTCAAGAAAATTTGGGGAATGGTGTATTTTTAGAAATGATTGCTATACCCGGAGGAACTTTTCTCATGGGTTCACCGGAAGATGAAGCAGAAAGACTTAGTTATGAAAGTCCTCAACATCAAGTCACAGTTCCCAGTTTCTTTATGGGAAAATATCAATTGACACAGGCACAATATCAAGCTATCATGGGTGTTAATTCCTCTTCATTCAAAGGCAATAACCGCCCAGTTGAAAATGTCAGTTGGGATGATGCAGTCTCATTTTGTCAAGAGTTAACTCAAAAGACAGGAAACAACTACAGATTGCCCAGTGAAGCTGAATGGGAGTATGCTTGTAGATCTGGGACAAAAACGCCATTTTATTTTGGTGACAACATCAACCCAGGTTTAGTCAATTACGATGGCAATTATCCCTACAATTCCGCACCAAAAGGCAAATATCGAGAACAAACCACAGACGTAGGAACTTTTACTTTTCACCCTAACGCTTTTGGTTTGTACGATATGCACGGGAATGTCTGGGAATGGTGCGAAGATGACTGGCATGAAAATTATATAAATGCGCCTACAGATGGCAGTGCTTGGAACAGTCGAAGCAGCGGCAATACAAAGCTTCTTCGTGGCGGTTCTTGGTACCACAGTGCTGGGTACTGTCGGTCGGCGATTCGCTTTAGGGCTTCGCGTGATTCTCGTCACTACTACTACGGTTTCCGGGTCGTGTTCTGTTCCAGGACTTTGTAGCCCTTTATACTTTTATTCTTTTACTCTCTGCTCTTCTTTTCTTTTCCCTTCTTAACCCCTCCGCCTCTGGCGGAAAAAGTTTTTTTCCAGAAGAATATAGAGGTATTGATTGAACCATATCACATAAATTGGGAAAGTGTCAAGATCCTCAAGATTAACAGGTAGCTAGACAGTTAAATCATCTTTATGAGTAAGAGATTAGGACTTACGCACTGTACAAATTCACGATGATGTGCATGAACGAAAATCCGTCGTTTCAGGCTTTTGGTGATTAACTTCTGCTCAATAGCGATCGCTTATAGCGTGATTTTTGGAAGAGCGATCGCTTTCAGATAAAATAAAATAAAATAAAGGTAAATATAGCCTAAAATAACCTCTATGTCCCTGCAAGAACTGAAAGAGCAAGCCTTTCAACTACCTGAGAGCGATCGCTTAGAACTCGTCCGCGCAATCATCGAGTCATTGCAAAATCAACCCAGTCAACAATCTGAACGGACTCGCATTATCAAACAAATGAAAGGTTTATTAAAAACCAATCAACCAGCACCAACCGATGAACAGGTAAATGCAATGTTAGAACAACATCGAGTAGAGAAGTATCTTTAGTGAAAATTCTCATTGATACCAACATTATTTTAGATTACTTATTAGAGCGAGAACCGTTTTTGCCAGATGCAGAAATGTTATTTCAGGCAATTGATTCTGGGCAAATAATTGGATATGTTACTGCTACCACACTAACTGACATTTTCTACATTGCTCGCAAACCAACTCAAAGTATTGAACTAGCTAGACAAGCGATTTCAACGACATTAACTATTATGGATAGGCTGTCCGATTTGCACGTTGTGAAAGGTCAAATTGGACTGCATAATCTGTAAAATCCTGTACCAGCATCAAAAATTAGCCGAGTACCGCCTACTTGCATGGATACACAAGTCCTATTCTATATAGTTTACTACATTTATTTAATTAATAGCTAGTAAAGATTCAGTAACTTTACTGAAAATAACCTTTTCTAGTTTTGTCAAAGTTGCCTAAATCTACGGAAGTTTAAATTCCCATGTAGATAGCTGATTAAGTCCATGCCCATAAGTCAAATTATATTGCAATGGAGTAATACTGATATATTTTTTTTGAATGGCATGAACATCAAGGGGAATGTGGGTTGGTAAGTTTAATTCTATAGGTGGTTCTACATCTTCGATTACCTCTCCAGTTAACCAGTAGTAAGTTTTACCTCTAGGATCAGTTCGCTTGTCAAAAACATCCACATAACGTCGTACTCCTTGTCTAGTGAAAGTAACTCCAGCTATTTCTTCCCAAGATAAGGGGGGGACGTTGACATTGAGTAACATCAATTCTGGCAGTGGTTGGGCGGCAATTTTAGCAACCAGGACTTCAGCAAATTTAGCTGCTGGTTGAAAATCTTTATGGGTATGACTGGTTAAACTAAAAGCAATACTAGGAATACCTTCAATAACTCCTTCCATTGCTGCGGAAACAGTCCCAGAGTAGAGGATTTCTGTCCCTAAATTTGCACCTTGGTTAATTCCAGATAGCACTAAGTCGGGTGGAGAATCCAATAAAGCCCATAGTGCCAATTTTACACAATCTGAAGGCGTACCATCACAAGCCCAAGCTTTAATATCAGGATGAAACACAGATTCCACTATTTCCGCGCGAATGGGTTGCAGTAAGGTTAATCCATGCCCTGTTGCGGATCTCTCTCGATCTGGACAAACTACTGTCACTTCATGACCCGCTGCTGCTAAGGTGTTGGCTAGGGTACGAATACCCAAAGCAGAAATTCCATCATCGTTGCTAATTAGTAATTTCATTTGTCAGTTGTCAGTTGTTAGTAGGGGCGAAGCATTTGGAAGATAAATTATCGGTCATTGCCAAAAATAGTTCTCCAAATGCTTCGCCCGTACAGTTGTCAGTTGTCAGTAGGAAAAATCCTCTCCCCTACATCCCCTACATCCCCTACATCCCCTACATCCCCTACATCCCCTACATCCCCTGCCTCTTGTCTGTTCCCTGCTTCCCTGTTCCCCGTTCCCTACTATAGACTAATGACTAATCACCAATGACTAATAACTAATGACTAGCAATTTAGAAGACCAACTTTTAGCATTACGACAAGAAGGAGAAACAGCGATCGCTGCTGCTGATAGCCTAGAACGCCTAGAAGAACTCAGAGTTAACTATTTGGGCAAAAAAGGGCAATTGGGGCTGCTGTTACGAAGTATGGGGCAAATGAGCGCGGAAGAACGTCCTCAGATTGGGGCGATCGCTAACACTGTCAAAGAAGCCATTCAAAACAGCCTTGACCAGCAACGCACAACCCTGGAATCTGCTCAAATTCTGGTACAACTAGAGGCGGAAACAATAGATGTCACCATGCCCGGTATTTACCGTCCCCAAGGTCGGATTCATCCCCTCAATGGCATTATTGACCAAACCCTAGATATCTTTGTTGGCATGGGTTACACCGTTGCCCAAGGATCAGAAATGGAAACAGATTACTACAATTTTGAAGCTCTTAACACCCCCCCAGATCATCCAGCCCGTGATATGCAGGATACCTTCTATTTACCAGATGGTAATTTATTGCGGACTCATACTTCTTCAGTGCAAATTCGCTACATGGAAAAGGAAGAACCACCTATTCGAGTTGTTGCCCCAGGTCGAGTATATCGCAGAGATGATGTAGATGCGACGCACTCAGCAGTTTTCCATCAAATTGAACTTTTAGCCATAGATGAAGGACTAACTTTTACAGACCTCAAAGGAACTGTGAAAATATTTTTACAATCAATATTTGGCGATTTACCAATTCGGTTTCGTGCCAGTTATTTTCCTTTCACCGAACCTTCAGCCGAAGTAGATTTACAGTGGAAAGGACGTTGGTTAGAAGTTATGGGTTGCGGTATGGTTGACCCCAATGTTTTAAAATCTGTGGGTTATGATCCAGAAGTTTATAGCGGGTTTGCTGCCGGTTTTGGTGTAGAACGGTTTGCAATGGTATTACATCAAATTGATGATATTCGTCGTTTGTATAATAGCGATTTGCGCTTTTTACAACAATTTTAATGCAGCGGCGGGGTTTCCCCGCCCTTAATAATCATGAACCAAAACTTAACCAACCAAAAATTTCTTTAACTGTTAATTCTAAATTGATATTTTCCAAAATTGGTAATTTATCATCACCTTCATATATTTCTATTTTTTGTCCAGGAAATACAGCTAATACACTTTCTTCCTCTGGATTTAATAACCAACCTAATTCAGTTCCGTGACGGGAACAATGCAATAATTTCGTTAATACTTTTTTCTGTGGTTGTTCAGGAGAAAGAATTTCTATTACCCAATCAGGATGAATTTCAAACCGATTAGCAATTCTCCCAGATTCAGTTTTGGGGATTCTTTCCCACCGGAACACCGCAATATCAGGCACAATGGTACTACCACCAAAGGTACAACGTAGTTCTGGGAAGGCATAAGCAATCTTTGGCGTTTCCGCTACTTGATTAATATTGGTACAAAATTTAATCTGTAGACGACTGTGTTCACCTTGTGGCATAGGTTTTTGTAGGATTTCCCCGTTAATAAATTCTGATGCTGGTTTAGTTTCTGGTAACTTGAGAAAATTTTCTAGTGTAATCTGGCGTTCAGTGGCTATAGTCATAATTGGTAACTAGAAAGCATAATTATATTATCAACGATAATGTTGAAAATTAGTTTTCGGGAAATATAGCAATCCTATTTGATTTGTGATAGCGTAGCGTGCCGTAGGTATACATTGCTAAAGTCAGATCCCCGACTTCTTAAAGAAGTCGGGGATCTTGTTGGTGATTGGGGGACTTTAACTTGTAGAGACAATCGCAGTTTTGATCTAACTCCGCTGCCAAATTTTAATGGTTTTATCCAAACTTCCACTAACTAACATTTCTCCAGAAGCAGTAAATGATAAAGCTGTAACTGTGTTAGCATGACCTGTAAATGTCCCTAATAATTCCCCAGATTGTAAATGCCACAATTTGATAGTTTTATCAGCACTACCACTGGCAATAATTTGTTCGTCAGGACTTAAAGCAACTGTATTCACACTATCTCGATGTCCTTTGAGAGTGTGAACTAATTCCCCAGTGGCTAAATTCCAAACTCGAATAGTTTGATCTTGACTACCACTAACTAAAAATTTAGCATCAGCACTTATGGCTAGGGAACTAACAATATGAGAATGACCCATCAGGGTGTATATTGGTTGTATATCTGGCAATTTTTTCTGATTGAGTGTTGAGGATGTTTCCCAAACTTTGATTTTGCGATAACTACCTGTAATTAAAATTTTCCCATCTTGACTTAATACCATTGAATGGGCTGCTGTATCATCTAAGGATAGAGTATTTTCAACTTGGCGATCGCGCAAATTCCAAAATAAAATCTTCCGATCATGGCCACCAGTCGCTAACATCTTACCATCAGGAGTAAACGCCACACAACGGACATCTCCATGATGTTTATGGAGAATATCAATTAGATCCAACGCCCCAGTATGCCAAATTTTAACGGTGGAATCTGCACCTACACTCACTAATGTTTGTCCGTCGGTGCTAAAAGCCAGAGAATTAACTTCATTAACATGATCAGAAATCACCCAAGGATATTCTGATAATGTCTCGATTAATTCACCTTTTGATAAATCCCATAATTTTGTTTCTCCCCTGCTACCACTAGCTAACATCGGAATTGTTTTGACATTTTTAGATCCGGCATCTTGCACTACTAATGTTTTGATAGCATAGGCTAAACAGTTAATACCTTTGGTATGTCCTTTCAGTGTTTGCCAGCATTCCCAATCACCAATAATCTTCTTTTGGGGATGATCTGATGGTAAGGTTTGAATGGTTTCTACCATCATTTTCTCATCAGTTATTGGCACATCATCTGGCTTACCACCCAGAGATTGTAAATACCAATTTAATCCTCCCGCATATAATAGACTACTGGGAGTTAGATAAGTTTTGGCGTTGGAAAAATCTAGTTGATTTGTGGGTAAAAAACCAGTAATTACAGTTTGTTTGTGGTATCCTAATTTGTTATTTCCAGGATAAAACAAACACAAGAAAATTAATACTTGGTGGTTACTGATATCTTCTTGACTAACAGACCAACGAATTTTATCTTTTTTAATACCGTTAAAACTTTCTCCATCTGCTACGTGAATTTGAATACTCACTTTTGGGTTATTAGCTAACAAATAAGTAAACTTACTTTCACTACGTAAATTTCCCTCATCATCCAAAACCATATTGTCTAAAGTGTCTTGTGGCACTTTTCTCACCAATTTTCCTAAGCGTTCTGTAATCATCCAATCAACAATTTGTTCACGGACAAGATAATCTTCTGCTTGACGTTGAAAATAAGTAGGAAAGGGAATGATCCAATCAGGATATTCAGGATATTCTGGTGGTATCGGTGGGGGATTTTTGGCGAGAATTTCAGCTTGCTGACGGGAACATTCGAGAATTTTTGTGAATGAATCCCCCGCAAATGCCATTACCTCACTGTGATAACCTTTAACTCGACTTTCTAAAAGAGAAAGATCCGCCGTTTTCGGTTTTTTCACCCGGTTTAAGAAGTCAGTTTGTTGCGCTTTTAGTAAACTAATCCAATTCATCTGCATGATAGTGGCACACCATTGCATACCCAAGATAACTTATACTAATGGAATAATTACTCAATTTATAACTTCAGCCAAAATTCAGTAATCATCACAGTCTAATAGAATACAAAAACTAGCTGAATTTAATGGTAAACATCAACCCCTACGGTGATTAAGCACTGCTTAATTTTATATAGTAGGTTATAGAGATTTCGATGATTTCCCTAAATTCTAACTAACCTAACTAACAATTTACTGTTTCTCTAGAAACACTTCTGAGTAGAAAAATAGTAAGCATTCACTCGTCAGTCGTCAGCTAATACAGCTTTCCGTAAAACACGGGTAATTAAAAGAATGCAGAATTTAGAATTTAGAATTTAGAATTTAGAATTACGTTTTGCAACGGGGATTTTACCCCGACGCAAAACCCGCTGCTTGTAGAAGCAGGGGACTTTAACCCCCAAAGGTAAGTTAAAACTTCCTCTTCTTGGCTATTCCTGCTTTTAGCTGACTCCTGAATACTACTGAAAGATTTTTTACACCCTATCCGATTTTCAAACATCCTCTTATTGATATATTCAGCATAACTTTATTAAAACAATAAATAATATAATCTAGGACTTGACTATCATAAAAATAGTTGTGTTGTTTTGATTTGTGAGAAGCATCAATATTTGTCATCTACAAAACTTTAAGTTTATCTGGAATCAAAACTATCATAAAAATATTTGTTCTAATTTATGGTAAGCATCAATATTTGTTATCTAGAAAACTTTAATTTTGTCTTGAATCAATTTTAAAATTATGAATCATAAAAAAACACTCACCTCATTAGAAAAAATAATTCCTAATCAATTGCTAAATCAGATACAATATATTCATTGTAGTCTAGTTTCCTGGTGGATTTTGCATTGGGGAAGTCAGCCTTTAAATTTTTCTGAAAAATCAGCAATGGTTTTTTCTCCTCATCAAGATGATGAAACCTTTGGTTGTGGAGGCATGATTGCCCGCAAAAGAGAACAGGGAATACAAGTAGGGATAACTTTTTTAACTGACGGTAGAGGTTCTCATGGTTTAGATCCACTTATGCAAAATCAAGTTATCCAGATTCGTCAACAAGAATCTTTGATAGCTTTAGATATTTTGGGTGTGAACACTTCAGAGATTCATTTTTTAAATTATCAAGATGGCAGTTTGGCTGCTTTGAATATAGAGAAAAGGCAACAGATAATTACTGAGATTTCAGAATTACTAAATTTGTATCAACCTGGAGAAGTTTATGTACCTCACCGCAAAGATTGTCATCAAGATCATGAAGCTACTTATAATTTAGTGAAAGAGGCAATTATTCAATCTAAAATCACTACAGAAATACTTCAGTATCCTATTTGGGTATTTTGGCGATCGCCATTATTTATTCTGTTGAAGTTACAAGATATTGCAGCGGCTTATCGCTTATCAGTAACATCAGTAAAAGAGAAAAAACAAAAAGCTATTGCTGCCTATCCTTCCCAGCTTGAGATGTTACCTCGGGGATTTATTAACAGATTTTTATATTCGGAAGAAATATTTTTTAAATCCGAGTGAAGTTGTGAGTGGTAAGCATCTGAAGATTTGTTATCAATAATTACAGTGGAGAAAATTTAAATGCGGATTCTACATATTACTAATCATGTCCAAAAAATCGGTAATGGAATTGTTAATGTTGCTGTAGATTTAGCTTGTTTACAAGCAAAAAGTGGTCTGGATATTGCTGTAGCTTCTGCTGGTGGAGAATATGAAAAATTATTAGCAGATCACGGTGTTGAACATTTTCATCTCAATCAGTGTCGGACACCATTAAATCTCATTAAAGCTGCTGGGCATTATCGCCAAATCATTAAAGAGTTTCAACCGGATATTGTTCATGTACACATGATGACAGGGGCAATTTTAGCCGGTATTTTTCGCAAGAATCGAGAATATCATTTAGTTTCTACTGTCCATAATGAATTTCAACATAGTGCTATCCTCATGGGGTTAGCTGATCAGGTAATTGCAGTTAGTAAAGCAGTAGCTAATTCAATGATTAAACGGGGTATTCCACCTCGAAAGTTACGAGTAGTTAGTAATGGGACGTTAGGAAGTCCTCGACATAAAAAACTGGCAGATTATCAACCAGTAGAAATGCCACATCCATCTATAACTACTGTGGCGGGGATGTATACCCGCAAAGGTATTTATGAGTTAATTGAGGCATTTAAAATAGTTTCCTCAGACTTTCCGCAAGCACATTTATATTTAGTGGGAGATGGTCCAGATCGTTCGATATTTGAGGCAATGGTGCAAAATACAGGTGTTAGTAATCGCATTCATTTTGAAGGATTTCAGGCAGAACCGCAACGCTATATGTTAGCAACGGATATCTTTGTTCTGGCTTCACATTGCGAATCTTTTGGCTTAGTGCTAACGGAAGCGCGGGAAGCTGGTTGTGCGATTATAGCCAGTGATGTAGATGGTATTCCTGAGACTTTAGATTATAGTCAAGCGGGGATTTTAGTGCCACCCAAGGATATTCCAGCCTTAGCTAATACTTTGACACAATTATTGAGCGATCGCCAACTTTTAGATCAGTGGAAATTCCGCGCCCAACAAAATTTAGAAAGATTTAGTGCCGCAAGAGTGAATGAAGAAACACTAAATATATATCGTGAATTAATGAGAAAAGACAATATCATCAGAGTCATGGAAACCAGAGAATTAGCCAATCTTAATTAATTCTTTTTCGCTAATGTGCATCGCAATTCCTTTCTCATAATAGGCAGCTTCATTAATAAAAATCGGATAAACAGTAGAATTTCCTTGATAGAAAATTTCTTCTCCTGTGAAAGTCAGAAAAATAGGATCACCAGGATGTAAAGGTTCATAATCTTGGAATTGAAGTTGGGGGTGAATCATCGCCTGAATTTCCCCTGCTTCATTTCTCGGATAATCAATCACACCAATTGATTTATAAACTGTTAGTGTGTTATTTTTGGGCAAATCTTTTCCTTGATTATAGTCTTCAAAATAATCTAAAACACTATAAATAAGTTGTTCAGTCTGTTGAAATAATTCCGCATTTAAAATCCCCTGGGGTACAGCACCAACTTCAATTGCAAAACCCAAATCACACAAAGAACGTAGAAAACCACTACCTTGAGGTTGTTCATGAATATAAACCTTCACCAAAGGATTAACTGCACTCAAATCCGCAGCTAATTTGAGCAGGAAAGGGTGCCAATTTCCCAGAATAATACATAATCCCATATTGGCAGTAGTCGTATGTACATCAATAATTGTATCTACAGATTTTTGATTTTCTGGTTGTAATATTTGTTGAATTTCTCGCGCCCTTAATTCTTCATAACTTGAGATTTTTGAACTTGATAATTTATCTTGATTAAAGCAACGATTCAGATCCGTATCAATATATCTTGTCCGTGCAGCAATAGCTTTAGGATTACCAAGTAATGATAAAGTTTCAAAACTACCTCGATGAATTAAATGGGGATATTGCTGAAACTTTTTAACCAAGTAAACTCCCGTTAACTCATTACCGTGATTTCCCCCAACAATCGCCACCCGATGAATTTGATTCATAAATACCTCATTTATAAGCAACTTAGCTATGAAAGTGAACACATTCTATCAGTCCATAGCCTTTTGTGCTGAGATGCTGCATAAATAATTTTCTCACAGTCCAGATGCCAATAGCAAGAGGAAGGGAGTATAATTAATGATGATAAATTCTGAGATATTCTTTAAAAATGGGGGAAAGAGTATATAGTTTTTGATCATTTTCTAATTTGGATACTAAAAATCTTCTTGTTAATGATTGTAACCCGTTAATTATATCCATTGATGATAATGATAAAAGTTGTTTTATCTCATCTCTAGATATAGGTTGATCATTTTGACTGATTTTTAATAATATCTCTTTTTCAACTTCAGATAATCTCATCCATATTAAATCAAACAGAGTTTTAAAATCTTCTGTTAAAATTAAACTATTTTCTTTGATAAATTCGGCAACTTCACCCTCAAAGACATCTTTAATTAAAATACTGATATACTGTAAATATTTAGGATGACTTTCATATAAGTTAATTAAGTTTAACCAAGTTTCCTCATTTTTTAATCCTTGATTTTTTAATATCTCTGTAGCTGCACTATCTAAACCTGATAATTCTAAGGAATGAATTGGATAAAGTTCACTATCTAAAGAAATCATTTGTTGGCATTTTTCCTGACTGATGAGAATTAAACAACTTTGATGTTCAATTTCTGTGATCATTTGTAAAAAGGTTTTGTAATCTTGATATTCAGGTTTATATTGTCCTGCAAATTGACGATTAACAAAGATATTTTCTAGATCATCTAAAATAATTAAGCATTTTTTATTTTTAAGGATATTAAATAATTGTTTTAATTTATCATCTATGGTTGCTTTAGCTTCCTGTTGACAAACATTCAATAAATCATCAATAAGTAAATTTAGAGATTTAGGAAATTTTAAATTTCTCCAGATAATAACTTCAAATTGTTGGAGATTTAGATCAACAAATCTTTTTACAAGGGTAGTTTTACCAATTCCAGATAATCCTAAAACAGAGATTAAATGAGCATTTTGATTTAATATCCCATGAGATAAAAAGTTTAATTCTTTTTCTCGTCCGTAGAAACGAATAATTTTAGGTGCTAAAGTTAAATCATGGTAAGATAATTTAGATTTTTCTGTATTATTATTATTTTGTTGTTGATGATTTGATTGATGATGATTAGGACACCAATTAATATGATTATTTTTAATATTATTTTCAAAATTAATAATTTTAGCGATGTGAGAATTTGTAACTCTTTCTATAGTCCAACAAAAATTAGATTTATTAATATTTTGACCTAAAACCTCAGACAAAATTTTAAATAAATTTCTACTTTCATCACCAATATAACCCTCATCATAATCATAAATATTGGCAATTTGCTTATAAGTTTTACCCTGAAATAGTTCCTCAATAATCTTTTTTTGCAGATCATCTAAATGTTTATCAGTCTTAGTAAATACTAAATTATCCACAAATTGTAAAATTTCTGTAACAGCCATAAAACTTAGATAAGTTAACCTTTGTAGCCATTATAACTCAATCTGTTTCCAGATTATCAGGGTTTTTCAGGTATTTTCTTAAAATTTCTTAATAAAACATCAGAGAATATCTCATATTTTCTGGTATGACAAAAAAGTAATTAGGGATAAGAATGATTAATCATGGTTAATTTAAGCAAAATAATTGCACGAAAACAATGGTTAATCAACTTTATTATGGGGACAATTTAGAAGTTTTAAGACGTTATATAAAAGACGAGTCTGTTGACTTATGTTATATTGATCCTCCTTTTAATTCCAAACGTAATTATAATCAAATTTATAATAATATTGGTGGAGAAGATAAAGCACAAGCTCAAGCATTTATTGATACTTGGGAATGGGATGATCACGCTATTCGGGGAATAGATGAAATCATTACTAATTATCATGGTTTATTTACTCAACAATGTATTGCTTTAATTACAGGTTTAAGTAATGTTTTAGGGAAAGGAAGTTTACTCGCTTATTTGGTGAGTATGACTTTAAGAATAACAGAAATACATCGAGTTTTGAAACCTACAGGAAGTTTTTATTTACATTGTGATCCTAGTGCTAGTCATTATTTGAAGTTAATATTAGATGCTGTTTTTTGTTCTCAAGGTGGAGAATTTAGAAATGAAATTGTTTGGAAACGAACTACAACACATAATGATGGTAAACAAGGTGCAAGACAATTTGGCAGAGTTCATGATGTGATTTTATTTTATGTAAAAAATGTTAAAAAATCAATATTTAATACAGTTTATGAAAACTATTCAGATTCTTATATTGATTCTTCATATAATAAAATTGATGCTGATGGTCGAAGGTTTAAAACTTCTGATTTATCAGCCGCTAAACCAGGTGGAAATACATCTTACTCTTGGAAAGGAACTTTACCTCCTGCTGGTAGATATTGGGCATTTTCTTATGAAAATATGGAAAGATTTGAGGCTGAAGGGAAAATTTATTACTCAAAAACTGGTAAGCCTTATTTAAAACAGTATCTTAATGAAATGCCTGGTATTAGTCCTGATGATATTTGGACTGAATTTCCGGGAATAACTATTAAAGCTGAAAGATTAGGATATCCAACACAGAAACCAGAATCATTATTAGAAAGAATTATCAAAGCCAGTTCTAATGAAAATGATGTAATATTAGATGCTTATTGTGGATGTGGTACAACTGTTGCAGTTTGCCAAAAATTAGACCGACAATGGATAGGAATTGATATTACTTATCAAAGTATTAGTTTAATTTTAAAAAGATTAGAAGACAGCTTTGGTAAAGAATTTGTAGATAACATCAAACTTCATGGTATACCTAAAGATATAGAAAGTGCAATAGCATTAGCAAATAAAGCAGATGATCGCACTCGTAAAGAATTTGAAAAATGGGCAATTTTAACTTATACTAATAATCGAGCCATAATTAACACTAAAAAAGGTGCAGATAAAGGTGTAGATGGAACTGTTTTATTTTATGGTGATAAAGGTGAACTAGAGAAAGTAATTTTTCAAGTTAAATCTGGTAAAGTTAAATCAGGAGATATCCGGGATTTACTAGGAACAATGACGCTAGAAAATGCTAGTATAGCTGTATTTATAACTTTAGAAAATCCTACAAAAGATATGTTAAAAACTGCCAAATCCGCTGGCTTTTATCAAAATAAATTCATGACTCATAGTTGTGATAAAGTTCAGATTATTACAATTCAAGATATTATTGAAAACAAACAAAAGTTAAATATTCCCTTAATTAATGAGGTTCTTAAAAGTGCAGAAAAACACAAAGAAATCAGAGTTAATCAGATAGAGATGGACTTAGATATTTAATACTTTTTCAAGTAGGTTGGGTTGAGGTAATGTTCGCGGAGCGTTATTCATACCCCTAAGAACAACAAGATCCCCGACTTCTTTAAGAAGTCGGGGATCTAATTTTTGCAATGTTCACAAACTCTCTTTTATTTCCTGAATTGGAGTATCATCAACATCAATATCACCTGCTTCTGGTAGGAGAATAATTACCTTAACAGTATTAAAATTATCAATTTCTAAAGGATAATCTAAGGTTAATTGTCCTTCTTGTATTTTTCCAGTAACTTCTAAGGCTTTCATAGTTTCTAGCTGCTTTTTGTTTAACTAATTTTGATGTAGAAGATATTTCTATTACATTTTGTCATATTTTCCTAGAATTATTGTCTGATAATTTCGATGCACCATTAGAAGAATTTGAAAATTAACCATGCAAGTTAGCATTTTTTATTGTTTATTTAACCATCCTTCTAAATTAGAGATTTTACTAAAATAATTAATTCCCAAATTAGCTAATACCTGTTGAATATTAGTATTACCAAATTCCTTAGTATTCTCACTAAAAAAAACTTTATCCATTGATAAATTATTTTCAGCATGAGCTAAAATAACCTGTAAAATAAAATCATCTCTTCTTTGATTTTTCCCAAGTAGTAAAGGATTATTTAAAGTAGCTTCTAACATTTTAATGCTTGGTTCAATCAATTCACCATGATTTTTTAAATATTCGAGAATATTCAAAAAACGCTTTCTAAAATCTCGTAATACTTTTCCATAATCAATCAAACAAAGTTCTAAATAATTGGCAAAAGATTGAGAATTAGTTAATTCTTTATTTCTCTTACCTTCATTCATTTCTATTTGAATAGTTTGAGAAAAAGATTGACTACGTTTTTCTTCTCTTTCTATCGCTACCAGGGTTTCCATTAAACAAATACTAGGAATAACAAATTTTAAGTTTCCTGAAGAATGATAGACAAAATCTTCTAATTCTTTGTTTCTTCCTTTGGCAATTGCCATAATTGAATTAGTTTCTAAATAAATAATCATAATAAGTCTAACTCCTCTGTTGTACCATCAAACAAAAGAGTAAATAAGCCAATTTCCTTCATTTCCTCAATGTAAGGAGGGGTTTCACTTTTCCAATGATAAGCTAAATCTCTTAACCATGATTGAGTTAAAGTTATTAAAGTAGATTGATAGATGATACCTTCAATACTGCCTACATCATAATGTTTTAAAACATTTTTTGTGTCCAATCTTGCTACTTCTGTAAAAGTCGGACTCTTAAAGATTCTCATGACATTAGAATTAACAAACATTAAAAAAGGAATATGCTGGTATTCTTCCATTTTTAAGATATTAAGATCCGGGGAAGAATACATAGCGGAAAATCTCACATCTATGATCAAAATATATTTATCATCTTTATCTTTAGCAGCAATTGCTGGTTGAAAATCAATTATAGTTGGAGGTTGTATTTTTAACATGGTATTTAACCTCTTGTTTAATAGTTTAACTACTTTTCATACAGGAAATATTTATACTAAATTCTATCACAATTTATCAATAAAATGTGATCATAATAATTATAACTCCTCTGTGGTGTCATCGCACAAAGGAGCAAATAAGCCAATTTCTTTTATTTCCCCACCTTCAGGAGGGGTTTTAATTCAACTCTGCGGTCTGCTGTAGTATTTATGTCCGGCCATAGCCATTGCCAAAAATCCCCACATAATCATCCCCGCAATACTCAACATCCCGCTATAGATAATTAACTGGGCGCAAGAACTGATACCAATAGCGCGGGCAGCACTGAGAAAACTATCAAAACGACCTTCTGTATAATTACCAACAGTAATCAGCATCAATACTAACCCACCAATATAGGGTATAGCACCAATCCAACCCAAGGTAAAAAACATATCTAAAATGCCGCTATCAATAACAATCACTTCTATTTGTCCAGTTTTTTCATTCACTTTCCAAATATTTCCAAAGCCATTACCGACAACATTAGAAAGGGCTAATCCCAGGTTTCTGTCATAAGTTGCAGATCTATCTCTAAAACTACCATCTTCTTCCAGATTAGAAAAACTTTCAAATCGAGTGGTAATGACTTTAGAAAGCGGTTCAATAGTTACCAAGGGAATAACACAGATTGTCATCACTAAAATTATAGTAATTAAGCGCATTTGAATCTGGGGTTTTACTGAACCAAAAATCATAATAATTCCTAATAACCAACCGCCCCAACTTGTTCGCACTTGGCAAAGTAAAAATGATAAATAACCCACAGCAGAAGCGGGGAAAATTAACGGACCGGTGCTGGTAAATAATAATAGTAATCCAGTCTGCATAACAGTTCCAAATGGTCCAGGTGAGTGTAATGTACTCCAGACGCGCATTCCAAAAGGAATTGGTTGTCCAGCACTGGTAAACATTTTCGATTCGATTAGCCAATATCTGTCCCATTCAGGAGCGACAACAAATTGATAGACACCGTAAGCACCAAGGATGAGTACACACCAAATAAATGTTCTTTGCAGATGTTGACGATAACTGGGATAATCTCGCCAATTAGAAAATAGGTGAAAAGCAAAAATTATCGGACTTAACCAATCTAAAAAACTCCGAACTACAGGGAGTGGTTGATTGTAAATTAAACCTATTAAACATCCATAAGAAACTCCTATAGCAGCTAAAAGAAATGGTAGTCCCCCTTGCCGAAGACTGCTAGGTAGATGTTTTAAAAAGGTGAATATTGTCAGGAATACGACTAAATAAGGTGCAATTAACATTTGTCTGGTGGGGTCCCAGCCAATTTTATAGTCAACTAAACGAGTGATTAAGGGGGTGAGAAACCATATCCACCAGGTGAAGCCGATATAGTGAATGGGATGCCGCAAGTATAAAAACGCCGCTACTAGAAAAGCAGTGGCGGGAAAAACGAGGCGTAAACTACCTGTACTGGTAAAGTAGCAAGCTGTGATCAGGAGGATAAAAGCAAGAATGATCATCCAACTTTGGGCAGATCGATCTTGGGGAGAAAATTGTTCTTTTAAAACTGTATTGAAAAGTATTGGTTTGGAAATCATTCTCTATGTTTGCCTATTTTGTATTAGGAAGGAGTATTTAAAGAGGTATTGAACGCAGATGAACGCAGATGAACGCGGATAAAGATTCTTAACTCCTGACTCCTACAAGATGGTGATTTCCTATCTTTCTATATTTTTGATATCCTAACCATCTTCCTTGTAAGGATGCTCGCAATTTTTTACTGGCAATTTCTTTTTGTTGGGGAAATAATCTTAACCATTGACATATTCCTAAACTTTCTCTTGTCCCAACTAAAATTGACCAGGATAAAAATACAATTTGACGCAGGGGTGAAAGATGTTCTAATAAAATTAAGGTTTCGTTGTGGACTAGGTTAATTAATGCGGTGTCGTTAAAGTTGTGGCGTTGATCTTCGTCAAATCTTTGGGCGGGATAGTGATCTACTCCAATGCTGGGATCATAAATTATTTTCCATCCAGCGCGTTTGAGGGTGAGGGCAAAGGACATTTCAAAATGTACCTGTGCGCCCGTTCCTTGCATTCTGTCATCAAATCGCAATTTGCCAATCGCCTGGGTACGAAAGCTCATATTCACACCTTTGAGAACATCAACTTCACGGGGTGCGCCTACTCCTAAGTGATGGTTGCCAATGACGCGCCCCCACCATTGCAATTTACCAACTATGGGACGGGAACCATTTTCTAATTTGTCTCCTTGATACACCCAATCACGACCACCTACGCCACCAATGGTATAATTAACGCTGAAGTGAGTATTAATTTTGGCTAACCAATCCGGGTGGGGGGCGGCATCATCATCGGTGATGGAAAGAATGTCTCCCTGTACTTGTGCTAGTCCGGCGTTGAGGGCGGCGACGACTCCCGGCTGGGTGACGGTGACAATCTGTAAGGGGAGGAGATGGGGCGGAAATTGGTGGAGGAATTGCTGGGTTTCTGTGTCTGTATCTCTGACAACAACGATCGCCTGATCAACTGATTTAGTTTGCTGTTGCAGTGCTTTCAGACACCGGGCTAGGTCTTGAGGACGGCGATAGGTGGGGATGAGAACTGTGTTTCTCATGGGTGATTAACTCCTCAAATATATTTAGATAGGTTTGTGCCATTGTTGACCAGCTATGTTGTTCGGCAATAGTCCGGGCAATTTTACCCATTTGTTGACGCAGTGAGCGATCGCTATTTAACAACTCCAGCGCCTCTGCTAAAGCATTAGCATCATCACAATCGTCTAAAACGATGCCACAGTCGGGATTAACTAAATCAGCCGCACCAGTAGTAGTGGCGGTAATCACGGGCAAACCTGAAGCCATCGCTTCAATCACTACAAGTCCAAAGGGTTCATAACGGGACGGAAACACAAATAAATCTGATGCCCGTTGAATTTGGGGCATATCATGGCGATAACCTAAAAAATGCACTCGTTCACTAATATTTAATGCTTTTGCCATTGCCGGATAAGGGCTATCTTGAGTACCACCGACAACTGCTAAATGTAATTTAGGAACTTTTACCAAAGCATGAAGTACAGTATCTAAGTTCTTCCGGGAAATCCGAATATCACCTGCAAATAAGGCCAAATTGACATTTTCAGGTAATCCTAATGCCGTCCGAGAACTGACACCGGGAGCAAATTCTTGTAAGTCTACACCATTAGCAACCACCCGAATTTGTGAACGAGGTACACCAATATTTACTAATTCTTGGGCAACTTTTTCTGAGACAGCAATAATAATTTTAGATTGGCAAAAAGCTTGTTTTTCCCAATAAGCATTAGCCGCAGTAAATAACCATTGATATAACCCGTACAAATCTTTACGGTTATGGGAAATATGCACAGGCGATTTCAACCAAGAACCATGTACAAAATGCACGGCATTCACATCACTTGCCCCCATAGTAATCGCGCCATTGACCTTAATTAAATCCAAATTAGCTCGATTTTTACGCAACCAATCGGCACTTTTTTTAGCAAAGATGAAATTGCGAATAAATTCAGTAGGATACCTTTCTACTGGAATATAAATACAACTAACAGCATTATTTTCAGATAACTCTGGGGCAATTTCACTAGCTAATAATGTCAGATCATGACCACGACGAATGGCTTCTTGAACCACTTCATAATTAACTCTGCCTTGACCATCGCCTTTTCTGATTTTGTGGGTAACAATACAAATTTTCACTCATAACCTCTTGTAATTTACTAAATTAGGAAATGTTCCAAATTTTATTCGTTAAATTGGTAGGAATAAAACTGATAATTAAAGCGACTAAAGTGCGTAAATTAAATTTTTGCTCACTTAAAGTTTGCCAAAAATGACGGCGAGCATCTGTAATTTTTTGATCTCGTAATAAGCCAATTCCTAAAGTTGTATTAGCTTCTAACCATTTGGTTTTAAAGTAGGAATTAAATTCTTGTAACTGTTGATCTTTCATAAAGGTTTGATAACAGAATAGCTCACTTTTACCTTTACGGATTTTTGCTTGAACATTGCGACTACCACTGAGCATAGTATCAGTTTGTTCATGCTCTCGATATTTGGTTAATTTTTCGGGAACATAGTAAACTCCATAACCAGAAATACAGCAAAGATATGTTAAATATAAATCCCACATTCCGTCAACCTCTGAAGGAATATTATTCCAATTAAGCACTCCATTTCTGATTACACAAGCAGCCGCAGTGGGAATACTTTTATCAATTAAGCCAATTTGAGTAAAATTTTCATGAACTCCGGGAGTGATTTGGTCACGTTTATAACTGCGGGTATTGTTTTCAGTGGCAGCAATATTAATTTTACTATCACCATCTATAATATATTGGTCACAAAATGCCAAAATTAAATTGGGATTTGCTTCTAAGTTGGGAACAAGTTTGGATAAAAAATCCTCATTCCACATATCATCATCATGGAGACTAGCCACATATTTACCTGTGGCAATTTTAAAACCATAAAACTGGTTAGCTAACATCCCAATATTTTCTTTATGTCGCCAAAATTTAATTCGTGAATCTGGAAATGATTCAACTAGTGCTTGGGGATTTTCAGAACTGCAATTATCAGAAACGATAATTTCTAGATTTTGATAAGTTTGTTGAACGGCACTATTAATTGCTTGTTTTAGATATTCTGGACGATTATAGGTAGGAATAATGACACTTACCAAAGGTTCGGAGGAGTTAATATTTAACATTGATTTTAGGATGAGAAGATAAACTAAGTAGGTGAACGGAAAAAAACCGTAGACGCGGAGCGGCTTCTCGAAGAGTAATATGTAACCAAAAGTAAAATCGCCGAAACTCTCTTCACTCTTGCCTCTTGCCTCTGGTTACTGAGCGAAGTCGAAGTATTGCCTCAAGCCTAGTGCCATAACGACGATTTTCAATGCTAACCTACTTACTTTTAGTTGTTGTTTGTTTTTGGGAAACTATCTCTAAAAAACGCAAAGCTGTAGGGACAGGACTATAATTTTTAATTGCCCAACTTCTTCCTTCTTGAGCAATATATTCCAGAATTTCGGGATTTTCTGTAATTCTATCTATTGTGGCTTGAACATTATCTAAATCTACACCAATATAATGTCGCCAATTTTCAGGCATTACAGGTAAAGTAATCCCATATTTTTCAAAATCAACATGAAATGTCACACATCCTGCGGCTAAAGATTCCCAAAATCGCCAACTATCCCATTGTAGAATTGTATTTGACTGTAATTTTAACTTAGCTAAAAGTTGTTTAATTCCACGATTAATTAAACTACTAGGATCATTAGGCCAAGTAGGTACAAAGAAGCCACCAAAGCAAGTACAAGCAACAGATTCTTGCAGACGTTTATAATAATTGGGATAGTGTCTACCACCAGTTTGTAACCATTGTAGATAATGATATCCTGCTTGCGGATGATGATTTGGATCATCAACAAAGTTATTAATAGAGAGAATGTTTTCAATTTGAGGAATTAGCTTACTACAGCTAATATTTCTGACAGGATGTCCAGACTTCCAATGGCGAAAATTGACAAGAATCTGTTTTTTTCTAGCAGTAAAATCTGGTATGGTATTCAGTTCTTGTAAAATGCGATTACTCAGTCCAAAAACCCAAGGCTGAAAGTTATTACCATAGTTTAGTTTGCTATTAAAATGAGTTCTTAAAATCAAATCAAATTGTCTAAATTCTGGTATTTTATTGTAGGTTTTATTATTATCCTCACAATCCAAATAAACAGTAATATATTGACGCTGAGGATGAAATAAGTTCTTTGGTAATGGTTCTTGAATATGATATGAATTGGTTGTGAATATAACTATAGAACAATCATCAGGTGTCACATCTGCATGATGTTTAAAAAGATATTCTGATGTTTCTAAGGAATTTTGCCAATAATTGACATTAGAAAAAAATGGGATTCCCAACTCTTGAAAACCTTCAGCCAAACAAATTATTAAATGTTGAAATTTCTCTCCTATAGAAATATTTTCTACAGGATCACAATAAAAATAAATTTTAAGAGGAAACTTGAGGGAACGATTATTTGTCATATATTTAGCCTGATGATTGAGTAAATATTAAAGGTTTTATTTTTGATATTTAAAATCAGTGATGGTGTTATTTTTGAAGTCTACCAATCTCTGAATATAAATATCAAAGCAGTTTATTAGTTGATATTAAGTATCCTGTTTAGAAGTCATTTCATACTGCATTTGATGATATTCCCAAAGTTTACCTTGAAGTTCTAGGAGTTCTTGATATTTACCTTGTTCGACAATTCTTCCCTGTTCTAAAACTACAACTTTATTCGCTTTAGCAATAGTAGAAAGACGGTGGGCGATCGCAATTACTGTGCGGCCAACAGATAGCTTTTCTAAAGATTCTTGAATTAACCGCTCAGACACAGAGTCTAAAGCACTTGTAGCTTCATCTAAAATCAGAATTTCGGGGTTTTTCAGCAATGCGCGAGCGATCGCAATTCTTTGTCTTTGTCCACCTGATAACCGCACACCTCTATCTCCTAATTGCGTATCGAAACCTTCCGGCATTTCTAGAATAAATTCTAAAGCATTTGCCAATCGTGCAGCTTCTTTAATCTCTGTTGCTGTAGCTGTTGGTGTCCCATAAGCAATATTATTCCAAACAGAAGTATTGAAAATAAATGTATTCTGACTAACAACTGCTATCTGAGAACGCAGAGAGTTAATGTCAAATTTGCGAATATCAACTTCATCTATATAAATATAGCCATCAGTAGCATCATGAAAGCGCGGAATTAAATCCGCAAGTGTAGTTTTTCCAGCCCCAGATGAACCAATTAAAGCCGTCATTTCCCCTTGTTTAATGGAGAGAGTTATATTATGTAAAACTCGTTGATCAGGACTATAATCAAAATCTACCGACACTAAATCAATTGATCTTTTAAAACTAGGAAATCTGAGTGCGCCATTTTGAAAGTAGATTTTATCATCAGTTTTTAATAAATCCTTGATATTTTCTACCGCTCCCGCTTGGGTACTTAAAAAAGCCACGACTCCATTCAAATCTTGAGTCATAGGGATAATGCGGAACAGGACAAAAAAGAAAGTTAACAAAGCTGAAACTTTCATTAATCCTGTGCTTAAAGCCACAATAATCATACTAATTAGAATTAGCGTGGATATACTTTCAGCCAAAGGCTTAACTATCAAAGAAATCCAATAAACACTTTTCCACGTATTAACAATTTTTTCACTGGCTTGATAATACCGTTTTCGCTCAAATTCTTGAGTAGAAAAAGCATGAATTGTGCGAATACCTTCGATAAACTCTAGCACCCTAGCCGTAAAGTTATCATTAGCAGTAGTAATAGTAAAACTACGTTCTCTAATTTGTTTATTTAGAGTGGATAATGCCACCGCTAAAAGACTAAATAGCAAAATAGAAACTATAGTCAGTTTCCAGGAAAGAATAAACAAGGAAATAGAATAGACAATCAGTGTAAAACTTCTAGTGATTAAAAAAGCTAGTCCACCAAAAATCTGCCTAATTCTCTCCATTTCACTGGTGAGTGTATTAACTAATTCTCCAGATTTTTTATGACTAAAATAATTAAGAGTTTGAGCCTCTAACTGTTGAAAAATTCGTTTACGGAGATTATCTACTAAACTTATTTCACTAAACTGAATGCAAATCTGTCCTATATAATTGAAGGATGCTCGCATACAGGTTGTAACAACAATTAAAGCTGATATTCGATATAATCGCTCTGTTGCGGAAGCATTAATTCCTAAAATCAAAATATCAAACCAGCCTATTCCTGTTTTCACAGGTTCAGCCCCAGGAGTAGTTAAGCTTTGCAGAAACACCAGCAAAAATCCTAAACCAAACCCTTCAAAACTGGCAGCTAAAGCGGAAAATACGATAGCTAAAATAGCCACAACTCGAAAGTGTTTAAATTCTCGTAATATTACCCGATTATTTTGCCACAAACTTGTAGCTTGAAAGATTTTCACTGTTGACGGTAGAAATTTGGAATCCATAAAAATTTTGACCAATAATTTTGATAATTAAGCACAGAAGCATCAATCTCAAGAAAATAAATATGCTTACATAGGAGCGCGACGAATAAAACGACCAAGAGCAGAACCACAGAGAATTTCAAATTTCTGCCATAGTATTTTTGCCATTGAATAAAGTTGAATAGGTGTTTGACTATGTTGCCAATATAATTTATCAGTTATGGTGGGAGAGCTACCTTCTAAAGCACTAAGCAGCAGTTTTTTCCGCCAAGGTTTAATATTTGGAATTGTGGCGTGAGACATGATAGTACCACCAGGAACAAAATCCATACCGTCTGGTCCAACTGTACTTAAAGGATAATTAGTCAACATCAATGCTAAGTTTAAATAAGTCTGGTCTCCATAAAGATATGGGTAATGATGAAAGGTATTATCGTTATAAAGATCGTCTAAATTGGCATATCCTGCCATCTCACCCAATTCTTCTAATTGCTGCCAAAGTTTCAAGATAGATTTGTAATTTTTATGAACTCCAATGAAGCCACTATTGTAGTGATAATCTAACTCACGGTCACAAGTAAAACCATTGTTTTGAGCAAATTCTTTCCATGCTAACCGTTTAGGATGATTTGCCGGAACAAAATACCAAGAATCACCACAAAGAGCAATTCCCCGACTTACCCAATTTTCATAAAAATCCCACTCACATTTATTGACAATATCAGGATCAAAGTAAAATAAGGCATCAATATCTGGACAGTAATTTTCCCATAATTGGGACATAAAATCAGGTTTATAAAAACCTAGATGTTTTGGAGTTGTTAGCTTGACAAATCGGATTGCACAACCTTCACCTAAAGAAAACTCTTGATAACCATTTTCTGTTTTCAAAGACTTAGCCCAAGGTGGCACATTTCCCCGATAACCAGCCCAAATTATGCCTCGAAACCCGTGGTGATATAAGGAATTTACTAAAGCCCCCACACCATAATGATAGTCTTTTTCAAATACGGTACAAATCGCTGTTTGCATGGTAGTTTTTATTTTTTACTTAGGTACATAATTCATAGTTATCAATATGAGAACAGGAAGTATTCATCAATTAGATAAAAGCGCTTAAAAACACAGAGTGAATATATTTATTCTAAACTATAGGCAAATTAACCTTATTCTCTATTTGCCATGCACCGCTGAAGTTATGTTTTTGATTTAACTTTTTGCTCTGGGCTTCTAAGCTTAATTTAACCGCATCTTCTAAAGACAAACAACGATTATTAAGTAGGCAAAATTTTCCTTGAAATAGATTCAATCCATTAGATAAATTATTTAGAAAAAATGTACCTAATACAACAATTAAATTAGTCATTTCATGTTTAGCTGTTGGGCTAAATTTAATAGCTCGAAAAAGTTGTTTATTTTCTCCCACATACCACTCATAATCAAACAACAATTTGGGAGAATATATTTGAATAGTTATCAATCCTCCTAGTATGACTGGACTCATAAACAGCAGCAGAAATAAAGCCCAAGTCCAATCAATGATGATTCGTAAATTCCTGAAAATTTGATTACCTTTTTTTGACGATTTTCGATAAACAGAAATGTTTATAAATATCGGCTTATTAGCTTTTTGACAAGCATTTGCCCAAACTTTTAATAAAGAATCACCAATTTTTGGATCTATGCTCACTAAACTAACTGGAGAATGTTTTAAGCATTCTATTAACGATGCTTCATTTTCTAGTGCAGCTAAATGGGGCTGTGGCAATTTTTCAGAAGCTTTCACCAATAACTTTCCTCTCCGCCATTGCAAGGTACATGATAGGAAGTTAAAATTTTCAGATGACTGAGGTATAATAGAGTTATTATTTAGACTAGAAATGACTGAAATTGGCATAGATTAAAAGTGATAAAGTAGTAAAAGATTGACTTGATCTGTACGATCAGGAAATTAAAATTTTCTCAATCGTAAAAAATACATTAAAGATCAGCAGATTTAACTTTTATGACTAACCAGCGTTCCTCCTTGTAAAATTTGTTTATATTAAAATACATATAGGAATCCGCTTTGATTTCTGAATTTATTTGCTCTTGTCTTTGAAAGTTAGATGATGGGTTTCAATCTCTACAATATAAGACTCTTGATAAATAAATCATCAAGAAACAACTTCTTTATTCACTCTTTAAATAAATATTACTTTTTTCTTCACAATATTAAGATATGGTAAAATGAATTAATGGTAACTAAATAAAATTAACCAACATTTTGTGTTTATAAAACATCTTATAGTTTGCTTATCAGGTAAATAAAAATAACTCTAGAGCGGATTAGTTCCTCAACTTAGATCCCCCACTTCTTAAAGAAGCTGGGGATCTTTAATCTTGTTGTTCAAATGCAAAAACCCCTGTCAAGTGCAGGGGTAAATCTATCGTAGCTGGTTAAATATTGAGCAAATATTCTGGTTTATTCTTCCATTGCCGGTTGTAAAACCAATTGTTTTGGCTTGACATAAGGTACATAGGTGCTATCAGATGGAGATGCACCATTAGCCACAACACCAATCAAATTTAACTTACTCAACATCCTTGTGGCTTGATTAAGTTGGGTACGCGTTACTTTACCCATGCTGGCCATCATTACCACACTTCGACAAGAGGATGCTGTGAGCATAGCATCCACTAAACCAAGCACTGAGGGGGCATCTATGATTACCAAATCATAATTTTCTTCAAATGCAGCCATCAATTGGATCATGCGGGGAGAACTCAAAAGATGGGCAGGATCTGTCGGGATTGGTCCGGCTGTCAAAATATCAATGTAAGATGATCCAGAGTAAGGAACACTAATATGATTAGGCAGATTAACTTCACTTTCTAATAAACTGGAAAGTCCCTGTTCATTAGGAAGATTTAATTGTTTGTGCAGATTAGGATCGCGTAAATTAGCATCAATTAGTAAGACTTTTTTATGTAGACGAGCCGCACTCATGGCTAGACCTAATGCCAAAGCCGATTTACCATCATCTGGTAATGCTGATGTTACCATTAATGATCTTAAATCTGAGACTTTATTCAGCAGTTCGATATTTTTGTAAATGAGATCAAGTGATTCCCAGCGGGGAGAAGATTGTAATACTTGAATTGTCCAAGGAGCCAGAACTTCTGGTTTGCCAAATGGCAATTTGATCATTGATTCTCTGGGTCTGGCAGGTGGCAATTTAGGAGTTGTTCCTAATAAGGGGAGAGCAGCCTGTTTTTCTAATTCCGCAGTAGTATGTACAGCGTCATCAGCGGCTTCACGAATGAAGGCAGCAGCCCCTCCTAACATTAAGCCAATGACTCCTCCTAAGAGGAGATTCTGTCTCATGTTAGGCCCAGTTTGAGAACCTTCTTGTGGTTCTTCTACTACTTCCCAATTGAATCCACCCTTAGAAAGTTCCTGGCGTAATTTTTGTTCGGCTCTTAATAATTGTTCTAATCTTTCTCTGCTAAATTGTAGTTGGGGAAGGATGCGATTGTAATAAGCTAATAGAGAGGGAAAACGCTTGAGGTCTGCTTGTAATTCTTTCTCTTTTGCGGCTAAAGTTTGATCGCGGGCGGTTAATGCAACTATAGTAGTTTGCGTTTCTACCAATTGACCTGTGAGATTCAGATCAATTTGTCCAAGTTGTCCTTGTGCTAAAAGATTATCTCCAGAACTAAAGACAGGATTAGTGCTTTCTCCTAAAGTTCTGCTGACTTCTTTTTGTAAAAGTTGTTTTTGACTTTGTAGTTGTTCGTTCAATTTTTGAACGCCGGGAGTATCATCAGTAAAACGTAAGCGTTCTTGTGCTAAAGCCAGTTCGGTTTTTTGGATTTCGTTGAGTAAGCCTTGGTAGCGGGTAGACTGACTCAAACGAGAAGAAACTAAGGCGTTTTGTGGAGAACGATTCAGTTGTACTTGCAAAGATTTTTGCTTTGCTAAAGCTTCTTCATACAAAGAACGAGTTGCTTGTCGTTCCTGTTGGACAGTATTTAAAGTTGTCTCTACGGTTTTAGCCTGAGCATCTGGATCAATTAGATTTTGATTTCTGCGAAACCTTTGTAGATTTGCTTCGGAAACAGTTACTTCATCTGTCGCTTTTCTTAATTGCTCTCTAATGACTTGGAGACCTTTTTGTAACCGCGAATTTTGCTGTTGTTTGTTGTATTCTAAATAAACTTGCTGAATTGTTTGCAGAACTTTTTGGGTTTTTTCTGGATCGTTACTGGTATAATCAACTTGAAATATTTTAGTGACAACCTTATCCTCTGGACTCTTAATTTGAGTTAAGACTAAGGATTTTTTTAAATCCATTACGGTTAAGTCTGGATATTCAGCTTTGAGTTTATCAACTGCTTTTTTAATCAGTCCAGAACTCTGCATCAAGTTTAATTGAGTAGCAGTATCTACCTCCACATTAGTATCAGTGAATTGACTTTCTGTGTTATCAGTTTCTTTCTTGCCTTGATAGTTAGGTTCTACTAACAATTGCATGGTGCTTTTGAAGCTGGGTTCTGTTTTCAAGGTGATGATGCCAGCAATAGCAGTAGAACTCAGCAATACTAATAATAACCAGGGAAATCTTCGCAGAATTACTGCAAACATTTGTCCATAACCTGGTTCTGTTTCTGATGCTGGATTTATATTGGGATTTAGACTAGTTTGAACCACTTTTATTATCCTTATCTGCGATACACTACGCAAACACCTAAAAATTAAATGAATTAGCGATGCACACCTCTAATACCGCAGGGCAGAATTAAAAATTAAAAAAGCAAATTATATAAGCTTTCTAGGAATTTTTAATGATTAGTTATTTTTGCCATGCTGCACTAGTAGTCTGTCAATCCAAAAATGACGGGTGAAGGGGAGCGGGGGGAGCGGGGGGGTAGGGGAGGTAGGGGAGGGAAAAACAGGAGTTTTTTCCGATCATTACCCGTCAAAATAAATTTGACGAACTACTAGTTTTACCAATAACTTGCTCAACTTTACTAAAGAATGACTGTTCTGAGAAATTGCTAACAGCATGATTACGGATAGTTTCGTAATCCCAAGCTATTCCTCCAGCTTCGAGTATTGCTGCTTGTAAAGAGCATGGTGTTTGTCTTTTGAAAAACACCCCAGTTTTCCCTGGTATTTGAGTATCTAAGACTCCACCTGCTCCATAGGCAATAACTGGTGTACCACTAGCGTTTGCCTCGACTGGAACTAATCCATAATCTTCTAAAGCTGCAACAATAATTGACTTAGCTTTAGAAAATAAGTCTTTACGTTCTCTATCACTAACATGACCAAGAAATTGGATGTTTGGTAATGCGTGGGCTTTTAATCTTTCTTGTTCTGGTCCATCACCTGATATTAATAAGTTCCAGCCTAACCAATTAAAAGCTTCGACTATTATATCAAGACGTTTATAACTTATCATCCGCGCCGATGCCAAGTAATATTCTTCTTTGGTATCGGAAAAAACAAAGTTGCTAGTATCAATTGGATAGTTAATAGCAATGGCTTGTTTGTGATAAATTTTTTGAATTCGCTGGGCAACAATGCTAGAGTTAGCAATGTAGAGATCGGGTTCTTGAGCATATTTCAGGTCTACATTTCTCATCATTTGAAAAACTCTTTCGATGAGAGGAGCAAAGTATCTATAATCTCCGTATTCCCGTAAATATGTTTCTGTGTCCCATAAAAAGCGGGTAACATTATGACAAAAACAAATATGTCTAGCTTCAGGTTTTTTCCGTACTGCTTTGGCAAAACTGGTGCTACTGCTGATAATTAGGTCATAATCTTGGAGATCCAAGGAACGAAATGCAGGAAAATACAAAGGAGCTAACATCCGAAAATATTTGGTTGCACCAGGAATTTTTTGCAAAAATGTGGTATTAATAATTCGTTCACCTAAATCAATACTTTTCTGCGGGTCGTATAATGAGGTGAAAATGTCAGCATCGGGATAGCGTTTACACAGTAATTCAAATACGCGCTCTGCTCCACCGCGTTGAGTTAAGTAATCATGGACGAGAGCTATTTTCATACCGGATTCCCTACGATTTGGTAATTGACAATTGGTTTTAATATTTATTCTCTAGGAATTTAATTTTTCATGTTGCATTACTAGGTTTTATCACTTATTTTGTATCAATTAATTTATCTAGTTTAATATGAGCTTGAATCATGCAAAACCTCACAAGATTATGAAAATAATCTCTGTTATCTATTGTATATATGTGAATTCAGAGGTTAAATGAAAATATCAGGAAACCTCTGAATTATCTTGTTGCTGATTTGAAAATTATTTTGTGAGTGCTAAAGTTTTCGCAGGAGCAAAGTAAACGGTTTGTTCAGCGCGTAATTGATCGCAAAGTCTGCCTTCAGGTAGTTCCACGTCATCATAAGTGAGGACTTGATCTTTAGGAATATCGCGCTTTAAGCGACATCCTTCAGCTAGACCCATGGGGAGTAGGTTTTCTTGTTGCACAATGGGGGAATTTTCACATTGTCCATAGGTCATGTAATAACCAATACCATCAAGGGTTTCTCCGGCTGTGAGATCAATTTTGGCAGTGGTGACGACATCAACAACGGGACCCGCTATTGGTGCAAGCACAGCATCATGGAAGAGGACAGCCCGAGCTACAGAGAGGGGAACTTCAAAATGGCATAGGTGATAGGGGGTGTAGAAACTGTAGAGGGGGCCTTCACCGAGTTTATAAAGGTTGAGGTAATGGCGTTGTTTGGGGTCTTCGTGGGTAGCAAATACGAATACTCCTGGACCGGGTTTAGTGCCAACTACGTAATCAACGATACCGCCTAATTCTTGCAGTTGGTCAATATCATACATTTTGGTCATTTCATCCACATGACCGGTGTAGTCATATCCCAACATCCCCCGCTTGGCTACTTTCATGCCTGTGCCGTTGGCGACTATGGCTTGCTCAAAGGAGATTTTTGTACCATCGGCAAAGCTTGTTACCATGGCGGGATTTTGTCCCCAGCGTTGGGCAAAACCGGCTTGGGTGGTGGGGTTGCGGTAGGGGTCTTGTAAACCTTTGATATTACCGCACAGGAGGGGTTTTAAACCGATGCTTTTGACAAAGCGATACAGGTTCATTTCTACCCCTGGTTGGTCGCCGTCACAGGCACTCAGGACGACTCCAGCCCGGTCTGCATGGACCTTGAGAATGGGACCAATTGTGCCATCTAGTTCGGCATTCATGAGGATGATATGCTTGCCATGAGCGATCGCACACATCACCAAATGAGCCGCATATTCAATTGTTCCCGTCACTTCAATGATTGCATCTATGCCATCTGCTTCACACAAGAGCATAGCATCTTCTGTGATTGCATATTTATTTTGAGCTATGGCATCTTCTAAATCAGCTAAATTAGCAACAATCTTGATATCCTCAATTCCTGCTTCTAAATAAGCTCGTTTAGCGTTATCAATATGCCGATTAGAAATAGCCACCAACTCCATTCCTGGCACAGAATTGATAATTTGATTAGCAATGCCTCGACCCATAAAACCAGCGCCAATCATGGCCACTTTGACTGGTTTACCTAATGCAGCCCGGGCTTGTAAAGCTTTATCAACAATAATCATGATTAAACTCCTATTAAAATAGATTCTAGTAAAGGCCAATTGCGATCTTTATCAGACATTTCTGTAGCACTCAATGGCCAAGAAATTTCTAAAATTGGATCGTCATAACGTAAACCTCTTTCATATCCAGGAGTGTAAAATTCACCTACTTGATAGACAACTTCTGCACCATCGGTTAAAGCTTGATAACCATGAGCAAACATTTCTGGAACATAAAGAGCGCGACGATTTTCTGCACTCAGTTCTACACCAATATGCGCTAGATAAGTGGGAGATTCAGGACGCATATCCACAATCACATCATAAATAGCTCCTTGAGTGCAGCGAATTAATTTGGTTTCCGCTGCGGGAAGAGTTTGATAGTGCATTCCTCGCAATGTGCCTTTTTTATGATTAAAAGAAAGATTACATTGGGCAACTGTTGGTTTTAATCCATGAGCAATAAATTCATCAGCGCAAAAAGTCCGAGCAAAAAAACCACGAGAATCAGGCTTTTCTTCTAAGTCAATAATGAAAGCACCAGCAAGTTTAGTAGAGGTAAAAATCATGGTTATTTAGGAAAGTTTTATTGAGCATAACAGAATCGTAGGGGCGTTCGCGTAGCGTGCCGTAGGCATCAGCATTCGGACATAAAATTAATGGTTTTGGCGATAGATTATCACCCGAATGCTTCGCCCTTACTAATGGTTTTGGCGATAGATTATCACCCGAATGCTTCGCCCTTACAAGATTTCAATTCTTGCATTTTAGGTTTATACCTTTAATCCTAATTGGGGATTTATTTTGGGAAAGGTATCATCATGATATTGTGTACAAAGTTCAGGTCGTTTAGGAGAGTTAGCTGTGTATGTAAAAAATAGTGTTGACCGCTCTTGGTTTCTCACAGTCCCATGATGGAAAATATTTCTCACATCTGCAAAAATCACAGTTCCAGCTTTACCAGGACATGATTTCCAAGCTGATTTAGGAATAACTTTCATCATTTTATCATCGTTAATTCCCAAAAAATTAACACGCCATAATTCATAATCAACTTGATAATTTTTAACCTGATCTAAAGCATTAGTCGGTAGGGGAATGTATTCAAATGGTCCATGTTCTTCAGTCACATCATTTAGATAGATAATGACTTTAATCATGCGTCTATCTTCAGAATCTTTATGCCATAGTAAAGTTTCCAGTTGTTTTTTATTAGGAAAGTCTTTCCGCACATGAACACCATGAAAAGCGATAGGTAAACCTATATAATGTTCAATGATGTTTTGTAATCGGGTTTCAATTCCCCAATTAAAGAATTCTGGTAAATCTGTAACCGTATAAATTTGCGGTAACTTATATCCTGCATGGATATCTCTGGGATTTACCATACTATCTGCACAAGTATTAGCAGTAGCTAACATTGTAGCTGTAGATAAAAAACCTAAATTTTCCAAAGATGTGATATAAACACCTGATGTTTTTAGGGTATCAACAATCAATTGATCTTTTGCACTAATAGCAGGTAAATTTTTACCATGATGCCAAAGTGATACTCGATAAGCTAACTCATCTTTTAAGACTGAGATTTTTTCTGCAACTTTATTAATCACAATCCAAATACCTCCCAATCAAAACTTATTTTGTCCAAACAATTGCTGATTTATCCCTTATAGTTTCTGACTTCTGAAGTCGTTGTTCTGTCCATTTCTGTTTCTGCTACTTTAAATTCTCTCATTGGTATTAATTCCAATACGGCCACACTAGCTAAACCTAAAAAAGGAATTACTGTCTTAATAGCCGATACAGGCCATCTTCTCATCGCTCCTAAAAAAACTTTCAAGTCTACTTCATGGTAGTTTTGTAAAAGCATCCGACAACAATATGCTTTAGAATAACCAACTTGCTCAAGTTTTAAAATCACTTCAGGTATATGTTGGTATTGCATTAAAAGTGCAGCCTTTGGTTGTTTTTGCCAATAACTCACACCAACAATACATTCTAAATAGACATCTTTAGTGACAATTACTTTGCCATTAGCAGCACAATAACCAGCTAAATATGCTAAAGATATCCAATTATTACTAGCAGTTGGCCAAATTTGGAGAGCGCGTTTAATTAAATCAGCACGATATACTGTAGCAGTTAGAAAAATTACTGCTCCTACACTTTTAGTAAAACAATGTTCAAATATTGCTTTACCATCACCTTTACCATCTTCAGTATCGGCATCAAACCAGCGATTACCAACTATTTTTGGTGGATGTACTGCTTCACCAGTAATTTGATTTCGACCAGAAAAATTCAAAAACAATAATGATAAATTATCAATATTTTTAATTTTATCCATCACATAAGCGACTGCTCTTTCTTGAATGGGATCATCATCACCAATTGTCCAAACATACTTGGTTGTGGCAGAACTTAGGCAATGAAAAATATTTCGCATTACGCCTATGTTTTCAGGATTTTTATTTGATTTGAATGTGATATCTTGGAGAAGATTCTCCCATTTATTAATGATAGATTGAGTATGATCCGTAGAACAGTTATCAGAAACTAAAATTTCACATTCTGTTTCAAATCCTTTAATAGCCTGAGATAACCAAGTTAATTGTTTATCTAGTAAATCGGCTCGATTGTAAGTAGGAATAGCAATAGTTAGGAGTTTGTTCATGGTTTTTGATGGTTAATAGAGAAGGATTTTATCTTCTATTTAATTACTGAGATGTGAAATATTGATTGATGATTTTTGCTGATTAAAATTCAATTGATATATAAATTTACCTACCAATTGCAAGTAAGTAATTATAATATTTGTGGCTAGAACTGGCCATCTTCTTAAAGCACCAAATAATATTTTCCAATCACTTAATTTGAAAATATTTTCTAGAATCATGCGTTGACAAAATTTAGCAGAATATCCTAAACTTAATAATTTCAGATAAATTTCTGGGATGTAGACATATCGCATCATTAATGACCAGCGAGGATTTTCTTCTAAGGAACTAGCGTGCATTGTGCATTCCAAATAATTATCTTGAGTGACAATTACATTTCCATGAGCCGCACAAAATCCAGTCCAATATGCTTGGGATGCCAAATTTTTACAAGAAGTAGTCCACTGTTGTAAAGCTTGCTGAACTAGTTCAGTTTTATAAATGGTAGCCGTCATGAACAGTACCCCACCAAAACTATTCTGTAAATACTGTTCAAATACAGGTTTACTATTAGTAATTATTTCATCACTATCACTAGGAAACCAGTGTTTTACCAAAACTTGATTTGTTTTGTGATCACGTCCACAACAGTTAAGAAACATCAGTGATAAACTGGGATTTCTTTTAATTGTAGTTACGACATGAGCTAGGGTTCTTTCCTGAATTGGATCATCATCACCCACAGTCCAAACATATTTACTACCAGCAGCTTGAAGACAAAAAGCAATATTAGGCATTAACCCTATATTTTCCCGATTTCTATTCGCTATAAATACAGTATTACTAAAAACAGATTGCCATTTTTTGACAACGCCTGGTGTATTATCTGTTGAGCAATTATCAGAAATAATAATTTCACATTCCGACTCAAAACCTTTAATTGCTATTGCTAACCAAGCCAGTTGTTTATCTAGCAATGCAGCACGATTGTATGTAGGAATAGCAATAGTTAGTAACTTTTGCATTATCTGGTAATCCTGGTATGAGGATATTACTTGGTATAAATCTAAGAGAAGTGTTTAAATCGAATATCTTAAATTGAGAAAATTCGATTTAATCCACTTTGATGCAATAATGTTCGGTTAAGAAAATGTAGGTTGGGTTGACGTATGTTACCCAAAACCCAACAAAATTATTAATCATGTTGGGTTTTGCTGTCACTCAAACCAACCTACGATATTTTCGGAATAAATTAATAATTCTCTTGCTTATTCCAGAAGAAATCTTTGTCAATTTGTTCTGTGCGAATTAGATACTCTAATTGTTTGAGGCGGGTGAAACCTCTAGACAAGAAAGTATCTTCATTCATATCAATTTGCTTGAACAAACTAAATAATTGTCCAGCCCCAAGTTGAGCATTCCAATCACACTTGAATCCGGGAAGAATAGTGTTAATCTTTTCAAAAGATACTCGATAGCTGCGATTATCTGAACCGTTAGTACCAAAAGATAATTGACAACCGGGAAAGACATCAGCAACGATTTCTGCTATTTCTTTAACTCGATAATTATTCGCTGTATCACCAACGTTAAAGATTTGATTGTGAATAATATCTCTGGGTGCTTCCAAAGCACAAACAATGGCTTTACAAATATCTAAAGCGTGAACTAATGGCCGCCACGGTGTACCGTCACTGGTCATTTTAATTTCTTTGGTAGTCCAAGCCAAGCCAGCCAAGTTGTTTAAAACAATATCAAATCGCATTCTGGGAGAAGCACCAAAAGCAGTAGCATTCCGCATGAAAGTAGGAGAGAAATCATCATCAGCTAATGGTTGAACATCTCTTTCTACTAATGTTTTACATTCGGCGTAAGCTGTTTGGGGATTAACTGGTGATGATTCTGTAATATCACCTTCACTAGCCACACCATAAACACTACAAGAAGACATATAAACAAAGCGACGGACACCTACTGCTTTTGCCAAATTAGCAAGACGAACTGAACCTAAATGATTAATATCATAAGTAATAGTAGGAGATAATTGTCCAGTCGGATCATTAGATAATTCCGCCATATGAACAATAGCTTCCACCCCTTCTAAATCTTCAGGACTGATATCACGAATATCTTTATTGAGAGTTTTAGCTGTTAAGTGAGTGCCGTTATATAGCCAACCAACTTTATAAAATCCAGTATCAACACCAAGAACTTCATGTCCTCTTTTCATTAATAAAGAAGGCAATAAAGAACCAAGATAACCTTCTGTTCCAGTTACTAAAATCTTCATGATTGTTAAAACTTTTGATGTGTAAAATTAAGTTGTTTGTTGAAAAGTCCGCAAATAAAATTCTCTTGTCTTCCTCTTGAGTGCCTCTGCGCCTCTGCGTGTTAGCGAAGCCCGATAAAAAAATGTAGTTCATTCTACAAAGATGCTAAACTGTGCAAATGAGTAGGTTCTGGTATTTGCTTAACTATAGCTTTACCAATTTCCAAAGAAGAAGTTGCAGCGGGTGAAGGTGCATTGCAAACATGAATAGAGTTCTCACCTGCAATGATTAAAAAGTCATCAACAAGCGCACCATTATTCATTAATGCTTGAGCGCGAACTCCTGCATGAGTAGGAATTACATCTTCTGCTTGAACTTCGGGAATTAGTGTTTGCAGACTTTTGACAAATGCTGCTTTACTAAAGGAACGAATGATTTCTTGAATCCCTTCGTCAGCGTGTTTTGCTGCTAATTTCCAAAAGCCGGGATAAGTGATAACTTCGGCAAAATCTCTAAAATCAAAGTCGGTTTTTTTGTAACCTTCACGTTTGAGACTGAGAACTGCATTTGGTCCTGCGTGAACTGTGTTATCAATCATCCGGGTGAAATGCACGCCGAGAAAGGGGAAATCTGGGTTAGGAACTGGATAAATGAGAGTTTTGACCAGATAGCGTTTTGCGGGGGTAAGTTCGTAATATTCACCGCGAAAGGGAACTATTTTGGCTTGGGGGTTTGCCTTACCTAATTTTGCAATGCGATCGCTATGTAATCCGGCACAATTGATCACAAATCGAGTTTCAAAACTGCCCTTGTTAGTTTCTAATACCTGATTTTTGCCACTGCGGGTAATTTTCACAACTTGGGTATTGAGACGTAAATCTCCCCCTTGATTGCGAATTAATTCGGCGTATTTTAAACAAACTTGTTTGTAATTAACAATCCCTGTATTAAATACCCGAATTCCACCTACACAACTAACATGAGGTTCAACTTCTTTGACTTCTTGAGGACTAATTCTTTTAACAGGAATACCGTTTTCTAAACCGCGGGTGTAGAGATTTTCTAAGCGGGGTAATTCTTGTTCATTAGTGGCAACAATTACCTTGCCACAAACATCATGATCAATATCATACTTTTGGCAAAATTCTACCATGGAACGGCTGCCATCACGGGAGAATTTCGCCTTAAAACTTCCTGGTTTATAGTAAATCCCCGAATGAATTACACCGCTATTATTACCAGTTTGATGAAATGCCCATTCACTCTCTTTTTCTAAGACTAGTATTTTGGCATTTGCATAACGTTCTCCTAAAGCCATGGCTGTGGAAAGTCCAACTATTCCCCCACCAATAATCGCAAAATCATACATTAGTAATTTTTCCTAAATCCAAAATTTCTATTCCCAAACTTGCCAAGGAGCTTTACCACTTTTCCAAAGGTCTTCAAGATAGTTTTTATCTCTTAATGTGTCCATGGGTTGCCAAAAACCATCATGTTTGTAAGCCGCTAACTGTTCTAAATTAGCTAACTTTTCTAATGGTTCTTTCTCCCACACAGTTGAAGTATCAGCAATAAAATCAATTACTTGTGGTTCTAGAACAAAATAGCCCCCATTAATCCAAGCACCATCACCTTCAGGTTTTTCTTGAAAACTGGTAATTTTAGTTTGTTCTTGTCCTAAAGAAATTGCGCCAAATCTTCCTGCTGGTTGCACTGCGCTGAGTGTTGCTAATGTCTTTTGTTCTTGATGGAATTTAATTAATTCTGTAATATTGATATTACTGACACCATCACCATAGGTAAAGCAAAAGGTTTCATTCCCAATATGTTCACGAACTTGCTTTAACCGCCCACCGGTCATTGTATTATCACCTGTATTTACTAAGGTGACGCGCCAAGGTTCAGCATATCCAGAATGGACATTCATTTGATTAAATCGCATATCAAATGTCACATCTGACATATGTAAAAAATAGTTAGCAAAGTATTCTTTAATAACGTACCCTTTGTAACCGCAACAAATAATGAAATCATTAATACCGTGAGCTGAGTAAGTCTTCATTATGTGCCAGAGAATTGGCTTACCACCAACTTCAACCATGGGTTTGGGTCTGATACTGGTTTCTTCACTTAACCTTGTACCCAGACCTCCTGCTAAAATCACTGCTTTCATGTAGTTACCTCAAAAATTTGCAGGTGGGTGATAATTTCAACTAATGGAAATGAAGAGAATGCACAATGATGGCAGAGAACTTGAATGCTTTTTTCTTTCTCTTTATTGGGTAGATAAACATAATTTAACTATTATTTTCTAGAAAATTATAAAGAATAAGTAAATTAAGATATTTTATCTGTAAAATATTTGTAGGAGGAGTCACCGAGTCAGGAGTCAGGAGTTCAGGAGTTCAGGAGTTCAGGAGTCACCGAGTCAGGAGTCAGGAGTCAGAATAAGAAAGAAGAAGAAAGAAAGAAAGAAAGAAGAAGAAAGAAGAAAAAATAAGCAGGAAGAAGAAGAAATAAAAGTCCTTTGGTGGTGGTCTTTTTTCGTAAATTTTGTACCTAATTCAATCCACATACTGCGATAGTAATTTTAATCACAAAAACAAAAACCCCCGATTTCTTGATGAAGTCAGAGGTAGCATTTTAACTGTTATTTTTACCGATTATTGACATTTTAGATGATTTTAATTTCTTCCTTATTCTTCCTTCTTATTTTTTCTTCTTCCTTATTCTTCCTTATTCTTCCTTATTCTTCCTTCTTATTTTTTCTTCTCCTGACTCCTGACTCCTGACTCCTGACTCCTGACTCCTGACTCCTTCTATATCAATTACTTTGTCCAAGTAGGGTTGAGTTAGATAATAAACCGTCACATTTATTAGCGACAACAATACAAATGCTACTGAGGGACTGTTGATAATTATCCATATCATTTTCTTCTAAAGAAACTTTAGCGGCTGCTTCTAAATCCGCAACTGCTTGAACATGATTTTTATCAGCTATACCTTCTCCATATTGTGCTAGTTCATAGTAGGCCATACCACGTTTTAGATAAATTTTAGCCAACCGGGAATTGAGTTTAATTGCTTCAGTAAAATCGGCGATCGCTTGTTTATATTCTGCTGCATAATTAGTGCTATATTGAGCCATTTGATAGCGAACCGAACCCCGTTGAAAGTAAGCATCTACTTTTGATGAATTGAGTTTAATGGCTTCAGTAAAATCGGCAATTGATTTTTCGTATTCCTGAAAAGAATTATTGATGTATTTATTGATTTCAAATCGCACAACACCCCTTCTGATATAAGCCTCAGCATCATTTTTATTTATATTGATGGCAGCATTAAAATCCGCGATTGCTTGTTTATATTCTCTGTTAGGGTCACTACTATAGTTAGCAAGCATATAATAAGCATTGCCGCGATTTACATAAGCTTTAACTTCTTGAGGATCTAACTTCAAAGCTTGGTTATAATTAGCTAATGCAGCTTCATAATTATTTAAATTGTACTGAGAATTAGCCAAATCTATATAGCTTTTGGCAGACTGGGGATTCTTTTTAATAGCTTGGGTAAAGTTGACCACTGCCTGTTCATAGTCTTGCCGTTGATAAGCAGTATGACCACGCTGATAATAATCCGTAAAAGAAAGCTTTGGTAAATCAGGAGTTTGATTAGCAGCACGAGACATCAAACTTTGTTGAGTATAAGGATTTTGGGAAACAAAAGGACGGGTAAATTTAATCATTACGTCCAAATAACCCAAAAGACCCAATCCCATCACCCCAACAATGAAACCGTATATCTTGGGGTTTAACTTTTTCCGAGACGGAACATGATAAAACTGCTGGTTTATGGGTTGCCAATGATAGACCGGATAATTTGATTTTAATGGCTGAGTAATCCGTGGAGTCGGAACATAGCGACGTTTAGACTGAGGTTTTTGGCGTGGTTGCAGATGTTGTTTAGAAGCGATCGCTACGAGTGATGGAAACGGATCTCTTCCACCTAATCGTCTAGTCCTCTCACACCAAGGACATTTATCTAAATGATTATGATAAAGATGCTGAGGATTAGCCGCACAAGTCAGCAAACTTTCCTCCACTGCCGCTAATGCCAATAACCAAGTTTGAGCATTAGGACGTAACCGGGGATTGTCATGACCATCTTCAAAACAACGCACAAATAAATCCTGTAAGCTGGGATGAAGCAGATCCCAACCAGGGGAAATCGGAGTGGGCAAATAGGGGACTTGTTTCTTTTGACTATAGGTAAAATGCCCAGAAAGTATCCTCCCCTGGTAGGTTGGAGGTTCTATCCCACCTTGAAATATCCCAGAAAATGGGTGAGTTCCTTCCATTAACAATTGGAAAATCAGTACAGCCAACCCAAATAAATCATGATAATTTTCGCGGTCATAATCAGCAAAAGTTTTATTCTGTAATTCTGGCGGAGTATACTCAGCCTTACCCACAGAACAACGATAGACCAGATTTTCTAATGGTTCGGTCACTTGGAACGAATCTGTATCTACCAATGTCACCAATGCCGTATCACTAACCAGAATATTTGACTCATTCACATCACCAATACAGTATCCGCTGGCGTGCAAAGCCGCAAAAGCTGAGGCTAGGTTACGGGCAGTCCGCAATAAATACTGATAAGAGAACAATGGGCAATGTTGTCGGCGAATCCCCGGATTATAAAAATCCATAATTGGCCGCATTCCCCGAATCCGGGGCATAATAAAGCCCACAATCTTACCGCTACTATCTGCTGCTTGCAACAACTCCTGTGGCCAAGCAATGGCAATATGCCCTAAATTGTCCGTCGGATTAACAGGAGGATTAGCCAGCATTGCCCGCAGTTTTTGGGCATAGGAGATAGTTGGTTTGTGATAGATTTTCGCCACTAGATTGTCATCCAATGGCACTGCATAGATACAAGCTTCACCACCATGTCCCACACTGACAGAGAGGTTGAGAATTTCCGGGTTGGGAAAAGGACGTAGTACCTGCATGGCAGAATTAAGGTTATGTGAAGTAATTGGAATCAGTCAAAAGTTCAGCAACTCAAGAGGATGGCTTTAGCTGGTGTGAGGACGCAGGAGTTATCCACCAACCTGCAAATAATTCCTGATTACCATAACTCATGAGTTAATAAATGCAGCTAGAACTAAAGTCAAATCATCATCAGTCCGCTGAGTAATCTTATCAGAGCTTAAAAATCTCATTAAATGTTCTTTTGCTAATATTCTATCTTCAGCGTTAGCTACAAACTCGAATAAAGGTAAAAAGAAAGGTTTATGAGGTTCACCAACAATCATATTTAAAGCTAACATCTGTAACCCATCGGTAAGCACACCAACATTAACTATCTCTTCCCGCCATATTTTCAGTTGTGCTGTCTCTAAGGCATCGGGAGATGTTAAAAAGGTCGTTTGATTGATATATTCACCGTTGCTGGGGATGGTTAAGGCTATCAGATTACCCATACTATTTTTAGCTACAGCTAAACCATCACCAACCTGCCCCACAGCCACAATTTCTGGTGTAGCAATCATGACAATTAAGGTAGTTGCTAAATCATGAGGTTGATTGTGACAAATATCCGCCTCAATTTCTATGGCTTTGCGGGCTGCTAACATAGCATCAGTTAGCAAATAACCCAAAAAATCATTATTAGCCAGGGTATTACTGGTAATCTCTTGGCGAGAAAGATGCTCTATTGCCGTTTCTACAGCAATCATTGATCCCACCTTTCCTAGTTTAGCAGAACCCGCACCATCGGCTGCTGCTATTACCAACACATTATTGGCTAATAGTTGCCAATGGTGAGCATCCTGACAAAGTTGCTGGTTTTTTGAGTGACTAGTTCCACATACAGATGCAGCTACTATGCGCCATTGAGAAATCTGTTTTGATGTATTCATATAATTTGTTTTCCACAGCTAGTTCAGTTTAAACAACAAGCTGTAATTTTCATCTAAACAGATCCCCACCCAATTGGTGGTAGTGCTACCTGTTCATCTACTTGAGAATGGGATACCGCTGACATACTTGCGGACAACCATACAAACATCTCAATAAAATTTAATCCTTTCAGCTTGAGTGGACTCCGCACAGCGATTTGACTTAATCTGCTCATGTTCGCATTGTCTACGCCCACAGTAAAGAAGGCCACCCGCTTATTAGATTCATCTCCTTGCAGTCTTTGGGATGCTTGTTCGACAACATGATCTAGTTCACCTTGGGGTTCACCATCGGTAATCATAAACACCCAGGGACGGTAGTAAGCAATACCATTAGTTCGATATTGGGATTTACGCTCTTGAATAATATCTAATGCTTTATGAATTGCTGAACCCATGATGGTTAAACCCTGGGCTGTGAGAATTGGCGGATTAAATTGATCAGCAGTTACAAAGTCCTGCACGACATTTACACTACTATCAAAGGTGATAATTGCCACTTCCACTCTTCTGGATGCTAGAGAATTTTTTACCAGTTCATCCTTTAAACTCAACAAACCTTGATTTAAAGCTTCGATTCGTTCCCCCTGCATTGAGCCGGAGGTATCTAGCAATAGCACGCATGGGCAACGGGGTTCGGGATTTTCCGCAAATTCTACAACTTCGTCAAGATTAAACGTATCAATCATAACTTTTTGTGTTATGTTATAATCCAAAGTCTTATTTTCCTTTTACTCAAAGTATATAGTTTCTAGCGCTAGCATGACTAAAATTATGGTATTTTGTCGAAAATACTTGAGTTTTTCAGTAAAGATATTGATTTGCGGTAAATTTGCCAAATATCTCTCCAACTCCTCATAACTAGGTGTTGCATAATTCAAGTATGAATAACCTCACTCAGAGGGAATTACAACTAATTTCCTGGGTGTAATTTCCAGGAAATGAATACTTTCTCTTCTTTGCTATTCTTGCTCTTGTCCGATAGCTGAGTGCTATAATCAACATATACATTTACCTCCATAAATTTTTAAAGATTCTATGTGAGATTTCGTCTGTCTTCAGGTAAATAAATTCATTATTTTTAAATCCCCAAACAGGACGAATATCATTCTGACGGTTGATGAATTTAAATTATCCGAAATATCTCAGCATTCTCCCTCGGATTACTATGTGATTTATCAAAATCAAATAGCTGAAAGATCTGACAAGCAGGAGATTTATATCTAAGCAAATGCTCAAGAATTAGCACAAAAAACCACAAAACTTGTTACATTCAAGATCGCTAGGTAGGAGAATTTTTAGAAAATGTTTTTCGTTGATATTCATAATTTAATAACTTGTGATCATGACTATATTTTCCAGTGATATCATATTACAGCCTGATATTTAATCTTTTCCCATACTATATTGATGTATCCGCCCAAAAAATTGTAAAAATATGAAAAATACTGGCACATTTACCAAACTACCTCCCGCGGGTTTATTAAGACAATTAAGCAATTGTTATGAAACTACCTGTTTACAAGCATTTAGTAACTCTGTATCTTGGTTGATATATATAGAACAAGGAAAAATTATCTATGCGACTCATTCCGTAGAACCTTTTGATAGATTAGAACGACAAATGCGTCGTCTCCATCAACAAATCCCGCTCGTAGATAATGAAGTGCGTGTACAAATGCGCTTGGTGTTTGAAGCTGAAGATCATGATCATTTCCCAAACCAACCTCCAGAATACGAAGCGATTAACTGGCTTGTCACTGAACAACATCTTCTGCCTACTCAAGCAACATTACTTATTCAAGAATTAGTCAAAGAGGTAATTGAATGGTTTATCCTCATTAAAACAGGCACTTATGAATTAGCAGAACCAATCCATGATTTGACAAAAATTTGTCAGTTAGATATCAATACTATCATCGAAGAATGTCAAAATCAGTTACAAAATTGGCGATATCTTGGTAGATATATCTCTTCTCCCTATCAGCGTCCATATTTGTTAGTTAGTAGCAAATTTCAGGATAAAAGATTACCACCACTAAAAGAGAATATCACTAATTGGATGAAGGGTTTTAGCTTACGTCATCTAGCGATTATCATGAATCAGGATGAATTGCAACTAGCTTTAAGTTTATACCCCTATATTGTCAAGGGTTCGATAGTATTACATGAACCAGATCCTCCATTTGATAAATTACCAAAAACAAATGGCAGTCTATTACCATTTTCTGAAGATAGCACAGAATCGGTGAAGGAAAAATTATTTATTTCCGATGTAGCACTAAGCAAAGATCCTCCTCCAGAAACTTTAATTATTTCTGAAAATAATGTTGCGGTTGAACAGCTAGTAACAGACATTGCTGATTTACCTCCAGATGATTTACAACCCGAAACTGTTGATAGTAACATAGATGCTGATTCCCAAAAAGTAAAAGTCAATCCGAGAACTACACAAAAGACTTACAAAATTATCTCTGTAGATGATAGTCCCACAATTCTCAAGGAAATTAGCCGTTATTTAGAAGATGAGAATTTTACTTTGGTGACTATTAATGAACCAGTAAAAGCAGTTATGTCAATTATTCGACATAAGCCGGATCTGATTTTACTGGATTTAAATATGGCAGGAATTGATGGTTATGAACTATGTCGCATTATCCGCAATAATTCCCTGTTTAAAAATATTCCCATTATTTTTGTGACTAGCAATAAGGGAATTATAGATAAGGTAAAAGCGAGATTTGTCGGTGCTTCGGGATATTTAACTAAACCTTTTACTCGCGCTGAATTGCTAAAAATGATTTTTATGCACTTGGCATAATGATAGCAAAGTAGGGGTTTAGCATTGCGCTTTACCCTGACTTGATTTTGAATTTAAATTTTGTGCTTCCTTGTCTCAACCAAAGCAACCAACCGTTATTTGAGAAGTATAAGTTTTTTAAATGAACATTTTTGGAAAATTGGTAAAGTTGATGTTTATTGAGAATATCTCTCTCTATTCTCAAGATTATTGAGAATGTTGTCAATAAGTTAACGGAAATAGGTTTTTACAGGATTGATTAATACCCCTTGACTTTTTGTGCTACTATTATAGATAGAATCGGCTAATGCTATGTTTAATTTTTGGGCTTAACTAAAAGCCTGTATGGGGTTGGGTATCCTTGCGTCAACCCAACATGATCAAAACTATCAAATATTATGTGGAGTTCTCTTAGTCATTTAGAGATTTCGATATCTTGTCTACAGCCCAGACAGTAGTGCCAAGTACCTTTTTTGAAACGAACCACAGAGGCACGGAGGACACGGAGAGAAGAAATATTGGTACATTAGAGGTTGTTTGAAAAATAATTACTTAAAATTCCTATTTTTATCCTGCTCATCCTTTAATCGGTGGACATCCTGATATGGCTTGCGCCACGCTTCGCTATCAGACAGTTTCCTTGCGTCAACCCAACCTACAATATAAACATTTAAGAAAAATGAATTTACATAAAATGCAACCCAGAGAATCATTAAATAAAGCCTTTCTCAAGGTTAAACCCAATAGAAATGATATTGAGCATTTTAAAAAGAATCTGCAAAGTCTCATTGAGGAAATTAATGAAGTTGAATCTGAAGAGTTTCATAAAAATCTGATTGGTGATTTTTTAAAGAACACATATTATAGCACAAATCATTTCATTAATACTAAGGGACGCAATGATTTTGTTATTCATAATGGTAAAGATGCTAAAAGTAGTGTTGGTGTAATTCTGGAAGCTAAAAAACCTACCAATAAAGGTGAAATGCTGAAAGTTGATAATTTGAATACTAAAGCTTTTCAAGAATTGGTTTTATATTTTCTGCGGGAACGTCTGATAGAGAAAAATATAGAAGTTAAATATTTAATAGTTACTAATATTTATGAATGGTTTATTTTTGATGCAAATAGTTTTGATAAAGCATTTATTGAAAATAAAACCTTGGTTAAGCAATTTACAGATTTTGCAGAGGGAAGATTAACAAGTAAAAAAACGGATTTCTTTTATAAGGAAATTGCTCAACCTGCTATTGCAGAAATTCAAGAACAAATTCCTTTTACATATTTTGATATTCGAGAATGTCAGGAATATTTACAACCTGGTGAAAATCCCGATGATCATAAATTAATCCCACTGTTTAAGTTGTTTTCACCATCACATTTATTAAAATTACCTTTTGCTAATGATAGTAATACTCTTGATAAAGGATTTTACAGCGAATTATTACATATTATCGGGTTAACTGAAACTAAGGAAGGTGGTAAAAAACTCATTCAACGCAAAAAGGAAAATGAGAGAAATCCAGGTTCACTAATTGAAAATGCAATTGTCCAACTTGATAGTTTAGATAAAATTTCTCGCATAGAAAAGCCAGAACGATTTGGAGAAACTTATCAAGAACAACTTTTCAACGTTGGTTTAGCATTAGCAATTACTTGGGTAAATAGAATCCTGTTTCTGAAACTATTAGAAGCGCAATTAATCAAATATCATAAAAATGATCTGTCTTTCGGATTCTTGAATTTAGAGAAAGTCCAAAATTATCATGATCTTAACAGTCTTTTCTTCAGCGTATTAGCTCGCAAACAAAACGAAAGAAACGAAACTGTAAAAAAGATATTTTCTCATGTTCCTTATTTAAATAGTTCTTTATTTGAACATACAGATATTGAACAATCAAGTCCAAGTATTTTTATTCAGAATCTTAGAAATGAGAAACTAGAAATTTTTCCCGCGACTGTCTTAAAAGACAACAACGGAAAAAAACGCATTGGTGAAATTAATGCTTTAGAATATCTCTTTGAATTTCTCAATGCTTATGATTTTAGTAGTGAAAGCGGGGAAGAAATTCAAGAAGAGAATAAAAGGTTAATTAATGCGTCTGTACTGGGTTTGATTTTTGAGAAAATTAACGGTTATAAAGATGGTTCTTTCTTTACTCCCGGTTTTATTACTATGTATATGTGTCGGGAAACAATTAGAAAAGCAGTTATACAGAAGTTTAATGAAGTTAAAGGTTGGAATTGTGAAAATATTGATGATTTATATGAAAAGATAGAAGATAAAAAAGAAGCTAATAGAATTATCAATAGTTTGAAAATATGTGATCCTGCTGTGGGTTCAGGACATTTTTTAGTTTCGGCTTTGAATGAAATTATTGCGATTAAAAGCGAATTGAAGATTTTACTTGATAGGGAAGGTAAAAGATTAAAAGAGTATGATATTGAAGTTGTCAATGATGAATTGATTGTGATTGATGATGAAAAGTTATTATTTGATTACAATCCTAAAAGCAAGGAAAGTCAACGAGTTCAAGAAACTCTATTTCATGAAAAACAAACGATTATTGAAAACTGTTTATTTGGTGTGGATATAAATCCCAACTCTGTGAAAATATGTCGGTTGCGGTTATGGATTGAACTTTTAAAAAATGCTTATTATAAGACCTCACCCCTAACCCCTCTCCTGGGAGGAGAGGGGAATATAGGAGAATTGGAGACTTTACCCAATATTGATATTAATATTAAATGTGGTAATTCTTTAATTAGTCGGTTTTCTTTAGATGCTGATTTGCGAACTGCTTTAAATAGAAATAAATGCAGTATGGAAACTTATAGAAATGCTGTTCAAACTTACCGCAATGCTGAAAATAAAGAGCAAAAGCGGGAAATGGAAAGATTGATTAATGATATTAAAGGTAATTTTAAAACAACATTACAAGCAAGTGATCCAAATAAAACTAAGTTCAGAAAGTTAGAGGGTGAACTTTTTAATTTAGAGAATCAAATTTTGTTATTTGAGGAGACGAAAGCTGAGAAAAAGACGCGGGAGAAAAAAATCGCTAAGTTAAATAATGAGATTGATAAGTTACGGGTTGAGATTGAGGATATAGAAGGTGGTAAAATATATGAAAATGCTCTAGAATGGCGTTTTGAGTTTCCTGAAGTTTTGAATAATGAGGGTGTTTTTGTCGGTTTTGATGTCGTTATTGGTAATCCTCCTTATATCAGACAAGAAGAAATTAAGGAATTGAAGCCAATTTTGCAGCAGAATTATCAATGCTATACAGGAACTGCTGATATATTTGTTTATTTCTATGAAATAGGTTTAAAGTTATTAAAATCGAAAGGTCATTTAACTTATATCTCTTCTAATAAATATTTTCGAGCAGGTTATGGTGAAAAATTACGTCACTTTTTAACAAATTCAACAACCATTTACAATCTAATTGATTTTGGTGATTTCCCAGTTTTTGAAGAAGCGATTGCTTATCCTAGTATTATCATATTAAGCAAGGTTAAATCAGACGTAAACCAAATACAGGCTTTGTCATGGAATGCAATAAAAAAACAAAATATTGCCGAATTTGTGACTGTATTAAAAGAGGATAGTTTGATAATTTTGCAGGGAAATTTAAAATCTGATGGTTGGCGGTTAGAATCTTCTCAAATCTTAAACTTATTAACGAAATTGCAAAATTCTGGGACAGCATTAGGAGAGTATGTTAATGGTAAATTTTATCGTGGTATTTTGACAGGTTTTAATGAGGCTTTCGTTGTAGATAGAGAAACACGAGATAGACTAATTGTTGAACATCCTTCTTCTGCTGAAGTTATCAAGCCTTTGTTGCGTGGCCGTGATGTTAAAAGATGGTGTGTTGAGTATCAAGATTTATGGCTAATTTTCACCAGAAGAGGAATTGATATTCAAAAATATCCAGCAATTGAGAATTATTTAAGCCAATACAAAAAACAGCTTACACCTGGTACTGGTAGAAAAGCAGGTACTTATAAATGGTATGAAATCCAGGATAATATTGCTTACTGGCAAGAATTTGAGCAACCTAAGATTATTTATCCAAATATCTGTAAGCGTAATGAATTTGCATGGGATGAATCAGGCTATTACGCCAATCAAAAAGCATTTATTATTCCTACAAATGATAAAGTTTTACTAGCAATTCTTAACTCTAGTGTAGTGACGTTCTTATTTCATCATCTACTCTCAAAATTACAGGGTGATTTCTATGAACCAAGCTCGATATTCATGAAAGATTTCCCTATTCCCCCTGCTACGGAATCACAGCGTAAAGCTATAGAAAACCTTATACAAAAATGTCTTGCTGCTAAAGGTAAAGATGTTAAAAATATTGAAACAGAAATAGATCAGCTAGTTTATCAACTTTACGAACTAACAGCAGAAGAGATTAAAATTATAGAAGGGTAAATACCACAAATCCCAGATCCCCGACTTCTTAAAGAAGTCGGGGATCTAAAAGCAGAAATATAAACACTCATGCTACTTGCTGCTGATTTTATAAAATATTTAATGTGTATCTAGCTCTAGTTTTAATAATATTTAATTGGTCAACTTGTGCTAATAATTTATCTAAAGTTTCAGTTTCAACCTTTGATAATTGATTTTGAGAATTTTTAATTAATAACTCCTGTAATTGCGTCTGAGTTTTAGGAAATAAAGAACTTTCTGCTAAAGCTTGTAACTCATCTATACTTAAACCAATCAATAATTCAGAATCTACAGATAAGTTAGTTAGTTGTTGATAGGTTTCTAAGTTTAACAGTACCCCAACCTTTTCTCCCTGTGCGTTAGTGATATATTGAACTGATTCAGACATGGCTTTACAGTCAAATTTGATAGTTTTATTGTAACTTATGATTGGATTCTAGATCCCCGACTTCTTAAAGAAGTCGGGGATCTCTATGCTGCTTCCCTCAATTGGGTGGGTACAGACACTTCTGGAAATGACAGAGAAAGCTGTTCTGGTGATGGTATTGGCGCTTCCTGTAATACCGTGACTTCAATATTTACACTGACTAAATAACTACCTGTATCTGCACCTACGGCTTCAGAAATTATTTTAGCTATATCTGGACGTTTTGCAGTTAAAGGATCACGGATAATACAACGATCCCATTCATGCTTGGCCGTTGGGTTAAGATTGAGAATATAATGCTTCATCATAGGTGTAGTCCTTAAAATCCTTATTCCATAAGTCTTTCCAGGTTTGAAGACTATTTTCATAGTATAGTACAAATTTACTAATCTGGCAAGAGCATGATCAAAAATTGCCTTTAATAAAAGCAACTACTTTATAGATAAACATATAAAAACGCAAAGACGTTTTACGAAACGCCTCTACGATTTTCTGGACTGAGATGAAAGATGGTTATGTGACTAAAGAAACTTGATAATTTAAGTTTCTGATGTTGCACTTGTGGAAAACTCATCCTGAGAATTCAATAACTGCACCTCATTAATCCAATTTGCTTGTTGCGGTACGGGAATATAAATTCCGGCTGCGTCTAAGGTGATTTTTAGGCGACGACGATATTCTCGCGCTACGTTCCATTGTTTAAGCGGTTGGGTTTTGATCCAGACACGAATCATCACACCGCGATCGCTAAAATGCTCAACACCCAAAACATTTGGCTTTTCCAGAATTTGATGTTTCCATTCGGGATCTTGACTCATCTCCAAACCCACATCTTTAATTATCTTCAAAGCCTCATCTACATCCGCTTGGTAAGAAACCGGAATACTTAAATCAGCCCGTGACCAACGACTAGAAAGATTAGCTACAATCTTCACCTCACTATTGGGGATAGTAATTAAGCGTCCTTCCGAATCTCGAACTTGAGTCATTCGCAGATTCAACTTTTCCACCAAACCGCCCACAGTACCCACAGTAATCATATCACCCAGGGCATATTGGTCTTCAAAAATAATCAGAAAGCCGTTAATTGCGTCTTTGATTAAGTTTTGGGAAGCGAGGGATATAGCCACACCGACTAAACCAGCACCAGCTAACAGCGGAACGATATCTATCCCCAAAGATATCAAAGCTAGTAAGCTACCTGCACCCACAAAAATAATCGTAGTGATACTTTTAGTTACGCCGGAAAATGTGGATATTCTCAACTGCAAACGTTCGGATGTTTCTGGAGTTAATAAAGCCCCACCACTCACTATGGTTGAGGTAAAATGATCTATTAAGGCATAGGTAAACCGCACAGCTACATAAGTTCCCACCGCGACAATAGTTAATTTAATGGGAATTTGGGCAATGGTGAGAATCCCAATTTGGAAGGCGCGTGTGTAGGGAAATAGTCCTAAAATAATTAAACTACCACTGCCCCAAATCCCTGCTTGTGCTATTTGAAAAAGTCTAGTTTTGACTTCTTGAAGATGCTGCTGTTGTTGTTGATTTAATAGTTTGGTAATTGGTGCAGTATCTTTGGAAATAGCCGGGATAGAATCGGCTGCATTCTTGCTTAAACGCTTTTGCCAACGCCTGACACCCCAACTGATGATGATCATTGCCAGTGTCCCCACAGCAGCAATTTCACCTTGCTGAATTAAAAACCGAGTTTGTCGTTCTTGCTTGGCTTGTTGCAGGTGTTGTTTTAAGTCATCACTAATTTGATTTGCTAATGTTAACGGGTTTGCCTGTCCAACATCTTCGTAGGTAATGGTCATCAGGTATTGGTCATTAACAAAAATCGTCGGTAATCCTTTAACTGTGCGATTCTGCACTTTAACTTCTGTTGCAGATGCCTGTAAATAATTATGGGTGATATCCTGTAAATTCTGTTGAATGTTTTGAAAACGTTCGGGAAATTTGGTTTTTGAGGCTGTGATGCTAAATAAAGGACGACCATCTAAATTAATCCAGCCAGATACCATCTTATCATCTACCTTATTGCTTGAACTACTGGGAGTGGGCAGAAAAGGTAAAGGAGAAAACTGGGCTGTGGCTTTGGTGACAGAACCGATGGTAATTACCATTGTCCCTGCTACCGCTAAAAATCGAAGTATCACTAAAATACCTCCTTGTGTGATTGAAGGCTTCCACACCCGTCCGGAACTTAAGTTCCGGGCTAATAGCTAAAGTAAACTAAAGTTTACTAAGTAATTTTTGGTTTCTTTAGTCATCTTGAGATGACTTTTGCTATCAGACTGGGAATTAATTCCCAGTTGGGTTATCGGTTTTACCTGAAGTTGACACCAATGGGAATAGAGGAAGAATTAATATCCTGTCGCCTATGTCCTAAGTCGTTGCTATATTCTTACCAGAGAATGATGAAAAAAGAAAAAGCCCGATCTAGTGTTAACACGGCTCATATCAGAGGTGAAGCTAGTTCACAGGACTTTTTGAATAGCTGATTACTAATTCTCAGAAAATATGGCTAGTAATGAGAAAACCTTGTTAAAGTACGTAAAGGCTTATAAACCTGTTTCATTTTTTTAAAGGATAATTTTCATGATTGCAACCACTCCCAGATTAAAGCACGAGGTTAAAGACCTCGGCCTAGCTCCCTTGGGAAGACAACGCATTGAATGGGCTGGCAGAGAAATGCCCGTATTGAAGCAAATCCGCGATCGCTTCGAGAAAGAAAAGCCCTTTGCTGGATTGCGTATTTCAGCTTGCGCCCACGTTACCACAGAAACAGCACATTTAGCGATCGCTCTGAAAGCCGGTGGTGCTGATGCAGTTTTAATTGCTAGTAACCCCTTATCAACTCAAGATGACGTAGCTGCAAGTCTTGTAGCTGATCATGGAATTTCCGTATTTGCTCAAAAAGGCGAAGATGCCGCTACCTATAGCCGTCACGTCCAAATAGCTTTAGATCACCGCCCCAACATCATTGTTGATGACGGTAGCGACGTGGTAGCAGAATTGGTTCAACATCGTCAAAACCAAATCGCTGATTTAATTGGTAGCACCGAAGAAACCACTACAGGTATCGTGCGGTTACGCGCCATGTTTAACGAAGGCGTTCTTACATTCCCTGCGATGAACGTCAACGACGCAGACACCAAGCACTTCTTTGATAACCGCTATGGTACTGGTCAATCTACCTTAGATGGGATTATCCGCGCTACAAATATTTTGTTAGCTGGTAAAACTGTTGTCGTTGTCGGTTATGGCTGGTGTGGTAAGGGTACAGCCCTCCGCGCCCGTGGCATGGGTGCAAACGTCATCGTCACCGAAATTGACCACATCAAGGCAATTGAAGCCGTTATGGACGGTTTCCGTGTGCTACCAATGGCGGAAGCAGCACCTCACGGTGATATCTTCATTACTGTGACTGGTAACAAGCACGTCGTTCGCGGTGAACACTTCGATGTCATGAAAGACGGTGCGATCGTTTGTAACTCTGGTCACTTTGATTTGGAACTTGATTTGAAATACTTAGCCGCTAATGCTAAGGAAATCAAGGATGTCCGTCCTTTCACAGAAGAGTATAAATTGACAAATGGTAAATCCGTAGTTGTACTCGGACAAGGACGTTTGATTAATTTGGCTGCTGCTGAAGGACACCCCAGCGCAGTTATGGATATGAGTTTTGCTAACCAAGCATTAGCTGTTGAATACCTGGTGAAGAATAAGGGTAGTTTAGCTGCTGGTTTGCATTCTATTCCTAGAGAAGTGGATGAAGAAATTGCTCGTTTGAAGTTGCAAGCTATGGGCATTTTCATTGATAGTTTGACAGCCGAGCAAATTGACTATACCAATTCTTGGCAGTCTGGAACGTAAGTCATTAATTAGTTGATTTTTTGGGGATAGGCGTTTTGCTTATCCCTTTTTTTATAATTTATTGGTGTTACTTTAGTACAAATAAAACATCAGCATAGCTTTGGTATTGATTGTTATTGAAAGACCAATTTAATAACAGTTTATCCTTATTAAAAGAGCGTGTATTTAGATATTCATCAATTTTATTTTTTAACAAAGTATAATCTCTTTTTAGCTTCCAACTATCTTCTAAAGAATTAGTATCCACAAGAACCAAAAATAACCTATTACTTGCATCAAATCTTTGAGAACCTTGATTTTCATACAACCAGCGCAAAAGTTCACGTGGTTGTTTTAATGTGTTATTGATAATATCTCTTCTAATTTTCACAAAATTATCATAAAAATCTTTTACATCCTGCTGGGAACTTTCAGCAAAAGCTGTAATCAAATCAATCAATAGTTCATCATCAGGACGATTTTGATCAAAAGGAAGATTAAATATTTTGGCTGTCTTCTTTAACTCTGATAATTCCTTAATTGTTAGTTTTCTGTTCCTTCTCTCATTTTCCATAAAACCTTTTGGAAAATAAGTTACCTTGAGATCAAAAGGTATATCATCAATAAAAAAATCAACTTGTTTAATTAGCCCCACAGTTGGTAAAACACGCTCATGGTCTTTAAAAATATCCTCAATAATAATTGATGTCCAATTATTATACCAAGAACACAGAACAAAACCTTTTAAACTATGTAAAATTTCATTTTTTACTTTTTCTATTAAATTATCATAATTAGTAATCTTTTTTATGTAGTTATCAACTAGATACTTATTAATATCATTTTGATGGATACCACCCCAGTCAAAAACTCTTAGTTTATATAATTCTGCTAGTAAATCTTGCTCATGTATGCGACGTTCTTCTCTTTGTATTTCATATATTTGATTAATAGAATCATGAATAGTTTCTAAAGAAATATTAGACTTAAAAAGTGTTTCAAGGTACTGCTTTACTCCTAAATTATCTGAAGATATTTGTGCTTTTTGAAATAAATGCAAGTAATAATCTTTTCGAGCCAAAGAACGTAATTTTAAAAAATATAATCCTTCAGGAGATGATGTTAATTCAAAAAATTTATTTTCATCATAAAGCCGAGAAAGTTGAGAAAACGTATAACTCATTTTTTTTTTCAGATTTCAGATTATTTTGAGTGAATATCAGGTATTTCTTTAGACCAGTTAGGTAATTTTTCTAACAACATCAATTTTATATTATCTTCATTTCCAGGTTTTTGATAGATTAAAACGAAATCATTTTTTAAACCTCCCTTTCTGCTATCTTGAATTACTGAATTAGCTGAATAATTCATAGGAAATAATCCACGAAATTGTAATTGATTATCAGATGGTATTACCTCTTTTAAAAACTGCCAACTATCAGCATCTCTCGCATTGAAAAATAGAGCTAATATTCCACCAGGTTTCAGGATACGAGTAGCAGTTTGCATAAATTCCGTCATTTCATTCACATAATTGTTTTTATTCTTCCCTCGACTACGAGCATTAGAAACTACAATTTCTTGAGAAAAATCCGGCTCTTTATCTATTAAACAATTCCACATTTCACTCAATTCTAAGTATGGAATCCTATCACTATGTGGCGGATCAGTTAATATCAAAGAAATAGTTTCATCAGGGCAATTATTAAGAACTTTTCGATTATCACCTTGAAAAATTGCTACATCTGCTTTATTGTTAATAACATCTGTTAATTTTTTAGATACACAATAACCTTTTTTAAATTCATCTTCTTGAATAGATTTTAGTAAACTATTGGCACGTTTAATAAAACAATTCCACACATTAATTTCAAAATGTAGTGTTGGTCGCCAATATCCTATCACCCAACTACCAACTTCTATTTTATTTGTTGGTTCAGATTTTGTTTTACCTCTTCCTGTAATTGCAAAAACCATCTTAGACATTTGACCAGAAGCAGCAGTTAATGATAGCAATAATGCAGATTTGATAGAATCTGGTTGTTTGTGAATTGCATTAAGTAACAAATCTATATTATGTAATGCACGACCAGTAAATAAATCTTTTAGTGTTAAAGTATCATTTGTATTTATACGGCTATTTTGAAATAACTTAATTGGTCGAGGTATTTTAGGTTCGTATCCCTCAAATTGTTTAAATGCTTGATAGTCATAATTAGTTGGTATCCTTTTATCACTTTCATTTCTTCTTGGCGATAAATGCCAAACTGAATTTAGTTCATTTTCATGCCATAAATAGTGAGTTGCAAATTTTCCATCTTCTAGTAAGTAAGTTTTATATATTTCTGATTTAACACTTATTTCTAATTCATCAAGGGCTTTTTTTAAAATATCTGGATTTGGTAAATTTACTAATAAATTCGATAATTCTACAGCTACAGGATTAATGTCAATACCTATGAATCGTCTTTCCCTAATTACTGCTTCACGAGCAACTAAACCTGATCCTAAAAATGGATCTAAAACAATATCACCTTTTTCTGTTAAGTTTTCAATTAAAAATGCTAAACATTCAATTGGTTTTTTACCCCAATATTTATGAAAAGCAGCTAATCCTTTATAGCCTTTTGGTAATACTATTGTTTCAGGATTTGTTTTTGTCAATTCTAATTCAAATAGACTTAATTGTTTAACAATAGATTTCATTATTTATGTAATCAAGATTATGTTTTATTGAAAGACACGGATGATTTTATACAAAATAGATTATAACATAAGTCCTTAAATTATCGGTTGTTAATAAAATTTAACAAAAAGTCTTTATAACTAGGCGAATATAATTCACATCTACACAGACACATAGCATCCGAAAAAAGTGGATAAAGAGTAGATGTAGGTTGACATGACAAAAACCAACATCTTTATAAGATTATTGCGTTTGGTTGCGCTTTGCTTAAACCAACCTACGAATTATTACTGGGTAAAGAATAATGAAAGTAGGATAGAAGTTAATATAAAACAATGATAAAATAAAGTAATGTCGAAAAAACGTAAATTACTGGAGAAAGTTCTTTCAGGATCTAAAAATCTTCAATTCGATGATTTGGTGACATTAGTTGAAGCCTTTGGTTTTTCCTTATCACGTATCAACGGTAGTCATCACATTTTTACTCATCCAACTATCCCTGAACTTATTAACTTACAAAATCGCAATGGTAAAGCTATTCCTTATCAAATTCGGCAATTTTTGATTTTGATTGAAAAATATTCCTTAACTATGGAGAATGAATAATGAAACACTATCACATTAATATTTTCTACAGTCAAGAAGATGAAGGTTATATTGCTGATATTCCTGATTTAAAATATTGTTCAGGATTTGGTTTAACTGAAGAAGAAGCACTACAAGAAGTTCTCAAAGCTAAAACTGCTTGGTTAGAAGCTGCGGAAATAGAAGGTAAACCCATTCCCGAACCAAGATATAAACCTGTAATTTATCAAATAGCTTCATAACTTTATAGTCTTATGGAAACATTAAATTATCGAGAAATAGTTAAAAATTTCATCCAAAAATATGCACAGGAAGAATGTGTAGAAGATTCAGAAAATCTCGAAATTGTTTTTGATACAGAAAGGGATGTTTATTTATTATTGGTTACAGGATGGAAGGATGAAAAAAGAATTTATTGGTTTCCCATTCATATTAGTATTAAAAATGGTAAAATCTGGATTGAAAGGGATTTTACGGAAGAAGGAATTCCTCATCAATTAGTAGAGTTAGGTGTTCCGAAAACAGATATTGTTTTAGGTTTTAGATCACCTTATGTCAGACAGTTTACAGGTTTTGCATCGGTTTAGATTTTTTGCGTCTTTACATAAAATAAAAAATCTTGATCATTGCTATACTAGAAGCATTCCTAAATCATCATCTCATGCTAACCGTAACCATTGATGAAATCCAGAAAAACTTCACTAGCTATCTTCACCAAGTAGCAGCAGGAGAAAGCATTATTATCATTGAAGCAGGTAAAGCGATCGCAGAAATTAAACCAGTTCCCAATATTATGGAAAAATTAGATTACCCTGAATTAGTACAACAAGTGTTAGCAACACATACAGACGGTCATTGCTCTGAAGGAACAGAAATCGAGTTAATATTTGATATTCAAAGAAATCGCTATTTAGTAATTCATATAGGTTGGGAAGGTGAAAATAGAACCTATGGTACAATGATTCATGTAGATATTAAAGATGGAAAAATCTGGATTCAGAGAGATTTAACTGAGGAAGGGGTAGCTAATGAATTGGTAGAATTAGGAGTACCAAAAAGCGATATAGTTTTAGCTTTTAGAGCGCCTCATATCAGACAATTTACTGATTTTGCACAAGATTAAAACTTTGCGTCTTTGCATGACACAAAAACCCCAAAAATCCCCATCATTAATCATTAGGAGGATGCCAACTTAAACTAATCCAAATAGCCCTAGCTTGGACAACATCTTCATTATTTAATCGTAAAGCTAAAACTGTCGCTCTGCCAATAGCAGTTATCCCAATAATATGAGTACCACCATTTGCCCATTGAAAATGATCTAACCATCTTTGTAGACGAGGATTAAACAAAGATATAGATTCATTCTTTACAGGATCATTAGCTGTTATTTTCGCTCCTTTAAACTCATTACAACGATAACAACAAGCAGCTAAATTTTCTCGCTCATCATTTCCCCCCAATGAACTAGGCAAAATATGATCCATAACTAAAGGCATACCTGTTAACCGGCTAGAAGTGCGACAATATTCACATCTATAACCAGCCTCATTAATAACTTGTTGACGAAGAGATTTAGAAATAGATGACACTGGTATTATACTAATTGCTCAAAATCTGGAAGAGAAAACCCTTGCCACTTTAAAAGTGCATAGGCATAAGCTTTTTTTAACATTAAATAATCAGCACTCACCCGCAACGATTTCAACAATAACCTATCAGATTCACTTAATTGATTATTTTGATTTTTTTCTAACAGTTGAAAATGTAATTCTTGCTGACTTTCTGGAATTTGACTTTGAGCAATAGTTAATAATTCCTCAATTGTTAATTCTTGCATAGCAATTAATTCCCCTTGTAATTCCAGAGGTGCATAATCAATAGCAGGAGGAGCATTAATTTGAGTAGGCATAATTTATCCTGGTATTTGACCTATATATATTTTATAACACTTCTCTTTCTTTGCGTCTCTGCTCCTTTGCGACTTTGCGCGAAATAAAAATATTCAACCCAAAGTTAAAATATTCTCTGGAAAATCCACCACCAAACGCAACAACTTTAACCACTCAGAACCCAATAAAATCTCATTAATGCCTTTGCCCACATTCACAGGAATTTGATACTGCTTTCCATCTAATATCACTTGACCTAAATAAATCTGAAATTTTGATTCACCTTTAGCAGTCCGTAACATTTCCTCCCCACTATACAACCATTCTAATCCATCTAAATCTTGTGTATTAATAGCCATAAAACCTGCAAAACCACTATCAAATAGGGCATCTACAGCAAGATTCAAGCCATCATTAGTAACTAATTCAATCTCAAAAAATAATTGCCCATTTTCTGCAAAGTAACCCTCTATCATATTGTGCCAGTTGTCCCCGTTTCATTCAAACAAAAAACGAAGTGTCTAGCTTGAGGATATTTTTCCAACATTCTTTTATGAGATTGCATCCTATCCTGATCAATTAAATATTCCCCACTATTGGGTTCTATGGCAATATACCAACCATAGTGACTTTCGATATATTCAGAACGGACACGCTCAAAAATTGCCCGACAACGTTGATAAAATATTTCATCTTCCGCTTCTCGTCTAGCTAATTCTTCTGGTGCTATAATCAATTCCGGAAAAATTCTTCCTCTTCTTACCACTTTTTTCGATGTGATGTGAGTCATATTTTTAATTTGAACTCTAGTTATTATTTTAACTTAAATTGTGCTTAATTGCAAGTATTACCATGACAATAGGTAACATTACAAAAACCTTTGTTCTTGCAATTCTTCCTTTGCGACTTTGCGCGAAATAAAAAATTATCCCAAAGTCAAAATACTTTCTGGAAAATCCACCACCAAACGCAACGACTTTAACCATTCAGAACCTAGTAAAACTTCTGTAATATTATCCCCCACATGAACAGGAATTTCATACTCCTTACCATCCAATATTACCCTACCTAAATAAATATTAAACCTTGATTCACCTTGTGCTGTTTGCATAGGTTCATTACCAAGAAAAACCCAATCCAGTCCATCCAAATCTTGAGTATTAATTGCCATAAACTTGGTAAATCCTGTATCTAACATCGCATCTACAGGTAGATTTAACCCATCAGCAGTAATCAAATCAATCTCAAAAAATAGCTGCCCCTCACTACCAAAATTTCCCTGAATCATATTCTCCCAGTCGTTCCTGTTTCATTTAAGCAAAACACATAATTTTTAGCCTTTGGATATTTTTGAAGGACTTTTTTATGAGCTTGAATATTATCTTGATCAAGAAAGTATTCTCCACTATTTGGTTCTATGGCAATATACCAACCATAGTGACTTTCGATATATTCAGAACGGACACGATTAAAAATTGCCCGACAACGTTGATAAAATATTTCATCTTCCGCTTCTCGTCTAGCTAATTCTTCTGGTGCTATAATCAATTCCGGAAAAATTCTTCCTCTTCTTACCACTTTTTTTGATGTGATGTGAGTCATATTTTTAACTTGAACTCTATTTATTATTTTAACTTGAATTATGCTTGTATGTACAGACTGATTACCGTTATTCAACCAACAACGAATCGCAACCAATATCTTCATCCCAAAGTTCCGGGTTAGTCGTAATAAAATCACTCATCATTTGTTCACATTCATCTAAATTTAAATCCACTACTTCCACACCATGAGATACCATAAACTCCTTCGCACCCGAAAAAGTCTTTGATTCTCCAGCAATAACTTTTTTAATGCCAAATTGCACCACAGCACCAGCACACAAATAACAAGGCATTAATGTAGAGTAAAGTATTGTACCTCTGTAGTTACCAATTCTCCCTGCATTGCGGAGGCAATCAATTTCCGCATGAGTCACAGGATCACCGTCTTGCACGCGCTTATTGTGTCCGCGGCCGACAATTTTACCATCCTTAACCAGCACAGAACCAATGGGAATTCCCCCTTCTTGTCTACCTTGTTGAGCTTCCAAAATTGCCGCATCCATAAATTCGTCCATTTGTCAATGCTCCTGATCTAAAAAGATAAGTATTATTGATGCTTCCCTGTGGAAAAACTGTGGAAAACCCATCCTCAATTTTTACAAAATAATGATCCTCCATGAAACTCATAAATAATAAATTAAAGTTTTCCACAGCTTTTCGGTAAAAAATTGGATTTTTACCGCAATTTTAAATAAAAATTAATCATTTATTATATTTTTCTTAAAATTCGGACTGAATAAGAGAGATTTGAATTTGATAAATTAGTTTCTTGGTTGTGGAAAACATCCAGAAAATTAATTCTATTTTAGGGAACGAGTCGCCATTTGAATGCGATCGCTCAATTGGTGTAAAGTTTGAACTAAACTCTGATCACTTTCTTGTAACTGGGTAATCTTTTCACAACTATACATCACCGTCGTATGATCTTTACCACCAAACTCCTCCCCTATTTTGGGTAAACTCAAATTTGTAAGTTGTCGCATTAAATACATTCCGATTTGTCTAGCCCAACTAATTTCCCGACGACGGGAATTACTTTTTAAGTCCTCAATAGAAACATTTAAAGCATCAGCGACTATATTTAAGATTATCTCTGGAGTTGTGGCTATTTTCTGGCTAGGAGTTCCGAGAATGGGAGCAAGATTTTCCACAGTCATAGGTAAACCCCAAATAGAAATATAAGCCAAAGCCCGAATTAATGCCCCTTCCAACTCACGGATATTAGAAGTACAATTAGAAGCAATATATTCAACTACCTCCCGTGGTAAACGAATATTTTCATATTCAGCTTTTTTCTGCAAAATCGCCATTCTGGTTTCTAAATCAGGGGTTTGAATATCCGCAATTAGCCCCATAGAAAACCGGGAACACAACCGTTCTTGTAAACTGGGAATTTGATTAGGAGGACGATCTGAAGCAATTACAACTTGCTTACCTGCCTCATGTAAAGTATTAAAAGTATGAAAAAATTCCTCTTGAGTATATTCCTTCCCCTCCAAAAATTGAATATCATCAACTAACAACATATCAGCAGCCCGATAATGTTCGCGGAAAGTTTGCATACTATCTTGACGAATAGCAGTAATTAAATCATTTGTAAACTGCTCCGTAGACACATAAAATATCTTAGAATTAGGACAGATTTCCCAGCGATAATTACCAATAGCTTGCATTAAGTGAGTTTTCCCCAAACCCACACCACCACATAAAAATAACGGATTAAATTCCCTCCCCGGATATTCGGCTACAGCTAAAGAAGCAGCATGAGCCATGCGATTGTTAGCGCCGACCACAAACCGCGGAAAAACATATTTAGAATTTAAATCTGAAGTCTTTTGCGTATTTATCGGAGCATTTGCCAAAATATGATTTATTGCTGGTAATTTCCCCCCTAGTTCCTGTTTACCCAAATGAGAAACTTCCTCATCTTCAACTACAGTAATATAAATTTCGATGGGATAACCCACAATATCTTGGACTACATTAGCAATAGTATGAATGTAATATTTTTGCAGCCAATTGCGAGCAAAAGGATTAGGAGCATATATTACCAAACAGTTGTTTTCTAGCTGCTGTGCTTTAGCTGTCTTAATCCAAGTTTCAAAGGTAGGAGGAGCTAACTCTAACTGTAAACGCTCTAATACATGATTCCACAAACCATCTATGGGAATTTCCATTAACGCCACCTTTATCCGTAATTCCTAATTCCTAATTTGTAATCACATACAATAAGATCCCCAACTTCTGATTTCAATTCATAATTTATTTACAAGCCAAAAAAGAAGTCGGGAATCTGAACTACTCTAAAGATACATAAATCAAATAGGAGGCTATATAATTATCCTGATAAAAACCAGGGGTAGCCAGTATCCTAGCACTACTAACGAATACGGAGCAATAATCACATGATGAAGATCAATAATTATAACCTAGCAGCTAGAAATATTAATACTAGATTTTTACGCCAAAACTTGGAAAATAAAGGGAAAAAATGGATTGCAGTCTGTGGTGTAGCAGTTTTCATGCTGGGAGGTTGTACCAGTCTCAAGAAAATCACCTCAGAAATAGAACCTAGTCATGCTCAATCACAAAAAACTACTACACCCACCACAGAAATTGCTCCTCCCGCGATTTTTTCCGCTTCTGGAGATCCTAACTTTGTTGTCAAAGTCGTACAAAAAGTAGGAGGTGCAGTTGTTCGCATTGATTCAACGAGAACCGTTACCACTCAAGCACCAGACGAATTTTCTGATCCCTTTTTTCGCGGCTTTTTTGGCAATAGAATCCCTTCTCAACAAAGAGAAAGAGTAGAAAGAGGTAGCGGTTCGGGATTTATCATTAATTCATCTGGGCAAATTTTAACTAATTCCCACGTTGTCGACGGTGCTGATTTAGTTACAGTTACTCTCAAAGATGGCCGGACTTTTAAAGGTAAGGTATTAGGTGAAGATGCCGTAACAGATGTGGCTGTAATTCAAATTGAAGCTAATAACTTACCCACCCTAGCTTTAGGTAAGTCGGATACTTTGCAACCAGGAGAAGCCGTTATCGCTATTGGTAATCCCTTGGGTTTAAATAATACTGTCACCTCTGGAATTATCAGCGCCACAGATCGTTCTAGTAGTGATATCGGTGCAAGTGATAAGCGTGTTGATTATCTGCAAACAGATGCAGCAATTAACCCTGGTAATTCTGGTGGACCATTACTAAATTACCGTGGTGAAGTCATTGGGATGAATACAGCAATTATTCAAGGCGCTCAAGGTTTAGGATTTGCTATTCCTATTAATACTGCCCAAAAAATTGCTGAGGAAATAATTGCTAAAGGTAGAGTTGATCATCCCTATTTAGGCATACAAATGGTCACACTCACACCTGAAGTTAAGGAAAAAATCATTGCCAGATTTGGCGAGAAAATAAATTTATCTGCAAATGAAGGAATCCTCTTAATCAGGATTGTTGCTAATTCACCCGCAGCGGTTTCTGGATTGCGTCCAGGAGATGTTATAAAGAGTATTAATAATCAACCAGTTTTGAAAGTTGATGAGGTGCAAAGAATAGTAGAAAATAGTAAAATCGGTATTCCTCTCCAAGTGCAAGTAGATCGTAATGGTAAAGTTTCTCAATTTTTAGTTAAACCTGCACCTTTACCAGTTAACAAGCAATAAAATTCCTTAGAAACTGTCAGAATCAGGATGTCCACCGATTAAAGGATGAACAGGATGGAAACAGGAATTAAAAAAAATAGATTTGAAACATAATGAATGAATTAGCACCAATCATTAAATTAGGTAATCTGATATTACGACAAAAAGCTGCTGCGGTTGAGAATATTCAAGATGAGAAAATTCAAAACCTGATTGATGAACTAATTACCTCAGTTGCTCAAGCTAATGGGGTGGGAATTGCTGCACCACAAATAGCAGCATCCTACCGTTTATTTATCGTTGCTTCCCGTCCTAATGCCAGATATCCCCACGCACCAGAAATGCCACCAACAGCAATGATCAACCCCCGAATTATTGCCCATTCTTCGGAAATGGTTAAAGGTTGGGAAGGTTGTTTAAGTGTTCCTGGAATTAGGGGTTTAGTCCCTAGATATCAAACAATTGAAGTTGAGTATACAGACCGTTATGGCAATTTACAAAAACAAGAATTAACGGATTTTGTTGCCAGAATTTTTCAACATGAATATGATCATCTAGAAGGATTAGTATTTTTAGATCGTGTGGAAAATAATCATGATTTAATTAGTGAGGAAGAATATCAAAAATCGGTGATTGGTAAAAATGAGTGATCCACAGATCCCCGACTTCTCTAAGAAGTCGGGGATCTAAATTCTCCTAAATTCTCGGTGATATTTTACCAACCTAATTTTTCTAAAATGGGTTTTGTAGACACAATATGTCTGTCTAAACCCAATTCTTTGGGACTGACACCTAAAGCTAAAGCAATTAACTGGGGTAAGTGTAAAATCGGTAAACCTAACTTTTCCCCAATTACTTTTTCTACCTCTGGTTGACGAGAATCTAAATTCAAATGACACAAAGGACATGGTGTGACAATACAATCAGCACCATTATTTAAAGCTTCTTGGATGTGATTTCCCGCCATTTGGAAAGATTCGGTTGTCGCATAGCTAGATAAAGGCCAACCACAGCATTGAGTTCTGCCACGATAATATACAGGTGTCGCCCCTACTGCCCGAAATACATTTTCCATTGCTTCGGGTTTAAAAGGATCATCATAGGGCATAGATTTCTGAGCGCGGAGGAGATAACAACCATAGAAAGCTGCACATTTTAATCCACTTAATTTCTTGGTAACACGCTGGGTAATTTCCTCTAAGCCATAATCTGTGACTAAAGCATAAAGAAGATGTTTAACTTCTGTACTCCCCCGATAGGGTGAACAGCCTTCTTTTTCTAATAAACCATTAACCTTATTCACGTAATCAGGATTTGTTGATTGACATTCTTTTAATCGTTCATCAACATGACCAATAACACCTTGACAAGTGCTGCAATGGGTAAGTAAAGGAAGATTTAATGATTCTGCTAAAGCGATATTTCTGGCGTTAACGGTATCTTCTAATAATTGGGAATCTTCTTTAAATGTGCCTGAACCACAGCAAGAGGCTTTTTTCAGTTCAACCAATTCAATACCCAAGGCTTGAGTGAGAGATTGGGTTGATATATACAGTTCCCTACAAGCCCCTTGAGCTACACAGCCTGGATAGTAAGCGTATTTTAGCGGTTTAGATAGCATAAAAGTATAGTTGGTTTATTGTTTAGAGGTGATGAGGATTGATTAATTGGGTGGTTACTGTGGTTATTAAACCTTTATCTCTCATTTCCAGGATCTCCTTAATCTCTAATCCTCAGTTTTAATGATAGAACCTATACTCAGGTTCACCCTTTCCGATAAGATGTATATGCCCAAAAAAAACTTTGTTCATTTAGAGCAAATCATAGCAACTTGTTAAGGACTTTTATTTATGAGCCAAGCAGCAACTTTTGAAAAAGTTAAAAAAATTATCGTTGAGCAACTTAGCATAGAGGATGCGGATACGGTTACACCAGAAGCCAATTTTGTTGATGATTTAGGGGCTGATTCCCTAGATACAGTGGAGTTAGTTATGGCTTTGGAAGAAGAATTTGATATCGAAATTCCTGATGAAGCGGCTGAAAAAATTAAAACTGTTCAAGACACTGTGGATTATATCTCTAGTCACGCTACTGCATCTGCATAGGCAAATTTTGATTCAGAATTGACGGGTTTAAACAAATACTTTAAGAGTATACAAATTAACTGGATAAACCCGTCCTGAGATGAGTGTTAAGTGTCTAAACTGTAAGTTTGACTTCAAAAAAAGCACCAAAAGTCCATAATATTGAGCAAACAGTATAGTCTTAACTAAGAATACTTAACTCGGAACTCAGCCCTCTTAATTGTTTCCCCTGCTGCTTTTTCGCCATATTTAATGCAATCATGACAGACTATAAACGTAACCGCGTTGTTGTAACAGGTGTGGGCGCGATTACACCCATTGGTAACACACCAGCCGAATATTGGGAAGGATTATTAAGCGGACGAAATGGGATTGACTATATCACCGCCTTTGATGCTTCTAAACATAGTTGCCGCATTGCGGGTGAAGTCAAAAACTTTGATCCACACACTTACTTAGATCGCAAAGAAGCCAAGCGGATGGATCGGTTTGCCCAATTGGGTGTATCAGCAGCTAAACAAGCTGTTGCTGATTCAGGTTTAGTAATTGATGATCTCAACGCTGAACAAGTTGGTGTAATTATCGGTTCGGGAATTGGTGGAATTAAGGTTTTAGAAGACCAACAAACCATTTACTTAGATCCTAATAAAGGTCCTAGTCGTTGTAGTCCCTTCATGATTCCCATGATGATCGCCAATATGGCAGCAGGATTAACAGCAATTCATACTGGGGCAAAAGGTCCGAATTCCTGCTCTGTAACAGCTTGTGCGGCGGGTTCTAATTCTATCGGCGATGCTTTTCGTCAAATTCAAGGCGGATATGCCACAGCGATGATTTGCGGTGGCTGTGAAGCCGCAGTTACACCCCTGTCAGTGGCAGGATTTGCGGCTGCTCGCGCCCTGTCCACCCGCAATGATGATCCGGCTCATGCTTGTCGTCCCTTTGATCGTGATCGTGATGGCTTTGTCATGGGTGAAGGAGCAGGAATTTTAATTCTCGAAGAATTAGAACACGCCCTCAGCCGGGGCGCAAGGATTTATGGGGAAATTGTTGGTTACGGGATGACCTGTGATGCTTATCACATGACTTCTCCTGTTCCGGGTGGTTTAGGTGCAGCCAGAGCGATTGAGTTAGCTTTAAAAGATGCGTCACTGACACCGGAAATGGTTAGTTACATCAATGCTCATGGAACTAGCACATCAGCTAATGATGTGAATGAAACCGCGGCGATTAAGAAAGCGTTGGGAGATCATGCGTATAAAGTAGCCATCAGTTCTACTAAATCCATGACAGGACATCTGTTAGGCGGTTCTGGTGGGATTGAAGCTGTAGCGACAATTTTAGCGATCGCTCATGATAAAATTCCTCCCACCATCAACATCGAAAATCTTGATCCAGAATGTGATCTAGATTATGTCCCCCATACCAGTCGCGCTCAAGTAGTAGAGGTAGCTCTATCTAATTCCTTTGGCTTTGGTGGTCATAATGTTACCCTAGCCTTCAAGAAATTTAATCCCTAAAGATACTTCCTAGTCAGGTATTAGGTGACAGGTGACGTTAATAACCTAATCACCCATTACCACGACTTGTATTATTGATCCCCAAATAATTTTGCTAGTGGTTAGCTTTTAAAGAAGTGAACCTGTGGCAAGTATGATAGAGATCATTCCTAACTGAACAGTTAGTTTAGGATAACCAAATTATCGGCTTTATTCATCACCAAGAACTCAGAATATCCCCCTTGTCCATTGACAATTGGGAATGAGATGATGAAGAAAGTGGGATCACTTTATAATGACCCCAGCAAGAAAAAGCTAAAAAGAGTCCTAACCCGTCGTTAACAATAAAGAGATTATGGCTGTTGCAACCCAATCCATCCAAGAACTTTGTATTAATTCGATCCGCTTTTTGGCTGTAGATGCCATAGAAAAATCTAAATCAGGACACCCAGGACTACCGATGGGCGCGGCTCCAATGGCTTTTGTGCTTTGGGATAGCTTCATGCGCTATAACCCCAAAAATCCCCAGTGGTTCAACCGCGATCGCTTTGTTTTGTCCGCAGGTCATGGTTCAATGTTGCAGTATGCCCTACTGTACCTAACAGGCTACGATAGCGTTACCATAGACGACATCAAGCAATTTCGTCAATGGGGTGCTAAGACCCCAGGCCACCCCGAAAACTTTGTCACAGCCGGTGTAGAAGTTACAACAGGCCCCTTAGGTCAAGGAATTGCCAATGCAGTTGGTTTAGCAGTAGCCGAAGCACACCTAGCTGCTAAGTTTAACAAGCCTGATGCCACAATTGTTGACCACTACACCTATGTAATTCTTGGTGATGGTTGCAACATGGAAGGTATTTCCGGTGAAGCTGCTTCTATTGCCGGACACTGGGGATTAGGTAAACTCATTGCTCTTTATGACGACAACCACATCTCCATTGATGGTTCTACAGATGTAGCTTTCACTGAAGATGTTTCTAAACGCTTTGAATCCTACGGTTGGCACGTTCTCCACGTTAAAGATGGTAACACCGATTTAGCCGGAATTGCCCAAGCCATTGAAGCCGCAAAAGCTGTCACCGACAAACCCACCATGATTAAGGTGACAACCACCATTGGTTATGGTTCTCCTAACAAACAAGATACCGCTGGTATTCACGGTGCGGCTTTGGGACCAGAAGAAACCATCGCTACCCGCAAAAATTTAGGTTGGGAATATGACGCTTTTGTAGTTCCTGAAGATGCCCTTAATCATACTCGCAAAGCAGTAGAACGCGGTGCTGGTTACGAATCCGCATGGAACACAGTTTATGCTGGTTACAAAGCTAAATACCCCCAAGAAGCGGCTGAATTTGACCGTTTCATTAGCGGCAAATTACCAGAAGGTTGGGATCAAGTATTACCTACCTATACACCAGAAGATAAAGCATTACCTACCCGTAAACACTCAGAAAACTGCCTCAACAAACTAGGGGCTGTTTTACCTGAGTTAATTGGTGGTTCTGCTGACTTAACCCACTCCAACCTCACCGAACTCAAAGGCGCTGGTGATTTCCAAAAAGGACATTTCGCTAATCGCAACATTCACTTCGGCGTGCGGGAACACGCCATGGGTGCAATCTGTAACGGTATGGCGTTGCACAACTCAGGTTTGATTCCTTACGGTGCAACTTTCCTAATCTTTACAGATTATATGCGGGCTGCTATTCGTTTGGCTGCTCTTTCCGAAGCTGGTTCAATTTGGGTCATGACTCACGACTCCATTGGCCAAGGTGAAGATGGTCCTACTCACCAACCCATTGAAACCCTTGCTTCTTTGCGGGCTATTCCTGATTTAACCGTAATTCGTCCCGCTGACGGCAATGAAACATCCGGTGGTTACAAAGTCGCAATTGAGAAGTCTAAAGCAAAAGCTTCTACCTTATTGGCTTTTACTCGTCAAAATGTTCCTAACTTGGCAGGTACATCCATTGCAGGTGTTGCTAAGGGTGCGTATACAATTGTTGATTCTGAAGGTACACCAGATATCATCTTGATTGGTACTGGTTCAGAAGTCAGTCTCTGCGTTAGTGCAGCGGAAAAATTAACTGCGGTCGGTAAGAAGGTTCGCGTTGTTTCTATGCCTTCTTCAACCTTGTTTGACACACAAGATGCAGCTTACAAAGAATCTGTTCTTCCTAAAGCTGTTACTAAGCGTCTATCTGTAGAAGCTGCTAGTAGTTTCGGCTGGCACAAATATATCGGTAGCGAAGGCGACACTGTAAGTATTGATACTTTTGGTGCTTCTGCTCCTGGTGGTATTTGTTTGGAGAAGTTTGGCTTCACTGTTGATAATGTTTTAGCTAAAGCTGAGGCTTTGTTAGGTTAATTATCACAGGATATTTTCTGATTTTGTGGGGTGGGCTGTAAAAGCTCACCTTTTTTTTGTGGAAAAAGTTAATCTATGATTTCTAAAAAATAATTTAAATAAATAAACGAACCACAGAGGCACAGAGAACACAGAGGGAGGAGAAATAGAAATATTGTTTAAGAGCCAAATTCATTGATTCTTGTAAATATCCTAATGCAGATAAAACTTCGATTTATTCATCTTTAATTGATACTGTTACCATTGTCTTTACCTCATCATTAAGTTATTTAGATATTTTGTTATATTTTTAGAGGAAATTTCATGAACATTAACAAAAATGAACTTACACGAGTATAACATTAGTGTATGATAGAATATTACTAATATCACAATAATTAACTCTCTGTTGATATTATGCAAACACAAACACGGTATTACAGCCCAGAAGAATATTTAGAACTAGAAGAGAAAGCAGAATATAAAAGCGAATACCGAGACGGAGAAATTATCCCTATGACTGGAGGAACAACAAATCATAATAAAATAGCAGGTAACTTTTATGCTTATCTGAAATTTGCGTTAAAGAAGAAAAATTATGATGTGTATATTGGTGATGTGCGTTTGTGGATACCGCGTTATCGTCAGCATACATACCCTGATATCATGGTAATTCAAGGAGAACCTATTTACACAGGTGCAAATACAACTACTGTCATGAATCCTTTATTAATTGCTGAAGTTTTATCTAAATCAACTAGCAATTATGACCAAAGTGATAAATTCATGTACTATCGTTCTATCCCTGAATTTAAAGAATATATTTTAATTAATCAATATCAATATCATGTTATGCAATATGTGAAAACCGACGATAGTAAATGGATATTCACAGAATTACAGTCTGAATCGGATATTTTGACATTGGAAACCATAGATTTTCAGATTGCTTTGAGTGACTTATATGAACAGGTGAATTTTACACAAGTTAATGAAAATGAATAATTAAGAGAACTCTATTTTCTGCTATATACTAAACACGCTTGGGAAATTAACTTTTACAAGATTAGGAAAAACCTAGATTTGTAGGGGTTTGGTACTGCTAAACCCCTACTATAGAATCACACGATTAAGACGTTTTGAATATAAATTAGTCCGTGAGTTGCCCAAACTTGTCCATGTTTACATATAATTTATTATAATAACAGTATCAAATTAATATCGCAAAAATTACCTAAAGTTATGAAACAAAGGTTATTTAGTCAAGGGTGGATAGGGTTGACACAAATTGTTATTCTCGCTTCCTTGACAGCATTAACGACAATTGCGACTACCAACCAACCCAGCCACGCTAAAGGTGAGACCTTTTACTGTGGCAAAAGTAAAGGTATACCTGTTACCTTTGTCCGTACTCAAGATAGTAGAAAAGTAACAATAGTTCGCTGGACTTCTAATGCTTACTTTCCACCACCTTGGACTGCTCAACGTCGTTGTGACGAAGTATCGCGCAGATTTCAAAGGAGTAATGACAACGGTACTCTGAAAAATATCACCACTGGGACGCTCAGAGGTGAACCAGTTGTTTGTGCTGGTACTAGCCAAAATACTGCTTGTACAAGTAATAATTTATTATTTACCCTCAAACGTGGAGTTAATCCCAGTGCTACTCTCCGCAGACTCTTAGACCGTCGGGGTTTGGCTGCTGGTAATACACTCAATGAAAGTGCAGGTGACACTATTAATATTGATTTCCAGCTTTACCTCGATAATGCCACTGTTGAACCGGATTAAATTAACATGACTTGGCGGATATTAAAATTTGTCGCCTGTATTGGCGGTTTGTCAATGTTGCTTTCAAGTTCAGCAGTAAGTGTTAGTATTTCTGATCAAGAAACTAGCATGACAAAACCGCCAATTCCATTATCAGTGGCACAGTTGCAGGAAAAAGCGGCGGCTATTACTGTCAAGATATTATCAACAGATTTTTTGGGTTCAGGAATATTACTAAATAAACAAAATTCAGTTTATACAGTATTAACAAATGCCCATGTTTTACGAGCAGATAACCCCCCTTATCGTATTCAAACACCAGATGGGGAAATCTATCAAGCAGATGTACAAAAAAATGTAAATTTTCAGAATTATGATTTAGCAATATTGCAATTTTCGACTATTAAAAAAATCTATTCTGTTGCAAATTTGGGTACTGTTCCCAAAATAGGAGATCAGGTATTTATTGCCGGGTTTCCTATGGAGGAAGAAAGCGAAAAAATCAGCTTTGTATTTATTGGTGGTAAGGTATCTTTGGTGTTATCAAAAGCCTTAGAAGCTGGTTATCAGGTGGGATATACAAATCATTTGGAAAAGGGAATGAGTGGCGGTGCTTTATTGAATAAACAGGGTGAGGTTGTAGGTGTAAATGGGATGCACGCTTATCCTTTATGGGATGCTCCCTCTGTGTTTGTTGATGGTTCGCAAGTAGAGGAGAATTTACATCAGCAAATTGTGCGTTTAAGTTGGGCTATACCGATAGATAGGGTTGTGCAAATGATGGATAAATTCGAGATATCTAATTCGGATTTCGTTATAAAAATAAACCGCCCCGAACTCAAGTTCAGGGCTAATAACTAAAGTCCGTTAAAACGGACTATAAATTTTTCTTCAGTCGTCTTTAGACGACTTTTGCTATTAGACTCAGAATTCATTCTGAGGCGGGCTGGTTTTCATACTGCACCAAGTTTATTATCCCAGATTTTGAAAGAGGAGAAAAAATAAATGAATTATAAATACACATTTCCAGCAGTGCTGATAGGGGTATCAATCGCACTGGTACAAACGCAAGTAGCCTTCGCACTATCATCAGGTCAAGTAGCGAAAATTGCCAAACAAATCACTGTTTTAATTGATAGTTCTGCTCCCGGTTCAGGGGTAATTGTTAAGCGTTCAGGCAACACTTACACTGTTCTCACTGCTGCTCATGTTGTCACTAGTAAAAATAAAGCTGAAATAGTCACTCCAGATGGTAAACGCTACCAACTCAACTACAGCACTGTTAAACCTCTACCAGGAGTAGATTTAGCTACTTTCCAATTTACTAGCAGCAATAATTATCCAGTTGCTAAAATCGGCAATTCTGATCAATCTTCTGAAGGAACAATAGCTTATGTAGCAGGATTCCCAAAAGCCAAAGCTGCTTCTATTTCCAGTTCAATTTACAATTTCACTGATGGGAAGATTACCGCAAACGCTTCCAGACCACTTAAAGATGGCTATGCCTTGGTGTATAGCAATATTACCTTACCAGGGATGAGTGGTGGACCTGTGTTTAATGAGCAAGGGGAATTAATAGGAGTTCATGGAAAAGGAGATGAATCAGAAGCAGAGATAGCAACTTCAAAGATTAATCCTGAAGTTGCTTATATCAAATCAGGTTTTAATTTGGGGATTCCTATTAATACTTTTTTGCGACTATCAGCTAAATCTGGGGTAGATGTGGGTGTAACTCCACCGCCAGAGAGAGTAGTCACAGCACCAAAAGCTGACGACTTCTTTATTCAGGGTTTGGATAAGCAAAACAAAGGAGATAATCGAGGGGCAATCGTAGCTTATAATGAAGCAATTAGGCTGAATCCTAACAATGACAAAGCCTACGGCAACCGAGGAATTGTCCGTAATGATTTAGGAGATAAGCAAGGAGCAATAGCTGATTATAACCAAGTGATCAGGATCAATCCTAACGATGCCCTAGCCTACAACAACCGGGGAATTGTCCGTAATGATTTAGGAGATAAGCAAGGAGCAATAGCTGATTATAACCTAGCTATCAAGATTAATCCTAACTTAGCCCAAGTCTACAACAACCGGGGAATTGCTAAGGCTGAATTAGGAGATAAGCAAGCAGCAATACAAGATTTCAACCAAGCCATTAAGATTAATCCTAACTATGCCCCAGCCTACAACAACCGGGGAGTTGCTAAGGCTGAATTAGGAGATAAGCAAGCAGCAATACAAGATTTCAACCAAGCCATTAAGATTAATCCTAACTATGCCCCAGCCTACAACAACCGGGGAAATTTCCGTTATAAATTAGGAGACAAACAAGCAGCAATAGATGATTTTAACCAAGTTATCAAGTTTAATCCTAACTTAGCCCTAGCCTACATCCACCGGGGAATTGTCCGTTATAAATTAGGAGACAAACAAGCAGCAATTAGTGATTTTCAGCAAGCTGCAAACCTCTTTCATGAACAAGGAAACACAGAAGGCTATCAAAAAGTTTTGGAAGTTCTTAGAAAGATTCAGCCATAATGAAGCTTAACTAATTAATAATTATCTCATGCAAAGCCCCAAAGAACGTCTGAATAAGGAAATCCAGGATTTAAGGATTAACAGGATGTTTAATTGTAATTGAATGATGAGATTTTGATAATTTTCTATTATTCTCACAGTTACTTTCTTCTTTGCGTCTTTGCTCCTTTGCGCGAAACATAACACACAGGAACACACGAAGAGAATGTTAATTTTATCCTGAAAATCCTCAAATCTTGGACATCCTGATTCTGACAATTAACATATACGGATACATGAAAAGAATGTTAATTTCATCCTGAAAATCCTCAAATCCTGGATATCCTGATTCAGACAATTAATTAATTTCCAATGAATTAATCATCTTTTCTGCTGTTTCCACAAAGTTATCATAATCATCTATTTTCGCAGTATAAGTAATTGTATAAGCCTGATCACCTTTTAAAGTCACAACCTGCATATTCTTTAAAATATCTTTACCATTTTTACCCGTAAACACCAATTTACTAGCTTCTTTATTTGCCAAAGTCGTTACACTTTTATCAACAATCTTTGCACCCGATACAGTATTATTAATTTCCTGAATACTAGCTTTTTGTAAATCATCTAATGTACCAGAAAACTTATCAACGCTAATTGTCACCTTTTCTTGAAAATTATCTTTATCACTTTGTTGAGGAGAGATAAAAGTCACAACTTCGGCTGTAATTGGGTTTTCTAAATCTTGTCTTTCCCATGTTTTTGGATATTTGATTGTGATTCCATATTGAGAATTTTCATATCCATTCCAATCATATTTTTTAGTAATAAAGAAAATAGTTAAGCCAATAACTATTGTAATTCCTAGCAGTCCATAATAGATCCCCGACTTCTTTAAGAAGTCGGGGATCTTCTGCTTGTTCACTAAGCTTTTAACTGCTTGTAATGCTTCCTTTGCTGTAGGGTAACGGTTACGAAAATCATAACTTACCATTTTATCTAAAACTGTGGCTAGTTTGGGACTAACATTTGCATATTTACGCCAAATAATTTCCCCCGTCTTTACATCTTCTTCTAATTTATCAGGTAATAAACTTGTGAGCGCTTGAATAGCAATTATTCCCACTGCATAAACATCACTACTCAATTGTGGTTTACCTCTTTGTTGTTCAAGTGGCATATAACCAGGAGTCCCAATAATTACAGTAGAAGTAATTTGTCCCTGTTTATTAACTAGCTGTGTACGAACTTCTTTAACTGCACCAAAATCAATCAGGAAAATTTTATTATCTAAATGACGACGACGGATATTATCTGGTTTAATATCTCGGTGAATAACTTTGTATTTATGAACAAATTCTAATACTTCTAAAATTTCTATTAGGAGTTGAATAACATCAGATTCACTCATTTTTTGACCTAATGTTAATTCATCACTTAAATCATTACCTTTTATATATTCCTGAACTATATAAAATTTATGATATTCTTCTATGTGGGCTAAAAGTTGGGGAATTTGGTCATGCTTGCCTAACATTTCTAACGTTACTGCTTCTTGGTCAAAAAGCCTTTTAAGTATTGTTAAAGTAGCTGGATCTGTACTGGCTGGTGTAAACTGCTTAACAACACAAAAAGGATTTCCCGGTCGCTTGGTGTCTTCTGCTAAAAAGGTAGTCCCAAATCCACCTTGTCCCAGACTTTGAATAATGTGATAACGCTTGTCTATAATCGTGCCTATCATTAGACTCACCCTGTACTCAGAATGCGTTTAGGATTGATTATGACACAAATTCTGACATCTAACCCACATTTTGCAGATATTAAAACAAATTTAGGAATTAAAAATTTAGAGAAATAAAAGCCTGAAAATATTGCCCAGCAAAGATTTCACTAGACAGGGGTAGCGATGAATGAATGGTTACAAGGAAATCCACTTTTATTGGCAGAAATACCAAACAATTTAAAATCACAAGAATCTAATTTAGAAGTCAGCGAAAGATTAAGACAATTATCTATTGCATTAAGGGGTAGATAGTGTTAAACAGATAAAATTCTCAAGCACAGCATCGCAGATTATCCATGATAGAAACCGATTGGAAAACCGTCAAAACCTACGAAGACATCATCTACCAAAAAACCGACGGTATCGCCAAAATCACCATCAACCGTCCCCACAAACGGAACGCATTCCGTCCCAAAACCGTATTTGAACTATACGAAGCCTTTTGGGATGCCAAAGAAGATACCACCATTGGCGTAGTTTTATTTACTGGTGCAGGACCCCACACAGACGGTAAATACGCCTTTTGTTCAGGTGGAGATCAAAGTGTGCGGGGACAAGCAGGATATGTAGATGATGCTGGAATCCCCCGTTTAAACGTCCTCGACTTACAACGCCTCATTCGTTCCATGCCGAAAGTCGTTATTGCCCTCGTCGCGGGTTATGCTATTGGCGGCGGTCATGTTCTCCATTTAATTTGTGATTTAACCATTGCTGCCGATAACGCCATTTTTGGGCAAACAGGCCCCAAAGTAGGCAGTTTTGACGGTGGTTTTGGTGCAAGTTATTTAGCACGGATAGTAGGGCAAAAAAAAGCGCGAGAAATCTGGTTTCTCTGTCGTCAATATAACGCCCAAGCAGCCTTAGAAATGGGCTTAGTTAATACAGTCGTCCCCATAGAACAACTAGAAACAGAAGGCATAAAATGGGCGCAAGAAGTCTTAGAAAAAAGTCCCATAGCCATTCGTTGTCTCAAATCAGCATTTAACGCCGACTGCGACGGACAAGCTGGTTTACAAGAACTCTCCGGTAACGCTACTCTCCTTTATTACATGACAGAAGAAGGAGCAGAAGGAAAACAAGCATTTTTAGAAAAACGTCCCCCTAACTTTCGGGATTTTCCCTGGTTGCCTTAAATTTATTCGCCGTTGCATAATGGCTGTATGAATTATCTTTCGCGCAAAGGCACAAAGGAGCAAAGGCGCAAAGTTTGAGATTTTGAAATATACCAAAATCGCACCTGTTGTGGAAGGTGCGATTTCCGAAGATCTAACAAATTGCCAGTCAAATTTTATTAAGGTAGAAGGAAAATTGATGACCGTAATAATAGGTAGTTAAATTAGTACGCTCTGATTTTTTACTTCTTGTGCAGCGGAAGTAGGGATATCTTCAACAGAGGCTACTGTAAGATGATCCAAATCGGTCGGAAGAGTTTGAGCAGCCGAAAAAATAGGTCTGGCTACTGGTAAACTCCAAGCTTCTTCTAACGTTTCCCAAGCAGGTGCAAAAGCTGCTAAGGCGAAAGGACAGGCCTTCCAAACCCCTTGAACTGGTGCGCTCAACTTTTCACACATACCACCACGACGACCCTGTGGTTGGTAATAACGACAATAACGACAGGTAGATGTTAAACGCTTAATTAGTTTCATGTGCCTTCATCTTCAATACCGTAGGACTAGTTATCACACTTATATATCTTGCTTCTTCATCAAAATAGGCATGAAAGGCGAAAACTCATTATTGGATATAGGTTCTAGCGATTATTAGCGATAAACAAACTTTATGATGTCTTTAGATTCTTGTTATATTTGTAAATGATTATTGAAGTGTTCACACACTTGTTTTTGTCTGAAACGTAATGGGGATCAAGGTTAAAAGTTTTATTTTAGATTTGCTCATCTTGGAAAAACCTGACTTTAGATGGATTTAAAATTCATCCTTAGCATCTACTTTACTCAATGATTTATAATAGTTCAATATTTTTAATTCAGGGCTTATTTTCTACCCTAACAGCTTAGTGCAGCAGAGAGAACAAACATCCCAGCGTTCTAGTTCACCCGGTGGAGTGGGACATTGACATTGGGGACATAAAGGGAGATGATGCGATCGCTCTTGCATCTTCTTCGCCCAATTCTCAAAAACACCCAAAGCATTGTCAAGACTAGATATAACTAACTTCTCAGTAGTTAAATCATCAACTACATAACTAGGATGTTCAGATGCCGAAACAGTTGGTTCTGTTCCCGTCGTTGAGGAATTTTTCCACTCTGCTGTCGAAAAACGAATATCCACCAAAGAGGTGGACAGCTTATCATTTAATTTCATCAATATAGTTTTCCGTCCAAAGGTCAAATTTTGCGCCCAAGCAGCACTAGAAGTTGCTACCCACACTACATCACGTTGAACTGACAAAGGACGAGTTTGAGCAGCAACCGCAGTCCCCACAACTTCCACCCAACACTTCAGCAACCGTGGAAATACCTGTGCTTGCCATTGTGGTGAACGTTGAATATTCCCTAAAACCTGATCAATTGACTTAAAAGACATATTTTGTTAGTAGTTTTACTATTTTAACTATTGTAGGACGGGCAGCATTCTACAAATCGCTCACGCCTAAGTCTTGCCTGTCAAAATTGTGCAAATTGAATACAGTACACCTGAATTTACTAGTTAGGGAATAGGCAACAGCAGCATTTTCTCAGCTATACTTCTAACCAGTAAGTTAAGTAAAATAGCTGAATACTGGCAAACAATTTTCGCTACTATATTGAAAATTAATTTAATCATCTACCCTAACTCCATCTTAAACAATGAATCAAAATCCTCTTATAGATTCTTCACAAACACCAGTCTTAAACCCTGCTCTGACTACAGCACTGGCTAGTTTAGAAGTACAATTAGATCAAGAATTAACCAGATACCGACGGACACGCAAAAACGCCAGACAACAACCATTAAGCAGTGTAGAAAGTTACACAAGAAATAAAAAAACAGCCTTGTTAACAGATATTCAACTACCAGCAGTTCCTCCCATAGCCACTCCCCCAGAAAATCCGTTGTTGACGAAAGAGACTGAAGCAATTAATTTTCCCCAAGACTTTGCTATTTCCGAAATAGAAGAAACCTCCACCCCTCCAAACTTAGAAAAATCTAGCAGTAGTATAGTTCCCACCAAAATTCAATCTGTTGAAAACCAAACCCTCCTCACCACAAACGATACTCCTAAACAACTAGATGATTATTTAGAATCTAGTGAAGCATTATTACGGAGTTTGACTGCCGAAGCACCACAAACTCAAACTCCTAATTCTCCCAAATCCCGTGACAGTGTGCTATCCCCTCTGGAAATTGGTTCAATGCTATTGCTATTGTTAGCAACTTTAACTTTAGGTTATGTAGTCTTAAATCCCAAAACTTTGCCTAAATTTAATTTCAGTAACTTACCAAACAATAATTCATCACCAATTGCGGTAAATACTGAAGTAATAGAAAATAATTCTCAACCAACTAGCGAACCCAAAATCACTCCCATAGCCAAATATCCTAATTTAGCTACCCAAGAATTTCGACAAATCAGAAATCCTCAAGATATCGTAGATTTAACACCAAAGATTAAACCTACTCCCCAAATCGTCCCCACTCCCCTAGCTATTCAACCCCCCATAACTCCTATAACTCCTATAACTTCATTACCCACTCTTTCCCCTCTTCCTACTCTTTCCACACCTCTACCAAAGCCTACAGCCACCGCATCACCCCTTACAGAAGATGTGAAACTGTCAACTAACGGCTACTATTATATTATTGCTGATAATCAAGGCGACAAAGCTTTAACAGCAGCAAAGCAAGTAGTTCCTGATGCTTATTTATCACCCAATCAAAAATTTATTTATTTAGGTGCATTGAAAACCAAGGATGAGATTAAGCGGAAATTGCAAGAACTAGAAGCAAAAGGGATCAAAGGACGGTTAGAAGAGCCATAATAAAAAAAACCTTGGTATTGCTGAATTCAGGAATGAAATTTACTTAATTTTAATTCCGAAAACTCTTACCTTTGCGCTTTTGCGCCTTTGCGTGTTAGCGAAGCGGGGCGAAGTCTGGCTAATTCATACTCATTCGGTAGAGCCAACATGGAAGTTATTAACCGTATTCTGCGGGTGATTCGCGCTAATTTCAATAGTTTAGTCAGCAATGCAGAAGATCCAGAAAAAATTCTGGAAAAAGCTTTCATGGAAATGCAGGAGAATTTGGTACAATTGCGTCAAGGGGTAGCTCAAGCGATCGCCACCCAAAAGCGCACAGAACGCCAAGCAGCCGCAGGAGAATCCCAAGGTGAAGAATGGTATCGTCGCGCCCAATTAGCCCTCCAGCAAGGCAATGAGTCTCTCGCACGGGAAGCCCTCAGCAAACGCAAATTTTACCAAGAAACCGCTACAACCTTAACCAGTCAAATTCAACATCAAAAAGATGTAGTCGCCAAATTAAAGCAAGATATGCGGACTCTAGAGTTAAAACTGGCTGAAGTGAAAACCAAAAAAGATATGTATATCGCTCGCGCACGTTCGGCCGAAGCTTCTTATCGGCTTCAGGAAATGCTAACTGGTGCTTCTGCCACATCTAGTTTAGGTGCATTAGAACGAATGGAGGAAAAAGTTTTACAGATAGAAGCACAATCAGAAGTTGCTAGTACACTGGGTGGTGATGATCTAGAAAAAAGATTTGCATCCTTAGATTCTGATCATGATATTGATACAGAACTGGCAGCAATGAAAACTTATATGCTAAATCAAGGAGAAAATCCGCAACCAGATCATAATTTACCCAAAACACCCGAATAATAAGTTTGCTTGGTTAATATAGCTAATTGATAGGTTCATGATTCAGAATAGAAAAAAAGATAGTAATCCAGACTGGAAAGACTACATTGGCATGGGTAGCTATTAATATAGTAGAAAAGCTAACTATCTAACCAAGAGCGTAAACCTCTAAAGGAAAAATAAATTTATGGGATTATTTGATCGCCTTAAACGAGTAGTTGGTGCTAACCTCAACGATTTAGTCAGTAAAGCCGAAGATCCAGAAAAAATGCTGGAACAAGCCCTCTTGGAAATGCAAGAGGACATGGTGAAGTTGCGTCAAGGGGTAGCGCAAGCGATCGCTGCCCAAAAACGTACAGAGAAGCAGTATAATGAGGGACAAAATGAAATTAATAAGTGGCAACGCAACGCCCAACTTGCTCTCCAAAAAGGTGATGAAAACCTAGCACGTCAAGCATTAGAGCGGAAGAAAACTTACACTGATACTGCTACGGCTTTAAAAACTAGTCTAGATCAGCAAACTGTTCAAGTTGAAGGTCTCAAAAAGAATTTAATCCAGTTAGAGAGCAAAATTTCTGAAGCCAAAACCAAGAAAGAAATGCTCAAAGCCAGGATTACTGCGGCCAAAGCCCAAGAACAATTGGGAAATATGGTGAGTGGGATGAGTACCAGCAGTGCCATGTCCGCTTTTGAGCGCATGGAAGAAAAAGTGTTGCTTCAAGAATCTCGCGCTCAGTCTACCGCAGAATTAGTAGGTTCAGATTTAGAAAACCAATTTGCACGTTTGGAATCTGGTAGTGATGTTGATGATGAATTAGCTGCAATGAAAGCATCGCTCGCACCTGCACCCGAACCAAAACTACTCACCCCAGAACAACCCAGCACCGCAACTCCAGCACAACCAACCAGTACAACTAAACCTGCTCAACCAGTTGATGCTGAATTAGAGGCTCTACGCAAACAATTGGATAATCTGTAGTTTTTACAGATAATTTAATCCAGTTAATCCCACACATCTGATTTGTGTGGGATTTTTCATATATATGAAAACTGCTGTCAAAAGGATAATTGTAAATATCTGAAAAAGGCTTAATTTCAATATCTATAATCTATGCGATCGCCAAATTTTCACGGTAACATCTAAGCTACCACAGTTAATGATAAGGTAATTGCTAAATTATTGATAAATTAGGGAACAGTTTTTCCTATTTACTGTTCCCATCGGGAGTCAGACCCCTTTTAATTCTGGTGACTTCCTAAATACTACTAAGCAACATTCAGCACGTAGGATCGAGTCCCTGTTTTGGTGGTTGGAGTTGCAGTTGAGTTATCCACGTAAGTATAGGTTCCAGTCGCCACGATTTGTCCGAAGTTGTTAACGCTAGTGGCACTTGTCAAAGTTACAGTCGCACCGTTATAGGTAAGCGGTGTGGTCAGCAAGTTGTTCAAGTCAGACAGCACACCGCCGCTCCAAACATAGGCATGATTTGTAGCTGCGGCGATTTGAGAAGCCCCTACGACTTGACCAAATTCATTGATTCCGTTAACAGAACCAGTGTTACCGCCTAAGCTACCGATCGCAGTGAATGTACCATCTGCTTGGAGCAAGAATGGCGTACTAGTCGCGGTGCTGCCACTACCACTAGTTGAAGAACCAATAATCTGACCCGCGTTGTTGATATCTCGCAAGGTAGCTTGGTCTCCACCAAAAGTGCCTAAATCAGTGAGTTGATATACACCGTTGGCATCTTTATTCCACACAATGGCGGTGTTCTTGGCAGATCCATCCAAAACTCGGTCGCTGTCCACATATCCGACGATTTGACCATTACCGTTGACTCCACGGGCTGTGCCGCCGTCGCCGCTCACGGACAGATCTGTCAAGGCAGTTACCACGCCATTTTCCCAGTAAAGCGGGTTGTCGTAACCTGATGCTTCAATATTACGACCAGAGATGAGGTTCCTGTTGTTGATGTCCAAGAAGTAGCTCTCCACGCCCCCAAAGTCGTTGATTGTCAGGTTGTAGCTACTGCCGTTCTTTTCCCAAACTAGGGCGCGGTCCGTGGCTAGAGGATTCGGTTGTCGCACTTCATCAGCCGTTCCCAGGATTACACCGCGATCGCTAATGGTGTTAACATTGGGGGTGAGCAGGGTGACTGTTTCGCCATTTGCTGCACCGAAATCAGACTGACCATTTTTCAATCCAGTGCTGGTTATGGCAGTTTGCACGCCATTTTCCCAGATGAAGCCTTGACGCACGAGGTTGTTAGTATTTACTACACCCGTGGTGGCGTTTGTATTGGTGAAAGTTGCGCCTGTGTCAAAGCGTCCGGCGATTTGTCCTAAGTCGTTAATCGAAGCTACGTTAACTGAACCATTAGGGTTGGTACTGAGAGAACCCAAATCAGTTGCTGCGTAACGGTAGAGTGGTCCGTTGTCCACCAAAGCCTGAGATCCAGATGCCACTCCTTTGAGCGTTGCGAGAAGATCATTACCCGCATACACCAAGGTGTCGCCATTGCTGCTGGTAAAGCTGAGGGATTTACCCAGTAAGCTTTCCCCCAACCGCACTTTGTCGGACGTGGTATTGAACCCCCACACAGCGACGGAACCTGTGCCGCCTTCCAGGATTAGCTTGTCTTTGCCGGTGCTGCCGAGGTACACCGAGTCATTCCCAGTACCTGCGTTGATCACATTGTTGCCTGCCCCGGCATAAATTGTGTCGTTGCCTTTACCAGAGTAGATCGTGTCGTTCCCTGCCCCGGCATAAATTGTGTCGTTGCCTTTACCCGTCAGGATGCGGTTGTTGCCTTCCCCTGCAAAGATGACATTATTCCCAGCACCCCCATCAATAAAATCACTACTCGCACCGGAGTAGATGACATCATTACCCAACCCAGTGGTGATCAGGTTTACTCCTTCTCCCGCAGAAATGAAGTTGTTGCCTTTGCCTGCATCAATAATGTCCCGACCAGAGCCAGCATAAATCACATCACTGTAGTTGCCCGTGAGAACGACGTTGTTGCCATCACCAGCGTAGACGACAACTTTGCTTACGGCATTGATCACATCATCCGCCCCTGTGCCATAGATAGGGGCAGCAGAGCCGAGGGGTGGGGGATTTAGGGGTAATAATGGGTCGGATAAATTACCTATTGGAAAGGCGGTGCTGCCTGGAAGCAGAGAAGATGTGTCATTTGCGTTGAATATCATTGAGAAAATTTCCTAAAAATTGGTATGGTAAATGCCCATGAAAATATTACCCAGTCCACAAGCAATCAGCGAAGTGATATCGCCCTTAGCCAGCACGAAGTGCCATCGCTCAACTGAAGCAAAATTCTGGGGTCAAAATATGAATGCAAATATGTTCCAGATATTTGACAATATTTAACGGATTATAAACCAACAACAAAATCTTGTGGTTACCAAATCAAGAGTTTAAACCGCTTGGTGGGTCTCTTGATTTTTGTAGTTTTTTCATTTTTTAATGCTTCTGTGGCTGAGTCTCTTGTGATGGACTAGAGGGTTCAACTAATTTACCTTCCAAAGTTAAAGACTTTAAATGGAAGTTGTAGTTAATAAGTCTTTTATCTTGCTTTACTCTTAAACAAGCAATCGGTAAGGTAATTGCAAACAAAAGAAACACTCCTACTAAACCAAAAACATACTTGTGCATTCTTTTTTCAAGAACGTCTCTTGGCGTTTGTAGCATTTTTAAATTCCTCAATCTTTAATGCAAAGGTAAATATGGAAACAGGGGATGCCAACTCATAGCTGTAGCCGCAACAAATAGGAAAAATATCCAGAAAAAGATGGTTTTAGATTTAATTTGTTTGTCTTTCCACAAAAAGTAAAGAATCACCCAACTGACCAGCCAACCAATCAGCAACATAGTTTCTTTGCCGGCATAGCTGCCAATGTTTCCCCAAAGTTTACTAGGATTATGGCTTCCGGGTATCCAACCACCAAGGTCTTTAAGTATTTTTTCTCGCTGTTTAGATGTGTCTGATAAATGATGTGCCACCATCATCGTAAAACATCCTATTCCTCCACTAATTAATGCTGCGGCGGCAGGACCAGAAGTTGCAGGCGGCTTGTTTGCTCCTTTAGCTAAAACACCAGGAAATCTTTTCAATGAACTCCAAATTTTGCCATAGATAGGCTCTGTTTTAAATTCAGATGCCCGTGATAGATCTTTAGTCATTTTCTGATTTTTATTGGTTAATAGTTAACATTGAAAAACTTACAAAGTATGAAGTTTTGCAATACTAAGTCCGGTGACTAGTCCACCCATTGCAAAAAACATCATTCCCATTAAAGCCACACAAGTTGCTGTTAAAACTGGGCGATTTTCTTTTTCTAAAATTGAGTCGCCATATTGCCACAAAATCAACGTACAAGCTACACCTATTGGCAATGTAAATAACACGGTAAATTCGTGATATTCCATTAATATGTATTGTCCTAATGGTGTATTTTCTATTAACCACGCACGAGCGCCACCAAATTCTATATTAGCTCGGTAGCGCATATATGCTAAGTTGCCTGTGGCAATACCTAAAAATGCGATCGCTGTTGACCAAAATGTCAAAGTCCGCATCTGCGGTAAAATTTTACTCCCTCCCCGCAGCAAGGGAAAGGCTAAATGTCCTGTATACACTGCAACTACTGTGGATAGTAAAGAACCGAAGCCATGTACTGTACCTATCCATCTTTGCCACGGACTAGGATTGAAGATGTTAAAAAAAGGCAGAGAAAGAAACAATGCTGCTGAAAGAATACTTAAGCCATAAACGCTGATTTTGGCGATATCTAGCTGTCTAGGAAACTCTGTGTTGACTAAGTCGGTATATTCTTCTTTCATCATTTAAGTAATCCTCCTCTCGGATAAATTAAAGTAATCGCATTTAGTTGCCAAAAATTGTGAATAAGCTTGTAGTTTAGCTATTAGTAAATTTTCTCCAAGGCTTATTTTGACACTATTTAGCATTAACAAAATAATTTTTCCAAATGCTTATTGGTTCTTTTGTCACGACAATACTCACTTATCCTCAATAAAAAGCTTACTAGTCAAGAGTTTTCACGACTAGTGATTTTGATTAAGGTATTAAATTGGCGTAGTTAATGACAAAAAATAGCATAAATCTTTATCGCTGTTTTTGTCAACTATTTGCAATAAGCATTGAAAATATTTTTATAAATACTGACATTACAGCATTACTCAACCCCTAGAGCCATATAGCTTTATCACTAAGCTTTGTCCTTTATTAACCTGCAATATGCTGTAATAATATTTGCCTGATAAAATAACAGAATTTTTTAAGTATTATCTAGTTGACAATTATAAGCAAGTAGGCATAGGTGAGAAATCCTCTGTTGTCTCACAATCATTTTTCAAATCTATATAGTTTGTACTTTCTGATTTTTGAGTAAAACGAAATAAACATTTCCCTCTGCCTGCTATAAATAGTGAAGTGGGAACAGATTGGGATAAAGTATTCTCTATTCTGTGTGTCAACTTTGATCAATACCGCCTAATGGAGATTATAATGAACAAGTGTATAATCACTATCACTGATGCTGAGTTTGAAACAGAAGTATTAAAAGCCGAGCAGCCTGTATTGGTCTATTTTTGGGCTTCCTGGTGTGGTCCTTGTCAATTGATGTCACCACTGATTAACTTGGCTGCAACAACTTATGGCGATCGCTTAAAAATTGTTAAGATAGAAGCTGATCCCAATCCAGTCGCTGTCAAGGAATATCGGGTAGAAGGTCTTCCCGCTCTTAGGTTACTAAGAGGAGAAACAGTATTAGAATCTACTGAAGGAGTAATTAGTAAAAATAAATTACTCAGTTTTTTAGATCAGCATTTAAATAATAATTAGTTACCCGTCAGTGATCAAAACTCCATAGTTTCTGATCACTCACTCATGACTAATGACCAATGACTAATAATTAAAATGCAATTTGCCACCCGGTTACAACCTTTAAAATCTAATGTATTTGCGGATATGGACACAGCCAAGACCATTGCTTTGGCTGCTGGAAGAGAATTAATTGATTTGTCCTTGGGTTCTTCAGATTTACCAGCCGAGAATCACGTCATAGAAGCGATCGCCCAATCTCTCTATGATCCTAGCACTCATGGCTACTTATTATTTCGTGGTACTCAAAATTTCCGTCAAGCCGCAGCCCAGTGGTACGAGCAAAAATTCGGTATCCCAGTTGACCCAGAAACAGAAGTTTTACCCCTGATTGGTTCTCAAGAAGGGACAGCCCATTTGCCTTTAGCCGTGCTTAATCCCGGCGATTTTGCTTTATTATTAGATCCTGGTTATCCTTCCCATGCCGGGGGAGTATACTTGGCTAGTGGTCAAATTTACACCATGCCAATAAAACCAGAAAATAATTTTTTACCAGTTTTTAGTGATATTCCCGCCAACATTTTAGCCCAGTCGCGGTTAATGGTATTAAGCTATCCCCATAATCCTACCAGTGCGATCGCCCCGTTATCCTTCTTTCAAGAAGCCGTAGCCTTTTGTCAACAACATAATATAGTCCTCGTTCACGATTTCCCCTACGTAGACTTAGTTTTCGCAGCAGAAACCCAAACTTCAAAATCTCTTGTTCCCTCAATATTGCAAGCAGACCCCGAAAAAAGCGTCTCCATTGAATTCTTTACCCTGTCTAAGTCTTATAATATGGGTGGCTTCCGCATTGGTTATGCAATTGGGAATCCGCAATTAATTCAAGCCTTAAAGCAAATCAAAGCCACCGTTGATTTTAACCAATATTTGGGAATTTTGAACGGAGCGATCGCTGCCCTCACCGGACCCCAAGATGGTGTAAAATCTGCCGTTGATACTTTTCGTCAACGCCGCGACACCTTCATCAAAGCCTTACACCGTATTGGTTGGAACGTTCCCACACCCCAAGCCACAATGTACATTTGGGCAAAACTACCCCCACAATGGAGTCATAATTCCATAGAATTCTGCACCGAATTAGTTAAACAAACAGGTGTAGCAGCTTCGCCAGGAGTCGGCTTCGGTCAATTCGGTGAAGGATACGTTCGCTTTGCATTAGTACAAAAACCAGAAATCTTAGAAACTGCTGTAGAGAGAATTTCCCAGTTCCTCTATTAACTCAAGTTGCTAGTCATCTAATTGAGCCTGGTAATTGGTAATTGGTAAATTTCTCATCCTGTTAATCCTTTAATCGGTGGATATCCTGATATGGCTTGCGCCACGCTACGCTATCAGACAGTTTACCATTCTCATACTCAAATCCAACCATTTGGACTGAGTAATAGGCGCACTAGTAGAAATATAATCAACACCAGTTTCCGCCACAGCGCGAACAGTCTCCAAGGTTACATTTCCCGAAGCCTCAATCTTCACCCGACTATCTTCTTCACGAATCAATAATACAGCTTCACTCATCATAGACAAAGACATATTATCCAACATAATAATATCAACTTTGTGCTGTAACGCTTCCCGCACCTGAGCTAAATTTTCCGTTTCCACCTCAATAGTCAGAGGATAAGGAACATGAGAACGAATGCGGGTAACAGCCTCCCCAATTCCTCCAGCAGCAACAATATGATTATCCTTAATCATCACCGCATCATCCAAACCCATGCGGTGATTCATCGCCCCACCCAAAGCACTAGCGTACTTCTCCAAAATCCTCAACCCTGGAGTAGTTTTGCGCGTATCCACCAACTGAGCAGGTAAGTCAGCTATTTTTTTCACATATATATTAGTCAAACTCGCAATTCCACTTAACCGCATCACCAAATTCAACGCCACCCGTTCCCCCATCAACAGCGTATCCAGAGAACCATTGATTTCTGCTATCACCTGTCCCGGTTCAGATGGTGTACCCTCATCAGTCAAACTGATAAAATCAACCTCATTATTTAAAAGCTTAAACACCCTAGCCGCAACTGGTAAACCCGCAATTATCCCAGGTGCTTTAGCTATCCACTTAGCTTGTCCTCTCGCGGAATTTGGGGATAATAAAGATTGAGTAGTGCGATCTCCTCTACCAATATCTTCCAACAACCAACTTTGCAACAATTGATCCAGCACCAAAAACGGTGGTAGTACAGCCACTGAACTCTTCATATTATCTTCTAATATCTATATCCACTCAACACTATCAATAATTGTCTTCCGTTCTATAAAACTTACCCAAAATCACCAAAGTCTAGACACATCTGGACAGCGATAACCTTAGTGTTTACTTCCTGCTTCATCACGGTCTTAGAATGGCTTCTAAGAGGTTTTTCCGCTCCACAGGCAATCTCGGTAGAACTTACCGTTTCTGACCGTAGTTCCTAAAAGGAACCGCTACGCTACAGGGATAAAAATATCCACAAACCATCGGTCAATATTACGCGCTGCATTTAAGTCCCTGTCAGCTTTATAGCCACAATCAGGACAAATATAAACGCGGTTTTTTAATGGCATTTTATGACGATGATTACCGCAGTTAGAGCATATTTGGGAACTAGGAAAGAACCTATCCACAAGGATTAGTTCACTCCCGAATTTCTCAGTTTTGTACTCTAATTGCCTTTTAAATTCATACATCCCACAATCTGCAATTGCACCTGCTAATTTGTGGTTCTTCAAAAATGCCTTAACGTGCAAATCTTCTATCTTAATTATGCTGTGGTTTTTAGCTAGATAGTAGGTTAATTTGTGAATAGAATCCTGGCGAATATTAGAAACTTTGGCGTGTAATTTAGCCAATTTTCTCACAGCTTTTTTACGGTTATTAGAGCCTTTAATTTTCCTGCTCACACTACGCTGTAAACGTTTCATGCGTTTACTCTTATGGCGGTAGGCTTTAGGATTCTCGAATACTTCACCATTACTGCAAACTGCTAATTCTTTGATACCAATGTCAACACCAATGGTCGGTCTGTCTGCAAGTATAGGAGGTTTTTCAACTTCGTATTTAACAGAAATAAACCATTTATCAGCCTGTCTAGAAATCACGCAATTATGAGTTACTGTAATCGGTAAAGGTTCTGCTAAACGTACCCAGCCAATTGACGGTAATTTAATTCTTTTACCATCATTTTTAATCGCTGGTTTCGCCTTAGTTCCTGATTCTAAATAGAAAGAATCGTGTTGTCCTTTTTTCTTGAATCGTGGTTGTTTTGATGTTTTTTACAAAACACCTATCCCAAGCCTGGCGTAAATCAGCTAACGCCTTCTGAGGGATATTTTTATTAACTTCGTAATACCAAATATGCTCAGATTTTACCTCAGCAACTAACTTTTTATGCAAGTCAATCGCTGATGGTAATTTAAGTTTTTCGCCTTCTTTTTGAGCAGCTAAAATATCCTTGATTTGAGCATTTGCCCAGTTGTAAGCGTGTCTAGCGACTCCAGAAGCCTTGCGAAAAGCTGTAATCTGTCGGTTATTTGGAATTAGTGCAGTTTTGAATGATAAAAGCATTGACTCGACCTTCAATGTTGTGCTATGATATCTAGTATATCAGACATATTAGGATTTGGCAATGCCTCGGATTAAATTTAAACCACAAAATCAGGTAGCGTACGATAAATCACCTTTGCAGTTTAAGGTGTTGAGAAAAAATTAAAACCGTCCCTAACACAGCAGCAACGGTTAAGGGAATTTGTTGATCAACTTATTGAAGACTTGGACAAACAGTAACATAAGGCTAGTTATGGGTAGAAATTATCAAGCTGTTTCTACCCCTTCTCTAATGAATCGAAAAACCCCAGACGTGGAACTCCACCAACTCAGCCCAATCAAAAACACCACTAACAGGGCAGAAAATTCAGGATTTTAACACTCACAACCCTTGCCTCACAAGGATTTCAGACAGAACGAAAAAACAAATTCCAAAATAGTTTGAAAAAGTAGTTGACAAACCAAAGCAGGTTCGATATATTAAATAAGTGCCTGAAGCGAAGCGAGAAAAACGCCACGCCAAAGTCGCACCGAACCTTGAAAATATTATAGTTTGAAAGCCAGAATACAACAAGTACCCTGCGTCAGAAAAAGAAAATAACCTGACCGTGGTTGTAAAAACGGTTAAGAAAGAGCTACAGACGAACCAAAATGGAGAGTTTGATCCTGGCTCAGGATGAACGCTGGCGGTATGCTTAACACATGCAAGTCGAACGGAATCTTTCGGGATTTAGTGGCGGACGGGTGAGTAACGCGTAAGAATCTACCTTCAGGTTGGGGACAACCACTGGAAACGGTGGCTAATACCGAATGTGCCGAGAGGTGAAAGGCTTGCTGCCTGAAGAAGAG